>JBDNJN010000053.1:0-15436 GCA_041687725.1 Pseudanabaena sp.
ACTGAATACTGATAAAACTATAGCATATACAATACAGAAATATTGATTCGCTGTCGCTCAATTTGTTTTCTGGTTCGTTTTCATCCCGTCGCTCACCTGAGTACAGGTAGAGCGCGGGACTTCCCACTCACGTTAGTTAAAGATGATCAATATCTAGCTATCGAGAGTTTTAGGGATTGAAGGGCTTCTACAGGTTATTATATCACCGTCGTGGTCTGGAGTCTGGCTGCTAGTCTTGTTTTCGCTAGCGCTTAGATTTAAAACGCGATGGCAAGAGGCGGCACATCGCGTCACCTCTTGCCATCGCGTTTTGTGTCCTAACTTTTGCGAAAATACTATAAATTATTCAGAATATGAAATCAGACTTAAAAAATGTGACGATTATTGGATCTGGTGCTTGGGGATCGGCGCTAGCAACTCTAGTCCAAACCAATAACCATCATGTCCAAATCTGGTCGCGCCAAAGTCAGTACTCCCTAGCCGAAGCTGTGAGTGAAAGTGATGCAATTGTCTCTGCCGTCTCGATGAAGGGGGTGAGGGCGATCGCCGAAAAATTACAGACAGCTAGGCTCCTGCCACACACAGTTTTGGTCAGCGCCACCAAGGGACTAGAACCGACTACAGGTCAAACACCATCACAAATTTGGCGATCGCTGATCCCCGATCATCCCCTTGTGGTTTTGTCAGGGCCCAATCTTTCTAAAGAAATCATGGATGCTAAACCTGCGGCGACTGTTGTTGCTAGTAATGATCAACCTGCCGCCCAGTTTATCCAAAATATTTTTGCATCCCGAAATTTCAGGGTTTACACAAATTCCGATCCGATTGGCGTGGAATTGGGCGGCACTTTGAAAAATGTCATTGCGATCGCGGTTGGTGCTTGTGATGGCTTAAATTTGGGCGCAAACGCTAAATCTGCGCTAATCACGCGATCGCTGATGGAAATTATTCGGGTCGGTGTTTATTTTGGGGCGCAACCTGAAACTTTTTGGGGCTTATCGGGATTAGGTGATCTTTTAGCAACTTGCAATAGTAATCTCAGTCGCAATTATCAGATCGGCTATGCGATCGCGCAGGGTATGAGTTTAGAAAATGCGATCGCGAATGTGCAGGGTACGGTAGAAGGTGTGAATACGGCGAATGTGTTGATCGAAATTAGCGATCGCGAAAAAATTAATGTGCCTGTATCGCGTTATGTATATCGGCTACTCAAAGGCGAAATTACATTGCAACAAGCAGTTGAAGGACTAATGGAACGCGATCTAAAACCAGAGAATTAAACAAGGGGCTTAAGCCCCTTGCTTAGCAAAACACTGTAAAATCAAAAATATGAATAGTTCCTATATCGTTTCGTCTGCATGGCTTCAAGCCCATCTTCACGATCGGCAGGTCGTAATTGTCGATTGTCGATTTTCGTTAATGGATAAAGATCTTGGGCGTAAGCAATATCAAGAGAGCCATATTGAAGGTGCTTATTATCTCGATCTCAATCTTGATTTGTCTAGCCCAGTTCAAAAACATGGTGGTCGCCATCCTTTGCCCGATATTGACCAACTTGCGATGAAACTTTCTCAAATAGGCGTAACCGCAAACGAAACAAAGGTAGTTATTTATGATGATTCGCGGTTTGGGTTTGCGGCAAGACTTTGGTGGCTATTGCGCTATATGGGACATGAGCAAGTTGCAGTATTAGATGGCGGTTTTGCTGGATGGCAAGCTCAGAATTATGCCATTAGTGCAGAAATCCCTCAAGAAAAAGCTGGGAATTTCACTCCCAATTTACAAACAAAATTAGTTGTTGATATCGAAACCGTAAAGGCACGAACAGATCTGTTAGAAGTGGTTTTGATAGATTCGCGAGAAGGCGATCGCTATCGCGGTGAGCGAGAACCAATCGATCCGATCGCAGGTCATATCGAAGGTGCAGTTAACTATCCTTGGATGGAAGTTACTAATGAGCAAGGTTTTGCGATCCAGGAGCAAGGCGATCGCTGGCAAAACATCAAAAACGCTCAAGAAATTATCGTATATTGCGGTTCTGGCGTAACGGCTTGCGTTAATCTTCTATCTCTAAGCCTCGCAGGAATTAATTCAGCAAAGCTCTATGCTGGTAGTTGGAGCGATTGGTGTTCGTATGTTATCGAAGGCGATCGCCAAAACTAAAATCGTGTCATTAGCCAAGCGGTTGTCGCCGATTGATTTTCTTGACGGCTGCGCTGAAGGGCTTGCTCTAAAATTTCGAACTTTAGCTACTAAGCGAAAGCCCCGCGCTCTAACCGTTTACAAGGGTGAGCGACGGGATGTAAGCGTGTCCATCAAGGGTTTCGACACCCCGAAGATGGACAGTAATTTTTGCTTCTGCTGATTGAGGGGCTAGTTCTGCACCGAGGGTTTGATATAGCTGCTATTTCTGCTCTTTGGACAATGTTTCTACAGCCGCGAGCAACATCTCGAAGGAAATGTGAATGGTAACAGGTGGCAAAACTGAACTTGCACCATTTTCTATTGGTTTTACGATGGTTGGTGTTTGCATGATTTCTTGGCGATCGCTTGTTTATCGGCTGGCAGTTTGGCGAGTTCTATCTAGTGGTCAAAAAACATCGCTTTGGTTTGCATTGTTTTGGACAGTCCACAAAAATTGGGATTTTTCGTTGACTAATTCTTTCTCTGTTTGAGATTTAGGCTTGCTAAATAGAAACCACCATAATTGAACGCCGATCTTCATGATTCTCTAATCAATCCCTAGAATTCCACACAATCACCAACAAACGATCGCCTAACACCAAGACTTCTCATCAGGCGGATTGTGCAACAGCTCTCGAATATTTGATTCAATCACCCGATAGCCCACATTACCATTTAGCCGTTGTCTTCCCTCATTAAAAATTAGCGTTGGACTCACATTCACCGTATATTCCTTAACCAAATCAAAATCTTTGGATAGCAAAGCATAAGCCTCGCCACTATCGATCTGCGCTTCAATTGAAGATCGCTCTATCCCTAGTTTTTGAGCGATCGCAAACTGGACCTTGCGATCGCCAATATCTGCTAGATTTGCAAAAAATGCTTCTCGAATCGCCCAAATTGCTTTTTCAAAGATTCCTTCTGATTTGGGAATGACACCCTTAATTTCTAGGAGTTGAATTGCATGGAGAAACAAGTGGCAAGATGTCGATGAAGCTGGGGTTGCTTTAGTCCAAATTTCAGGATGAATCGTGATGTGATCGAATTTTTTCACTACTGTCTGCACATGATCGCTATAGCCCTGTAAGCCGCCCTTGTCCTGCCAAAGAGTTGTTAACTTTTCACGGGCATTGCCAAATATGGAGACAAAATGATAATCGATGGAGATTTGATTGGGAAAATTGGTTTCCAATTCATCAATACGAATTTGTGCGATATACGCCCAAACGCAGAGAATATCGGAAAAGTAAGAGATACGAATAGGTTCCATTATTTTTTAAAAGGGCGATCGCGTGAAATATCAAAAATTCTAAACCTCATTCTAGTGTAAGGTTTTTATGGCTATCAAATCTTAAATATGGATTTAGAGACTATCTCTACAGCAAATAATATTGATTTAATTGAAGTCGGAACAGATTTAGCTAAATCTGAACGCATAGATCGCTTTTTAGCGCACCACCTCAACGATTTATCCCGATCGCGAATTCAATCATTAATTGATGAAGGTTATGTCACTGTTAATGATCTTCTTTGTAATAACAAAAAGGATTTAATTAAGGCAGGCGATCGCATTCAAATAATTACCCCAGCCGCAACGCCCCTTGATTTAGTGGCTCAAGATATTCCTCTAGATGTCCTATACGAAGATGAGCATCTAATTGTAATTAATAAACCTGCGGGGCTAGTAGTACATCCTGCGGCAGGACATAGCGATGGAACTTTAGTGAATGCACTTCTAGCACATTGCACTGAGCTTTCGGGGATCAATGGCACTCAACGACCAGGAATTGTGCATCGTCTCGATAAAGACACTAGTGGCGTGATCGTTGTCGCTAAAAGCGATCGCGCTCATCAAGATTTGCAAGCACAAATTCAAGCAAAAACTGCAAGGCGTGAATATTTAGGAATCGTGCGTGGTGTTCCTAAAAGTGAATCTGGTGTGATTGATGCGCCGATCGCCCGCCACAAGAGCGATCGCAAAAAAATGGCAGTGATTGAAAATGGACGCAAAGCGATTACCCATTGGCAAATTAGCGAACGTTTAGGACATTACACCCTAGTTAAGTTCGATCTCGAAACAGGACGCACCCATCAAATTCGTGTGCATTCGGCGCATATGGGTTGGGCGATCGCGGGTGATCCTGTGTATGGGCATCCAAATAAAGAAGTTTCGCAATACCTATCAGGGCAAGCACTCCACGCATGGCGGCTCACCTTTACCCATCCAATTTCAGGCGAGTTAATTGAAAATATTGCTCCATTGCCTACAGGTTTTGAGAAGTTATTGATATTCTTGCGGCGCAGAAAATAAAATAGTCAGGCAAGGGGCTTAAGCCCCTTGTTCATAGCGTCAGCGCTAGCTGATAAATTTGGCGACGTGATAAATCAGCGAGTTCTGCTAATTGTCGGCTAGCTTCCGATCGCGAAATACCTGAATCAATTAAATTTTGTAACTCTCTTAAAATTATCTCTTCTGTCCAAACAGGTTTTTCACTAGGCTTCGCACCTTCCAAAACTAGAGTAAATTCACCCTTAGGCGCATGAATTGTAAAATAGGCGATCGCCCCTTCTATCGAGCCGCGCCAAAATTCTTCATGCAATTTGGTGAGTTCTCTAGCGATCGCAATTTGATGCTCTCCCCCTAAACTTGCCGCTAAATCTCCGAGAGTACGCAATAACCGATGTGGCGCTTCATAGAGGATCATCGTTCTTGTTTCTAAACGCAAAATTTCTAGGCGATCGCGCCGTTCTTTTTTATCAATTGGCAAAAATCCATCAAACCCGAAATGCTGGGTTGCAAAGCCTGAAGCGGTTAACGCCGCAATTCCTGCGGTGACGACGGGGATCGGGATCACGCGCACACCCGCAGCAATACAACCCTGCACCAGTTCTACGCCTGGGTCAGAAATTGCAGGCATTCCTGCATCGGTGACTAAGGCGATCGCCATACCTTGCAGCAACTTTTCTACCAGTTCAGGTACGCGCCTATGGGCATTATGCTCGTGATAGCTGGTTTGCGGCGTACCAATACCAAAATGATGTAACAGCTTACCTGTATGTCTGGTATCTTCGGCGGCGATTAAATCTACCTGTTTAAGCGTAGCGATCGCCCGAAAAGTCATATCCTCCAAATTACCGATCGGCGTTCCCACCAAATACAGAATTCCTGAATCATCCATTAATTAACATCCACAAAATTAGCGCCACTGTTTATTTTCTAATTCACGAAGCTGACGCTCTAAGCGATCGATCCTGCCACGCAACTCATCCATTTCATTTTGGCGCGGCACGCCCAAATCTTGCATGACATTGCGAATCTGGCGCTGAATTAACGTCTCCAGATTTCCTTGCTCTGATTTGAGGCGACTGGCAATATCATTGAGAATTTCCGAAGCTTGATCGGGATCGATCTTGCCATCTTTAACCCAATCTTCGCTAGCTTCTTTGATTTTTTCTAACACAATCGATGTCGTACCAACACCAAGCATTAACAACTGCTTCAGCAAATTATTGCTATCCATAAATATATACGATCCTTAAAGTCGATCCATGATTCCATGATACTCCCGTCTGCAAGCAGTCGCAAAACCCAAAAGTAGAAACGGCGCTTAGCGCCGTTTCTACTTTTGGGTTTTATCTGCCTTCGCGGTTGGTATACTTTAAGCTGATTTAAATTCTAAAATAATTTTCGAGTAAGTTAATTTATGATCCGTGCAGTAATCGAAACCGATAAAGGAACAATTCGGGCTGAGTTTGATGATCAACACGCCCCAATCACTGTCAAAAATTTCGTAGACCTAGCCAAACATGGTTTTTATGACGGACTAACTTTTCACCGTGTCGAACCAGGTTTTGTGATCCAAGGCGGCGATCCCGATGGTAATGGTACTGGCGGATCAGGCAATCGCATTAAACTCGAAATCTGGGCTGAAGGCGAAACCGAAGCCACCATCGGCAAAATTTTAACTGGTGGCAAAAAGCCAGTTCTCAAGCACAATAAAGCAGGTGTATTCTCGATGGCACGCACCAATGACCCAAATAGTGCTACTAGTCAATTTTTCATTACCCTTGGCGACGCATCATTTTTAGATGGTCAATATGCAGCTTTCGGATATACCGAAGACACCGAAGTTGCCCAAGCCATCCGTCGTGGCGACAAAATTGTCTCAATTAAAGTCGAAGATTAAAAAAGAAAGGGTGCAAAGCACCCTTTCTTTTTTAATCTCAAGACGAAACTAAACTCTGGATTACAGATTGTAAATCCGTCAGAATTTGTGAAGAATTATTACCATCTGACATAACTCCCAAATCTTGAACCGCAGCCTCCAACTGTGGACGAAGCGTGTCCACAATATCCTGTACAGGACGTAAAATCTGCTCTTGAGCGCTAACTTGTCCTAACAATTCAGCGACGACCCTAATCCGTTCCTGTTGTTGAGATTCAGCAGATCGAATGGCTTGGTCTTGTTGCAAATGTTCCTGAGTTTGCTTTCCTAGCATCTCTTGTTGCTGTGTATAGTTTTTGACCGCCTCGATTTGGCTTTCCATCTTCCGCAGTTCTTGTTCTTGGCGATTTTTTTGAGCTTCAATTTGTGACAATAAAGGCAATAAACTTTGGACAGGACTCACCTCAACATTAAGACCATTACGACGATCCAGAACGGCTCTTTGTTGATTCAGCACTGATAGGCGCTCTTGCATACTGCGTCTCATACCTGAAACGCTTTCTTCTAGAAGCTTATATTGTTCTTCAGCAAATTCTTTATTGCTTTCTAACTCTATTCGCCCAAACTGATCGGCTGTTTCTACCTGACTTTGAAAATCAGCAATTTCACCCTCCAATCCAGCCAGTTCATCCTCTTGAGCGCTAACATAATTTACTAATTTATCAAAATCTGATTGCAGAGCCTTAATTGTTGACTCTAAATCTTCGATCGCCATTGACTGTAAACGACTTTCTTCTTCTGGGCTAAGTACTTCCGTACTGCCCGGTCCCCCAAACGACTCGATCGCATTAGATGTTTGCTCGTAGAGATCGATTTGAGCTTCAAGTTGCACCTTAGACATCGCCATGTTATTCTCTTGCAGCTTGAGGATGCCTCGCTGAGCCTTAAGCTCCGCTTGAGCATCGGCTAGAGCAATTTGAGTTTGCTGCCATTGATTTTTGCGGATGTTAAGTTCTTCGGTTGATTTGGTAAGGACTGCCTTTTGTTTCTCAGCCTCATTTTTAAGTCCATCTAAACCTTGCCAAAAACCTGTCAGTATTTCTTGCCGCTTATTAATCAAATCAACGGCGCTATGAATTCTATCCCTAAGAGCATCTGGATTTGTAAAACTGGTCGATAATTGACCGATCAACCCCTTGATATGCTCAGCCTGATCAACTGTTAAAGCTGCTGCTTTGGCTTCAAAATGACCACGTTCTACTTCAATATTATTCCGTAATTGTTCGATTTCATTACGCTCTTTGGCAAGTTTGGATTCTAATTCCTCAATTTCTTGTTTTCTAGTATCCAGATGTTCTAGCTCTAGATCCTTTTGTTCTAATTCCTGCTCACGGCGGTGCAACTCTTGAGCCTGAAAGTTAAGGGACTGCTTCCACTGTTCGACTTCTTCTTCGGCGGATTTATACTTATCTTGCGATCGCGCAAAAGCCTGCAAAATATTAACAATTTTTCTAGAGGCCTCTTGGATACTCTGCACTTGATTACTGGCTGTGATCTCGGCAATGACCATCTGACCGTCTTTAAAGTCTTTTGTCTGACTAGAATCTTGAACCGATAAAATCTTCTCATTAGTAATCGGTTGCCAGACATTTTCACCCGTATTACGCGCTAATAAACGGACTGAAGAATTACCACCTAGTCCAAAAGCTGCTTGAGTTTTTTGAAGTTCCGCTAAGTACTGCACGCTGAATATACTCCTATTTTGCTGATGCTAACTTTCACAATGACATGACGAAAGAGCAAAAAGTCTATTGTCTAATGTTTTTGGGATCAAGGGCATCGCGTAAACTGTCACCCAAGAGGTTAAATGATAGCACCGTCAATACGATCGCTAATGCAGGAACCCATACTAACCAAGGTTGCAGAATCACAATCGAGGCATTTGTGGACAGAGACAGCATATTGCCCCAAGAGGGATCAGGCGGCTGGATACCGAGTCCCACAAGGCTTAAGACTGCTTCAACGACAATAAAACGGGGGATGTCGAGGGTTGCCGAAATGATAATAAATGTGATGGTTTGAGGTAAGACATGATTAATAATGATTCGTAATGGACTTGCACCTGATGCACGAGCTGCCAAAATAAAGGTTTGTTCTTTGATAGACAGGACTTGTCCTCGAATAATTCTGGCTAGCCCTGCCCATGACACAAACGAAATAATGGCAATGATTAAAGCGAATCTTTGAGTGTTACTGATTTGTGGCGGCAAAATTGCAGTTAATGCTACTAATAAATAAATTGAGGGAACTGACATCAGAATTTCCACAAACCGCATCAAAACTACATCGAGCCATCCACCAATATAGCCAGAAATGCCACCGACGAGACAACCAACTGTATAGGAAATAATTGTACCAATAAACCCGATAGACAGACTAATCCTGCCCCCATGTAGTAAGCGGGTCAACTGATCGCGTCCTTGATCATCGGTTCCGAGTAGGTTTAATTGGGCAGTGCTGGTGGTGCTAAATAAATGCCCGCCACGGAAAAGCTGAATTTGTGAGGGCTGTGTATAGTCAACGATCAGGGCGCGATCGCCTGTTTCCATATCGACTTTACCCTGAGTTGTCGGATAGACATGAGCGCCAATATATTGTCCTTGGCGATCGCGCCAATGTATTTCTGTAGGCGGAAGTAAATTGCCATTTTTGACTGACTCGTTGACCCCATAGGGTGTCACGAGGTTAGCAAATAATGCCAATCCATAAAAAGTCGTTAAAATCACAATCCCAATCCAAGCGAGGGGATTGGCTCTGAGTCGTTTCCACCAATTCATTAGGAGCCTTTGAGTGCTTTAACAAAATTTTTGCGATAGTTACCATTCATCACGAATAGGACTGGCCAGAGCAATGCTAGTCCGATCTGATTGCCAGAAAAATCGGTACGGCGAAAACCTTGCCAAAATTTTACAACACCAAATATATAGGCGACCAGTACCAAAACCACAATAAATTTCATATATCAATCTCCGTTGGGTTAGTTATCTAATTTAGCATCAAAAACTCCAGCCCATTCCGCCCACAGCCGATCGCCTATTACCTTACCTTTGGTCAAAATTTCTGGATTGTGTTGATCTGGATTCCCAATTTCACCTAAATAAGCTGCCGCGATCGCGCCTGATTGCACAATGACTTGCTGATGATTGCTTAGCGAATGCTTTTGGGCGCGATCGCTGATGATGCCCCAATTATGGGGCGTACTTAAAAAATAATACAAACTGCTGGCGATCGCCTCAGATAGTCCTGATCTATGGGCATAGATCGCACTTGCACCTTGATTAACAAATTCTTGAGCAAGTTGTAATTGCTCCAAGCAATATTTTTGAGACTGGGGATCTCTACTCAGCGATCTTCTTTGATTAAAATCATCACAAATTTGATTAATAAATAATCGCGGTTGTAACTCTTCGCGGCAAGCATAGGCGATCGCATAGGCTTGCACCAATTCTTGAATATCAGCTTTGTAATAATTTTGTAAATCTAATATTCGCGATCGCACTTCTGAAAAGTCTTGATGCCAATATGCACCGATCGCGATCGCGACTATGGTTAGGTCTATTTCGTTTATCAGTTCTAGACTGCTTAGCGAGTCATTAATCACTGATTTGAGCAATATCTCTAAGCGATCGGCAAAACTTGGCGGCGTAGTTAGCAAAACGCTTATAAAAATAGCCTGAAATCGACTTTTTAAAGATCTTTGTGTTAAAAGCATAAGTTTAATTATAAAGATTGCAACAGCAAGTAGATGACAACGGCGATCGCGAACAATAACAATGCAGCGTAAACAATAACACGCCCCCAAACTGCCACAAATAAACACAACAAATTCCAAAATGTCACTCTAGCTGTGCCATTCCACGCAGGGCGTAATTTTGCGATCTCAGCTTTTTCGTAAGCGGTTATTTGCTTAATCGATAAGACTTTGTAATGCAATCTGCCAAATAAATGTAAAAGCTTGAACTGCTGGTAGCGATGGTGGTCAGTTTTCCAACGATTGCGAAGATTTTTTGCTTTACCAACATATAGCACGATCCATACAGCCGTGATGTAATATACGCCTGCATCTTGGGGTAATTGTTTTAACTTTGTAACGGGCTTAGACGGTAGCCAAAAAACATGAAGCCATTGATTCATAGATAATTTGTTATCCTACAGGGCTTATTGCCAGAGATTTGATTATTTTTGCGAGATTACTATAAGAGTTAAGATATATTAAGCTTGCCTTGTTTGAGTAATCCATATAATTTAGTTAGGTTTTGGTCACATGACAGATTTTAATCGCGGCATCATGAAATTTGAGAATGCCGACAGCCCTTTGTCAATTGTGCTATCTAGCATCGTCGTTTTGAGTGCGATCGGTTTCCTACTCTGGTGGGGTTTCCAGACTGCTTACGTCTAAATTTATATTTAATTAACAAAAGGCGGCGCATTGCGTCGCCTTTTGTTTGGTAAGTTAAGCTGACATAAATTTTTTATAAGTTACTAAGCTCATGACCGTCAACATTTCCCAAGATGAACAACTCGGAGCTGCGATCGGCGCAATTCCTAGCGGTTTGTTTATCGTCACCTCTCAACAAAATGGCAAAACAGCCGCTATGCTTGCCTCATGGGTGCAGCAGGCTGGTTTTGTTCCGCCCTCTGTAACCATCATTGTTGGCAAAGATAGACCAATCGAGTCTTTTTTGACAGTCGGTAGCCCTGTTGTCATTAATATTTCCGAAAAAGGTCAGGGCAAAATTGTCGGACATTTTGCCAAAGGGTTTGCTCCTGATACCGATCCTTTTGATGGTATTGAAACAGCGCCTGCTCCCAGTGGTCAGCCATACTTAACCGATGCGATCGCCTATCTCGATGCAACTGTTACAGGCAGCCTCGATGCTGGCGATCACACAGTCATTCTGGCAACGATCACCGCAGGCGATCGCCTCCGTGAAGGTGAATCGGCGATCCATACCCGCAAAAATGGCTTCAAGTATTAATTTCACTGCATCTCAAAACCGAAATATGATTCGGCGGGCTTCGCCCGCCGAATCATATTTCGGTTTTATTTAACTTGCGATCCTAAAGTCTAGCTTGGCGAGACTTTAATAAATTTTCAAAAATCAGTTGACATTCATCACAATATTTGTCATATTAATAAAGCGCTAAATGTAGCGCAACACGAAATGCGGGTGTGGCTCAGTGGTAGAGCATCTCCTTGCCAAGGAGAATCCAACTAGCCTCTAGTCGTCTATTTACAAGCCTTTCACGATTTACAAATATTTTCCGTACCAATTCCGTACCAATCCCTTTATAGTAAAGCATTTTAGCCTCTAAGTAAAGAGAAAAAAGCGGAAAAATGCTCCTAAATTGGGTGAAGACGGGAACTTTTCTATAAGCATTACTTATTTTTTTCCTTGTAATTATAAACAATACTTATGTAAGTGTGTTCGTTTGTGTATTGAAACGATCTCATACTGAGACAACTAGACTCAATACAAGACAATCGGAGCCATAGAAGGTAAGATGTGCTTTGCTTGATAGTTCTAATGAGTATAAATACTTACTTGTGTTCATGTCTTACTATACTACCAAAAAGACGTGACAAATTTTACCATGTGCAAATCATACAGATACAAGCACAAGTAGGCTAAACGCACTACGTTTAAGAAAAAATCAGTTTAATTTATTTTTCGCAACATACTATCTTTATTCTAAGTTTGCTTGTATTGTTTGATTTAGAGAAAATTACACCATATAGGTTCTTTGTATGACAACGCTTAATTTTAGTGAGGGGACAATTTTACGCTTTCAGGGAGTAAACAGAAAGAATGTACACATGGGTTTTGTAATAAGTAAGACTCAAGTAATGGAGATGATTGAAGTAAATGGAATCTGTAATGTTTGTATCACAGATATAAACAAGCCACATCCTATAACTAATCGCATTCCTAGTAGCGGTGATTGGAATTTAGAGAGATCATCTTCTCGTGGATGGTCGTTAGAGGACAAGGTTAATCGGATAAGGATAGAAGAAGCTTATGAAGAGTTTCATGGTAGTGAATATAATAAAATCCATAAGAACTGCCAACATTTTGCTTATAAAGCAGTACAGGGTTACGGTAAATCTCCTGACATTGAAAAGATCCCTAAATGGTTAGTAGATTTGGGAATAGCTGAGGTTTTTGCTGGAGCTTCAGAAGCATCGTCAGATTCTCAAGCCGCTTTGGTTCGAGAGTACGCTAAAGATGCAAAAGTGCTTATTCAAGCTATTCAGAAAGGTGTGAGTTTAGCAGGTAGTATGTCAAGCCCAATGGGTATGAGTAAAAACTTTAATGGAGTTATTGGTAGTGCATCTACTTTACTCAATATTATCGAAAATAATCCTATTAGCACTAATCAAGGATCTTTGAATGAAGATCAATCTAATCATTTAGAAGTACCTACAAGTACAAACAATAACAATGTAGATATCCCTAATCAGATTAGAAAATTTGGTGAACTACTGAACGATGGTTTTATGACTCAAGAAGAGTTTAACGAGAAAAAGAAAGAGCTACTTAGTAGACTTTAGTTTTTTCTATGTTGTGTAACTTTTACTAATAGTCTGTAGTAGTCTTGATGTTATGTACCTTTCATTTGAAGACAAGCTAAACCTTGCAGAACCTATAGTAGTTTATGTTACTTGGTTTAACCCCAATGCCAATTCAGGCAAGCCATATGGCAATGAAATGTTCATACTTAAATCTGCCGTAGAAAAGCAGGATGAACTTACAATCTACACACTTTCCATTTCAGTTCATTCCTACCTTCCCAGACTTGGTGAATATAAAATTGTCATCAACAATGAAGACGATGTGTTTGCAATTACAAAGGAAGACTGGCAACCAGACGCAACAAAATATCTACGAAACCATAAAAATGTTGAGGTGTTGGTTCACCACCTTACATACAATAACGAAGATTACAGAGATATTAAGGTTGAAACATATCGAGATGTTTTCCATAAACTGCTTGACCTAAATAAACAATCAATCTTCAAAAATCCAACAATCAGTTTACTACTACATCTGATTTCTATCGGTGATTCTAACTATTCATCAGTATTTCTTGAGTGGTTTGAAGAACAGTTCATCAATGCTAAAATTCTCAAAGATTTTGGTAAGAAATATGCTAAATTCCGCAAAGCTTTTGGTAAGAAATATGTGCAAGAGTATCATGCTTTAAAAAAAAAGGCTAAGACAAATACTGGCTTAAACGAAGTAGCTAAAGAACAGCCAATTTTATGTGTCGTTACAAAACTACAAACTACTATTGAAGATGATGTTAAACCTGCTGTTGATGAACTACAAGAAGTTGTTGAATCTGATGATGCACTTTTAACAAACAAAAGTGTACGTGTTTCTGACTATATTGATTTATTGTCTGAGAATTTGGCTTCGGATGGATTTTTTGATGATGCTAATAGTACCGATACTTCTATTGCATGGAGGCGTGGACAGCCTGAATTTCGACGGAAGTTGTTAGAAGCTTATGGTCGTCGTTGTGCAATTACAGGCTGTAGTTCTGAGGAGGTTCTAGAAGCTGCTCACATCGAACCTTATAGCAAAACAAAAAATAACAATCCTACAAATGGAATACTTTTGAGGGCTGATATACATACACTCTTTGACTGTGATCTAATTGGAATCGATCCAGACACAATGAAGGTATGTGTTGCTCCGAATTTGGTAGACTATCACAAAGATTTTAATGATAAACTTCTACAACTGCCTGAACATTTACATCTTGATATAGAAGCTTTAAGAATTAGATATAAGGAATACCAAGAAAGATTAGGTAGATATGGCAAACAGATAATTACAAATGATGAGTCAGACCATAAAAGAAAATATTGATCTTGTGTAACTTTTACTAATAGTCTGTAGTAGTCTTGACACGAATTTAACACCAAACTTGAGAGGATACAATGTCAACTGATAATAAATCAACTGTTCAGCAAGCAGCAAAAAATGGCAATCCACAAGCTATTGCTATTCTGTTAAATCGTCAGTTACAGCCTAAAGGAATTACAGCTAAAGTATCTGTTAAGGATAGTTGCCTACAAATCATGTTAGAGTCGGCTAATGTACCAAATCAGAAAGCATTGGTTACGGCGATCCAAAAGTGGATAGATGGCTTAGGTATTACATCTATTCATATTCAGAGTGTCCAAATTTACGCTAAGCAGACGGGTGAAGAGATACCAGCTTGGAATGATAGATTTGAGATCGCGAAACCGCTTGAAGAGCCAAAAACAGCTAATGTAGCATCTGTTGCGCTTCAGACACCTCAAACTAAGCCAATAGGAAAGGAGACAGCTAATCAAGTTAATTCTGCTTTGGTTGAACTTGCCAAAAATGGGGATACTAAAGCTATTGCTGAGTTGATTAAAAACAGTCTCCAACACGCAGATATAAAGGTTAGAGACAGTCAAAAAATAATCGATCCTTTATTTACCTTAGAAATCACTGGGATCGCCCACTCCTATAGCAGCAATTTTCTTAAGTAATGGGATCATTTACTTTTTGGTAAACTCTTAGAGCTACTTTAAGTAAAGGCTTATTACAAGTTGTTATAGTGTCTAATAAAGTACCTAAACAAGATAAATCTGTTGAAGCTATTCCTAAATTAGTAACGAGTTTTAAATCAACTTTGATCCAAAAAGTTAAGGTTGTTGGTATGCAAGAAATTGAAGGTTCTAACAACTCTAATATATTTTGGGTACAAGAATCTGTAATAGAGCTACCAGTAAATAACCATGAGCAAGAAGAAGTAAGTCAAGTATATGATACTCAAACATCTACTTTGCGTAACTTACAGACTGATTTAGCTGAAATTGCAATCGAAGAACTTGCTAAAGTCGCAGCTAGACTAACAGTTAGTGTAATTGTAAGACCTCAATAAACGCTGAGAGCAAAAAATATGGCTATGACAAAGCCCGTCAATGAATATACGCATCAAGATATTTTCCCAAAAAAGGCTAGGTGGGAGCGGGAATCTTCTTA
>JBDNJN010000054.1:0-8711 GCA_041687725.1 Pseudanabaena sp.
GATAATTCCGTACTCTTTATTCGAGAATATATTTCCGCTAGACAAGAACATATCGAACATTTCAGCTATGCCTACCAATATCAAGCTGCGAATGAAAACCTGATTTTTCGTTACGATAACGCTCCTCACAAGCCAGCATTAGCTGAAAAAGAACATAAACACTTACAGAATGGTGAAATTATTCTTTGTCCGCTACCAAGCATTGAATCAATCATTGAAGAAGTTTTATCTTGGCTAACTGTAGATAGCTAATGGTTTGAGCCAGCATGAATATTGCGATCGCCTACTCATCAACAGCAATAGAAGCCAAAATATCCAAGACTTCCACTGCACTAATATCATCGCGATCGCCAACAAAATTACCAGCTTGTATTTGCTGAATTACATCTTGAGTGTTCAGAACGAATATTCTGATAGCGTTTCGACAAAACACCACTGATTTTAGTCTTTGTGGCGAGAAGCCTTAATTTGATCGATGAAAAATTCTTCTAGGGTTTGGCGAGCTAGCTCGATCGCGATCGCCTTTGCACCAATACTAGCGAGATAAGTTAAAAATTCGGGTAGATCTTTCGCTAGCTGACCATGCCAAGTATCAGCTTGAAAAATTAAATTTTCTAACCAAGGTTTTAAATCAGCCTCAGAGCCACCGTGACCGCTAACTTGATAGGACTGCTCTGTACCGAGCAACTCATTTAAGGTTCCCGTCGCCACCAGTTCGCCTTTATTCAAGATGCCGATGCGATCGCAGATCAACTCCACATCCGACAAAATATGACTGTTAAAAAATACAGTTTTGCCCTGATTTTTAAGCATCAAAATAATTTCGCGTACCTGATAGCGACCAACAGGATCAAGCCCTGACATCGGCTCATCGAGAAAAACAATTTCGGGATCGTTAATCAACGCTTGGGCAACGCCAATCCTTTGCACCATACCTTTAGAATATTGTCGCAATTGTTTTTTACGCGCAACTGACTGCGATAGACCGACAAGATCCAATAAATCAGCAATACGTTGGCGGCGTAATGATGGCGCAACTCCAAACAAACTGCCAATAAAATCGAGCAGTTCCCAGCCTGTTAAATAGTCGTAATAATAGGCATTTTCGGGTAAATAACCGATTGATTGTTTTGCTGTGCGATCGCCTAATGGATATCCCAAGATCTCGCCCGTCCCCGAAGTTGGTTGCACGATACCGAGCAAAATTTTTAATAATGTAGTTTTACCTGCTCCATTGGGTCCAAGTACACCAAAGGTTTCGCCTTTATGAATGGTTAACGAAAAATCCTGTAAAGAGCTAATTTTTTGGTTTAACCAAAAGCCAGTACGATAAGTTTTGCTCAAGCCGTTCGCTACAATAGCGTTACTTCCAATAATTTGTGGCTGGGATTCGTTATTCAAGACTTCTACCATAGCTTTGAGCAAAATTTCAAAGTTGATGCTTTAAAACATTATTTTAAAGCAATCGTCCCCAAATAACCTAGTACAATGCAGCAAATTGGTGCTAGATAGCGCCCAGCTAGGGACTGGTCGGCTAATTCCTCCAAGCACTAGCCCAAATATTTAGCGCCTTGGGTGACTTCGACATAGATATTTTCGAGGCGGACAGGTTGACGCATGATCGAGTCGATGGCGATGCCTTCAAAATATTCCAAAATTTCTTTTAACTCCATTGTCTTGGGCAGCCAAAAAGCAAGATCTCGACCATAGTGGCGATAGACCCAGCCTAGCTCGATCGCTCTAGCGATCGCTAGCTCCTCAGTGGGCGTGCAGATAATCGCAATTTCTTGGGCAGGAATATGTTTACGCAGTTCTTCGAGACTGCCTTCAGCCAGTAAACTTCCTTGCTTGATAATGCCAATCCGATGACAGAGACGCTCTGCTTCTTCGAGCATATGAGTCGTCAAGAGGATCGCCGTATCTTGGCTGCAAAGTTTGCGAATTAATTCCCAAATTTCGTAACGGGCTTCGATATCCAGTCCTGTTGTTGGTTCATCTAACACGACTAATTGTGGCTGATGCACAAGGGCGATCGCCATACTCAGACGGCGTTGCATTCCACCACTAAGGCTTTCCGCAATACTTTTGGCGCGATCGCTTAGTCCCACAAGTTCTAAGCAATGCTCTGCTTGCTTCCGACAAGCTTGGTTGCTCAATCCATAGATTCGCCCAAAAAACCGCAAATTTTCTTCACAAGTTAAGCTCTTATAAAAGATATTTTCTTGTGGGGCAACGCCGATCAGCGATCGCGCTGCACTTGCTGAATTTTGACCATTCATCGTCACCACGCCGCGATCGGCTTTGATTAAGCCACATAAAATGCTAATCATCGTGGTCTTACCAGCCCCATTAGGACCGAGTAACCCGTAGACCTCACCCGACTGAATAGCAAAGCTTAAGTCATGCAAAACTTGCTTCTTTCCATAAGATTTACAGATTTTGCGAACTTCTAGCACAGTATATCTATCTCTTTAAAATAATCTCTAAAG
Organism: Pseudanabaena sp.; assembly: GCA_041687725.1. Taxonomy (GTDB): domain Bacteria; phylum Cyanobacteriota; class Cyanobacteriia; order Pseudanabaenales; family Pseudanabaenaceae; genus Pseudanabaena. The sequence continues at coordinate 2,490 of JBDNJN010000054.1, forward strand.
TATAGCAATCGTTATTACAAAAGCAAAAAAGAAGAGGCAGCGCTTCGTACTAAGTAGGTAGACAAAAAACTTAAAACCGAAAAAGCTATGGCGCGTGCGCCATAGCTTTTTCGGTTTTTATTATGTTCAGTATTGCAATATGTTGTACTCGCCTTGATGTAGTAGCAGACTAGACTCGATTTGATTCTTGACTAATGGAGTGACATATTCAGCATTATTTAAACATTCAATCAAGAGCTTATTGGCATCATGATATGTCCGCAACACTTTAAGTTGATTTTCACTAAATTGCCACTCTTGAGAACTTTTACGGTGTTGAACAATTAAATTTCGTAATTTTTTTGACCAATCCAAACCTTTAGCTTGCCACCACTTCGCAAAGGTTTCTCGATTTTTGGAAGGATCGGGAAGCTTTTGGCGCAAAAACTGTAAGCCTTTGTGTAAATCAGGTTCAAGTGTGCAAGCTAGCTCTAAAACATGATGATTAGTAAAATATAAGGCTAAGTCAAGGTTGAGAGCGAGATTAATCGTATGATCAATATCTATTTCTGTTGCCATCGTATTGTGAACACCTAAGGCTTTGGTACGAGCGCGTTCCAAGGAGCGAGAATGGGCGATATCTAAGGCGCGGGCGCGATCGAGCGATCGCGTATTTTCTAAATCAATATCTAGGTATAAAGCCCGAATCGTCACTGCTTTGTATGGAGTTTTGATTTGAATTGACTGTTGATTCACCCATGTCAGAAAAGATTGTAAGTGAGGATCTTTAGTCACAAGATCGTCAATTTTTCGCTTCATCATTTGCAACATGTGATCAGCTTGCTTAGAAATGCTGATGGTCATCACGATTACCCCATGCCAACGATGGAGAAATATGCGCTCTAGTAAATATTTCTGGGCAGCATTAGGCGTACTATTGGCAATTCGATAAGCGGCAAGATAGTCATGCAAAGTAGTGTGAGCTAGTGAGTAAACGCCTTTCGCGCATTCAATCAATAAGCTATGTTGCCATTTGAGAGTCTGAAGAAGTTGATCGCGATCAATTACAACATCAGCTAGGCTGCGACTGGCTACCATACATGCTTGAAAATCCTCTTCAAGTTCATTGTTTTGCCAGACATAACCATGACGATCCAGCGACACGATCGCCACATAGGATAGCAAATCTAGTTTTTGAGAAGTTGATAATGCTTGGTTTACAGAACTGGCTAAGCATTTAGTTTGCTCCCATCTTGTCAATAGTAGGTTTAAAATTTCTTGATAAAAGTTGGGTTTGAGATACTCGCAACTGTTAAAAGCGGTGCAAATATGCGTTAGCAATAGCGGATTACTAGCAATTTCTGTTAAGGGTTGATTTGTGGCAAGTAATTGCTGGAACTTTTCATTTTTTTGGGACTTTTCTGGGCAAGTGGTTTGAAACCATTTACTAGCAAATGTGGTAATTTGTGATTCTTTAAAAGGAGCGATTTCTAAGGTTAAAAATGATTCAAGAATATGACCATAGATCGGATTACGGGTAGCCAACACCATGCGATTTTGAGGATAGCGATCGCTAAAATTAGATATTTGCCGAACTATTTCTGCACGATAAATTTCTGGTAAGTCATCTAATTCATCCCATAGCAACAAAAAGCGTCCTTGCCTTAATAATTGACTTAATAATTGATTTAATGATTGTTCTAATAATTTACAATCTGAGACTTGATTCAACAATCCATAGTTAATGAGTTGAGTTTTTAGCCATATAAATGGATTGCCTAAATCTTTAAGTGAAACAAGCGATCGCAATGGTAAGAAAATCGGTAGATAGTTTGGCAAGATTTTAGTTTCGATGCAAGCCATTGCCCAATATTTGAGTAATGTTGTTTTGCCTGAACCTAAACCGCCCACTAACAAAATCTGTTTGGATGATTCTAAAGCTTGATTGGCGGATATTTGGGATGGATGGAGTTTATCTAGATAAAAGCGATCGTATTGTTCGGGCGGTATGTTCGCAAAAGTTTCATTGAGATCGAGGTATTGGCTACTCGGCAAATCAGTAAAAACATCAAGCTCTGTATATAAATCATGTAAATCGAGTGGAGTATTAATATCAATTACTCTAAGGCGATCGCATTGACGTATTAAAGCAAAAGAGATGTTTTGACGAATTAACTGAAAAGATTCATCAAGATTTATTTGTGGATTTACAGATAGACTATTACTTAAGCTTTGATTTAAATTTTCTGGTGGTAAAATATGATCTGAATTTATGATTAATGCAGAATTCTTAACAATTGGATTAGGAACTTGTAAATTGTTAATATCTTCATTTTCTGTTGATATTTCCAGAGGAGGCTTTAAAGAAATATTTAGCTTTTCACAAACTAAATCATAGCTATTACGATCAAGAATTTCACCATTCAAGAAATTCTCGACTAATTGCACGGCAAGATTAAGCTCATTTGCCAACTGTAGAGGCGTATACCCTTTAAGTGAGATTTCGTCTTGCGCTCTACTAAGGATATCTGACGATGCTCTTAGCATTAAGTCTTCAACCATGTTTTTAATTCCTCTTTTGCCTATTTTTGGGTATACATTGTAATCAAAAATTAGTTTAATCAATGTACCTATTAGTATTATCTAATACAGCGCTTTGCGCTGCCATGAAACTAGAGAAATTTTTGAAAGTGCCGCGAAGCGGCACTTTCAAAAATTTCTCTGTACCCTTTAAAGCCTCAACAGGCTGTATTGTCTATTTAAGTGAAGTTAATCCAATGAATTTATTAACATTAGCGATCGATGTGGGCGGAAGCAGTATTAAAGCAATCATATTGCATGGTGATGCTAAAACTGTCTCAGCGAGATCGCTTGTTAATACGCCTCATCCCGCGACTCCCGATGCGATCGTGGCGACATTAATTAATTTGATTGCCACAATGGGGAATTACGATCGCCTTGCGATTGGTTTTCCCAGTGTGGTCGAAGATGGAATCACGAGGGGCGCTATTAACTTACATCCTGACTGGGACGGATTTCCTTTGGCGCAGGTACTGCACCATAAATTGGGTAAACCGATCAAGATTGCGAATGATGCTGATGTGCAGGGTTGTGGGGCGATCGCAGGGCATGGCGTAGAGTTGGTCGTTACTTTAGGTACTGGTTTTGGTTCAGCACTATTTCTCAATGGCAAGCTATTGCCCAATCTCGAATTAGGTCAACATATTTTTGGCGATCGCGAAACTTACGAAGATCGTTTAGGTCAAGCGGCTTTAGAGCGCGTTGGTATGGAAGTATGGAAGGCAAGATTATTAGAGGCGATCGCCACACTTTATAAATTATTTAATTACGATCATCTCTATATCGGCGGCGGTAATGCTCGCTTAGTTACTTTAGATTTGCCGCTAAATTTAGCTAACAAAGTAGCGATCGTTTCTAATGATTTGGGACTAATTGGCGGACTAGCCTTGTGGCGCTGTGATCAGTGACATCTCCATCCAAATACTGACCGCCCAAGCGGTACAGTGCTGGATTCCAAGAATCACTTCTTAGATTTTCTGGTTGTTTCCTTTCGGCTGCGCTCTACTATTAAGAGAGCGACTTTTGTTCTACCTCTCTTGTGGATTTCGCTATTCATTGCTATAAACTTTGTGTAGTATCCTTTCAAACTAATACTTCATGATTAAATCTAAACGCGCCCTAATCACAGGTATTACTGGTCAAGATGGATCTTATTTATCAGAACTTTTATTAGCAAAAGGTTACGAGGTACATGGCATCATTCGCCGCACTTCTACGATTAATACCGATCGCCTCGATCATATGTATCAAGATCCGCACCTACCAGCAACTAAACTATTTTTGCACTATGGCGATCTCACTGATGGGACAACCCTAGGACGAATTTTAGAAGCAGTCCGACCTCATGAAGTATTTAACCTCGGCGCTCAGTCCCATGTGCGCGTCAGCTTTGACTCTCCTGAATATACAGTTGATGCTGTGGGCATGGGAACTTTGCGACTGCTAGAAGCAATCCGCGATTATCACCAACGTAACGATCGCCAAATTCGTTTTTATCAAGCAGGTTCTTCAGAGATGTATGGCTTAGTCCAAGCTGTACCCCAAAATGAGGATACGCCTTTTTATCCCCGCAGTCCCTATGCTTGCGCGAAGGTCTATGCCCATTGGCAGACGATTAATTATCGTGAGTCCTATGGCATGTTTGCTTGCAATGGGATTTTGTTTAATCACGAATCGCCGCGTCGTGGTGAAACTTTTGTGACCCGTAAGATTACAAGGGCGATCGCTCGCATCGTTGGCAATCAGCAGAAAAAACTGTACTTAGGCAATCTTGATTCCAAACGGGATTGGGGTTATGCCAAAGACTACGTTGAGGCGATGTGGTTGATGTTGCAGCAAGAAACTCCCGATGACTATGTAGTTTCCACAGGTGAAACCCATTCAGTCCGCGAGTTTCTTGAAGAAGCCTTTGCTTACGTTAATCTCAAATGGGAAGATTATGTCGAGATCGATCCCCGCTATTTTCGTCCTGCGGAAGTCGATCTGTTGTTAGGCGACTCGACAAAAGCCAAACAAAAGTTGGGCTGGGAACCGAAAGTTACCTTCAAAGCTTTGGTGGAGCTAATGGTTGATGCCGATCTAGCAGCATTGGGATTGCCAAATCCTAAAGGGACACATTCTCAAGACATTGCCACATTACGAAATGTGGGACAAGCCTCGACTTGGTAAATAAAAGCTGTGGCGCACGCTGCGCGTGCGCCACAGCTTTTTGGGTTTTATATTTAATTAGACCGACCTGCTTACAAGCATTCAAAAACTGTACGAAGAAGTATTGTCAATAAATTTCTATGCTAGAAAATCAATCAAATCTCCAATTTAAAGATAAAAAAATCCTAGTCACTGGCGGTGCTGGCTTTTTAGGAAAGCGAGTAATCGCCCAACTAGTCGCCGCAGGAGCCAATCCAGATCTGATCACCGTGCCGCGATCGAAAGACAATGATTTGCGATCGCTTGCCATCTGCGAAAAAGTCGTACAAGATCAAGATTTAATCATTCATCTTGCCGCCCATGTTGGCGGCATTGGACTCAATCGCGAAAAACCCGCCGAACTTTTTTATGACAACTTAATGATGGGTGTGCAGTTAATTCATGCTGCCTATCAAGCTAAGGTGCAGAAATTTGTTTGTGTCGGCACAATTTGCGCCTACCCCAACTTTACGCCCGTACCTTTTAAAGAGTCAGATCTCTGGAATGGCTATCCTGAAGTCACCAACGCGCCCTATGGTGTCGCTAAAAAAGCTTTATTAGTGCAGTTGCAGTCCTATCGTCAGCAATATGGTTTTAACGGCATTTATTTACTGCCCGTTAACCTCTATGGCCCTGAAGACAATTTCGATCCGCGTAGTTCTCATGTAATTCCTGCGTTGATTCGGAAGGTTTATGAGGCTCAACAAAAAGGCGATCGCGCAATTTCGGTATGGGGCAATGGCACACCAACTAGAGAATTTGTGTATTCCGAAGATGCCGCGAGAGGTATTGTCATGGCAGCCGCCGCCTATGACGAATCTGAGCCTGTAAATATTGGTACTGGTTTAGAGATTTCGATCAAAGATTTAATTTATTTAATTTGTGAATTAATGGGATACGATGGCGAAATTATTTGGGAAACCGACAAACCGAACGGTCAGCCCCGCCGATGTCTGGATATCGAACGAGCAAAGCAAGCATTTGGATTTACGGCTCAGGTAGATTTTCGCGAAGGTTTAAACCAGACGATCGCTTGGTATCGAAAACACGCAAGTTAAGTTAATTAGGAGCTGTATGCCCGATCGCTAAAAAAAAATTGTTTTTTGGCGATCATAATCCTTGCATATGTACCAAGCTTTGGTATGATTAAAATCCGCGTGATAAAACAAGCAAATTTGTAAAAGTTTCTTGTAAAGTCCAGCGAGGAGAGATGGCCGAGTGGTTGAAGGCGCAGCACTGGAAATGCTGTTTAGGGGCAACTTTAACGAGGGTTCGAATCCCTCTCTCTCCGTAATTAAATAGGCTGTGACGACTCCCGACGCTGACGCTTAGGCTTACAGCGCGGGCTTCTCAGCAACACCACCAATCGGTTCGGTTACACGCTGAGCTTTAATCACTGTCCGCCCGACAGCAATGTTTTTAATATTGATAGCAGCATTGATATCCCGATCCATTTCCAGCCCACATACATGGCAA
>JBDNJN010000003.1:0-10963 GCA_041687725.1 Pseudanabaena sp.
ATTTCTTGGTAGACTCTTGAGCATCAAGACAGTCCTGAATAGCGTAGATTATTGTAAATCGAATGGGTATCGCACCCATCCTATTTACACGCTTACATCCCGTCGCTCACCTGAGTACAGGTAGAGCGCGTGGCTTTCGCTTAGCAGCTAAAAAGGCACAAAGTCAACAGCCTAGGCTAGGGGTGAGGTTTTTAGAAGCTTCCCCGTAACATCAGGTATTAAGTAATTGGACTTTGGACAAAGTTGAAAACTACGCTATAGATGGTGGTTTGGCTCTCAAGTTAGAGACTTTAAAACACTACCTATAACATTTGTCCAAAGTCCAATAAGTAAGGATCGCGAATTAAATAAAACCCAAATATGATTCGGCGGGGGAAGCCCGCCGAATCATATTTGGGTTTTGAAATGCATAAGTTATTTGATTTGCGATCTTAAGTGGGCATAAAAAACTTTAAAACTGAAAAAGTAGTGGCGATCGCCACACATTTTTAGCTCTTATTGGATCGGAATAAATCCTAGCCTTTGGACAATTTGCTGTCCTTGAGGCGAAAGCGCAAACTCAATAAACTGCTTAGCGACAGGACTTGTAGTTTTCTTGACACCTAAAAACAAACTACGACTGAGAGGATATTTTCCTGCCTTAACTGACTCAATATCCGTAGGACTCACCCCATCGATCGCCATAATTCTCACGATTTCCTGCTTTTCCACCTGCGAGACTGTGGCATAACTGATGCTGTTATTGCCAAGATCCTGTAAGATTGCGGTCGTTTCATCTTGCTTCCATGTAATGAAGTTAGGGCTATCAGCTGCAAAGTTCTGACCGAGTAAAACAATATCTTGAAAAGCTTCTCTCGTTCCGCTTGTTGTCGCGCGATTAATCACCCTAATTGGTTGATTTGTGCCACCAACCTGCGACCAATTAGTGATTTTTCCCTGATAGATATCGCGAGCTTGCTCTTTGGTTAAGTTGCCTTTAAATGGATTATTAATACCAACTACTAAAGCGATCGCATCTTTAGCGATCGGTACTAATTGGATACCAGATTTGGCTTCTTCGGTTTTAAGAGGACGAGAAGAGGCGGCGATCGCCACAGTGCCATCGATTAGATTTTTTAGCCCCTGACTAGAACCATTTGGCTTACCATCGGGCAAGCCAAAAGTAGTTGGGATATTCGGATTAACTTGACTATAACCAGTACGCAGTTCTTTAACCATAGCCACCATCGTCGTGCTACCGTCCATCTCTAAAACGCTCGGATTTGGCAGCGATGTATCGATGTTTAAGTTAGTTGTTGTCGTGCTGGTTAGATTTCCTGCTGTTGGTTGCAGTGATCCATCAGTCGCTGTTGACGGCGTTGATTTCCCCTGTTGTGAAAAGAACCAATAGCCACCGCCAGCCAGCCCTGCTGTAACTAGCAATGACAACGCTAAGACTGTAGTTTCTTTACCTTGTGACATAAAAAATTCGATGTTGCTAACAATATTGGCTTAACTTTAGCGTAAATTTAGTCGCTACTTACTTTCTGGCAACCTGCGTTAAAATCGAACCTAGCAGTAGCAATCATAAACTTGACGTGTTCCAGAAAATCCCATCCCAAATAACCAAACAAATTAACCAAATTTGGCGGCATCAGGTCGTGGCGCTCCTTGCCAATCTCAAAGTCGCGATCGCCTTATTATTATCGATCGCCCTATTCAGCATTCTCGGCACAGTGATCGAGCAGGGACAACCCATCGATTTTTATCGTGAAAATTATCCTGAACATCCTGCCCTGTTTGGATTTTTATCTTACAAAGTGATTTTGGCGATCGGATTAGAACATGTCTATGGTAGTTGGTGGTTTCTGACGCTCCTAATTTTATTTGGGACGAGCCTCACTGCTTGCACCTTTAATCGACAATTACCAATTCTCAAAGCTTCCAAACGTTGGTTTTACTACACCAAACCCCAAAGTTTTGCGAAGCTTCCACTCGCGACCGAAATCGTTGGCGGTAATCTGAATAATTTGGCGCAATCTCTACAAAGCAAAAATTACAAAATCTATCAAGAGAGCGATCGCCTCTATGCGCGTAAAGGTTTAATTGGTAGGATTGGTCCAATTATTGTTCATGCCAGTATGTTGCTGGTGCTAATCGGTTCGATTTGGGGTTCGCTGACAGGATTTGTCGCGCAAGAAATGGTTCCTAGCGGTGACACATTCCGAGTTAAAAATATTACGGAGGCGGGTGCTTGGTCGGCAAGTCGAGTTCCCAAAGACTGGTCAGTGAGGGTCAATCGCTTCTGGATTGATTACACACCCAAGGGAAGTATCGATCAATTCTATTCTGATTTGTCAGTTCTCGATAATGATGGAAAGGAAGTTGATCGCCAAACTATTCATGTCAATAAACCGCTTAAATATAAAGGTGTTACTTTCTATCAAGCGAACTGGGATATTCATGCTGTCAGGTTTACGCTAAACAATAGCCCGATCTTGCAACTGCCTGTAAGTAAATTAGAATCTCAGAATGGCGGTCGTCAAGTTTGGGGAACATGGATTCCCACGAAGCCCGATCTTAGTGCGGGAATTACTTTGATTACGCCAGATTTACAAGGCACTTTCTTGATCTATGACGAAAAAGGCGATTTGCTCACCACAGTTCGCACCAATGGCAGCACCGAAGTTAATGGCATAACTTTCACTTTAAAAGAAGCGATCGGTAGTACGGGTTTACAAATCAAGGTAGATCCCGGAATTCCGCTTGTTTATGCAGGATTTGGGTTATTAATGTTGGGCGTGATGATGAGCTATGTCAGTCACTCTCAAGTCTGGGCTTTACAGGTTGGCGATCGCCTCTATGTCGGTGGCAAAACCAATCGCGCTCAAGTCAGCTTTGAGTCGGAACTAATTGATGTTACAACTGTAAATAATGTGGAGCTAGTAGTTACATGATCGAGCCAATTGGCTACATCCTCGGAACCAAAGATGCGACACCCCTTGAGTTTTGGGTTGCCGTGAGTGATGGCAAAGTCCTTCGCCTTGATGATGTCGTGCAAGTAAAAACCGATCGCCCTGACAAAAAAGGTGTCGTCAACTTTTATGGAGTTGTCGATCATGTGCGAACCATTCATGAAGGAACGCAATTTGATACGGATACATTCTTAGTTACCAGTGGCCTCATGCCCGTGAATGTCTCTTATGCAGCGCATATCCAAGTCACGCGCATTGAGCCTGAAGAATATTTGCCGCCACAACCGAGCGATGCCGTCTATTTGGCAGAGAATCAGGATTTGGAATTTGCGCTAAGTTTCGATGGAATGGAACAACGTATCTCCGCAGGGATTATGCGAAATGGCAGCACTGCCTATTTGAATTATGAATTTATTGATGGGACAAAGGGCGCTCATGTGAATATTTCAGGGATTTCGGGCGTAGCAACGAAGACTTCCTTTGCTCTATTTTTACTGCATTCCATTTTTAATTCGACGGCTCTTGGTGCTAAAAGAGCGAATACTAAGGCTCTAATTTTTAATGTGAAGGGTGAAGATTTATTCTTCTTAGATAAGGCTAATAATAAAATGCGTGAAGAGGATCGTGCTACTTATCACGCCCTCGATCTGCCTGTAGAGCCATTTCGCGACGTAAGATTTTGTGTTGCACCGAAAAAAAATACGCAAGAGATAGAACCACATCTCGATCAACGTTCTGATAATATTTCAGCTTATGTGTGGGGAATGCGTGAATTTTGTCGCGATCGCCTGTTTAAATTTCTATTTGCAGGCGATGATTTAGAACGGGGTAATATTGGATTTCTGGCTTCTATTGTCGAAGAACGTTTGGCGAGATTGGCTTTAGACAATGATAAGCATGATCTGAAAATGGGGTTTACACCCAGAGCTAGCCTCGATCCTGATGATGACTATGGCGAAGATGGTAAAGATAAAGTCGAGACATTCCGCGATTTGATTGAATTTCTTGAAGATAAATTAGTCGAGAATCCCGATCAAAAATGGTTAGGGCGCAATGCTCCTGCGACTGCGGAAGCTCTAACTCGCCGTTTGTGGGGGATTGCCGATGAAATGGGTCATCTAATTCGCGGCGATCTACCTGCGGAAGAGTTGCAGAAACATAAGCTCGATCCCCTTGCGGCGGAATATCAGTTAACGATCGCCGATATCAACAAACTTGGCAGCAAAGCCCAAAAGTTCGTGGTGGGCGTGTTGCTGCAAAAGCTATTTATGGAAAAGGAAAAGCGCGGTCAATATCCTGTGGTATTTATTGTTCTCGATGAGTTGAATAAATACGCGCCGAAGGAAGGACGCAGCCCAATCAAAGATTTATTAGTAGAAATTGCCGAACGCGGGCGATCGCTTGGCATTATCTTGATCGGCGCACAACAGACTGCTTCCGAAGTAGAGCGGCGCGTAGTCGGTCAGGCGGCGGTGCGCGTGGTTGGTCGTCTGGACTCTGCCGAAGTCGAGCGCCCTGAATATAATTTTTTGACAGGTGCTTGTCGGAAGCGATCGCTTTTATTAAAATCGGGCAGTATGTTCATCCATCAGCCTGAAGTTCCATCGCCTTTGCTAGTTGGGTTCCCATTTCCTGCTTATGCGACTAGACTACGAGAAGTGCAAATCAACGAAGTTGAAGAGAAAATTCTTAAAAGTAAAGTCAAACGACTGTAAGGCAGCTTGTAAAAATAAGTTACTCACAATGGCAATTTTCAATAGCATTAACAAGGGGCTTAAGCCCCTTGCCTACACTACAAGTTGCCTAAAAGAATGGCGGCGCATTGCGCCGCCATTCTTTTTTGGGAATGAAATTGATCTATAAAACGCTAGCTAGCAGGGCTTTTTGAGCATGAAGCCGATTTTCGGCTTCATCCCAAATGCGTGACTGCTTACCCTCCATTACCTCATCGGTAATTTCTTCCCCACGATGAGCAGGCAAACAATGTAAGGCGATCGCCTCTTTATCCGCTAAAGCCATCAGTTCCGCATTCAATTGATAATGCTGAAAAATGGGAACTCGATCTTCTGCTTCCGATTCTTGTCCCATACTTGCCCATACATCTGTATAGAGAACATGCGCTGATTCTGATGCAAGTTTAGGATCATCGGTAACAATTACTTCGGAATTTATCGCTAAAGCCTTTGCCTGAGCCACAACCTTGGGATCGGGCGCGAAATTCTTTGGCGAAGCAATCCGCACATTCATGCCAACGAGAGCGCAACCAATCATCAGGGAATGCGCCATATTATTGCCATCGCCGAGATAAGTCAGGGTTAGCCCTTTGAGAGAACCGAAATTTTCTAAAACTGTTAGTAAATCTGCAAGAACTTGGCATGGATGCTCAAGATCGCTCAGGGCATTGATAATCGGCATCTTCGAGAACTTGGCAAAAGTTTCTAATTCGGCTTGCTCAAAAGTACGGATCGCTAAAACATCTAAATAGCGATCGAGAACTCTAGCGGTATCTTCGACAGGTTCGCCGCGACTTACCTGCGTTACATTTGGATCGAGGTCAATAACATGTCCGCCCAGTTGATGCATCGCGACCGTGAAGCTCACTCGCGTCCTTGTTGATGCTTTGCGAAATAGCAAGCCAAGGGTTTTGCGCTGGAAGTCAAACTGGACTTCCCCAGCTTTAAGTTGTTTGGCAAGTGTGAGCAATTCCTGAATTTCATTTGGTTGCAAATCTGCCAAACTAAGAAGATCGCGTCCCTGAAGGTTTCCCATTGTTGTTAGTTAGAAAAGACTTTCATTGACTGTATCATCAACTTACAGCGCTTTGCGCTCATCATAAACCTAGCTTCTAGGCAAACTCATGCAGTTAATCCCCTCAAAACTCATCTTGTTTAATCTGCCTAAGCGCTATTACCTGTGGCTATTGCTAGGGCTTGCGGGTTTAGTTTTGACGAGCGAGATTGTGGCGCGATTGGGGGCTGAGATTTTATGGTTTCAGGAGATGGGCTATATGCCCATGTATTTATGGCGACTAGCGGTGCAGATTGGATTGGCAATTGTTGTGTTCGCGATCGCCTTAATCTACCTATTCAAAAATTTGCAGATCGCCCAAAGCCTTAAATATGCCGATCTTCCTAATAATCAAAAATATAATAAACAACATAATCAGGAATCATCCAAATATATACCGACATCCTTTCGTTTACGTTGGCTATTGCCGCTAGTTTTGGGCGTTAGTTTGTTGATCTGTTTGCTGCTAATTCACTATGGACAAGTGGCGATCGCGCAATGGCAACCGTTATCAATGCAGCCAAGTATTGCCCCGATCGCACCTTTGTTATTTAGACCAGAAGCGATCGCGCAATTGGCAATCCAGATATTCAGAGAACGGCTCTCGGCGATTGTGACGATGGCTGTGGCGATCGCCTTAATTATTTATCCCAAATTTTTGTTGAAGGCGATCGCCTTTTTGATCAGTACATTTACCGCATGGACGATCTCACGGCAATGGATGAACATAATTCCTGCCTTGCAACCGACAAGTTTTGATCGCACAGAGCCAGTTTTTAATCAAGATCTGAGTTTTTATATATTTAAGCTGCCCACTTTGGAAGTCTTGGAATTTGGGCTAGTGGGGATTTGCTTATATGGATTTATGGCGGTACTGCTGACCTATTTACTATCGGGTGGAAGTCTTAGTGAAGGCAAATTTATTGGCGTTTCCCGTGAGCAAGAGCGACATCTCTATGGGCTAGGCGGCGTTTTGATGTTGGCGATCGGCTTTAGTTATTGGCTCAATCATTATGAGCTACTGTATTCGGCGCGTGGAGTGTCCTATGGCGCTAGCTATACCGATATTGTCGTGCAGTTACCTGTTTATACAGGGTTGAGTATTTTGGCATTGGCGATCGCCGCTTATTTAATTTTACGAACGATTAAATTTCCGCGTAAACCTGCTAGTCGCAAGCCATTAGTGGCAAGTTTAGTTGTTTATCTGGTCATGGCGATCGGGCTAGGAATGGGCTTACCGATCGCCGTGCAATTCTTAATCGTGCAGCCCAATGAACTCGCTCGTGAGCAGCCCTATATCCAACGCACGATCGCCTCAACCCGCGCCGCCTTTGGACTCGAAAGTATTAATTCGCAAATTTTTAATCCACAGGGCAAATTGACAGAGCGATCGCTCCAAAATAATGATTTAACAGTTCGCAATATTCGCCTCTGGGACAAACAACCACTTCTCGCCACCAATCGCCAACTTCAGCAAATTCGTCTGTATTACAGTTTTCCCGATGCCGATATTGATCGCTACAACATCAATGAAGATAGCCCTTCCAAAAAAAGCGCGAGTCAGCAACAGGTGCTAATCGCCGCTAGAGAATTGGACTATACTGCGGTTCCCCAAGAGGCGCAAACTTGGGTTAACCAGCATCTCATCTATACTCACGGCTATGGCTTTACCCTCAGTCCTGTAAACCGTGTTGGTGCAGGGGGATTGCCTGAATATTTTGTCAAAGATATTGGCATCACGGAAGGCACACCACTCACCACTTCTAGCGAAGCTGTGCGAAATAGCATTCCCATTGGCAAACCGCGCATTTATTACGGAGAGAATAGCAATACTTATGTGATGACTAGCACGAAGGTAAAGGAATTAGACTATCCCAGCGACAATGATAATGTCTACAACATTTACGATGGCAGAGGCGGTATTGCGCTAGATTCGTTTTGGCGGCGGATGCTCTTTGCCAAGTATCTAAATGATTGGCGCATGGCGGTTACGCCTGAATTTCTACCTGAAACTAAGTTGCTATTTCGGCGGAATATCATGCAAAGGATTAAGGCGATCGCGCCATTTTTACGCTACGACAGCGATCCTTATTTAGTTGCTGCAAATGCTCAATCTCAAGCAACCGATCCTAGTAATCTCTATTGGATTGTTGATGCTTATACAACTAGCGATCGCTATCCCTATTCCGATATTGGTAAAGAAAAAATTAATTACATTCGCAACTCGATCAAAGTTGTAGTTGATGCCTATCATGGAACCGTAAATTTATATATTGCCGAGTCTAACGATCCAATTATTAGAACTTGGTCAAAGATTTTTCCTGATCTATTTAAGCCACTCAGTGCAATGCCTGTAGCCTTACGTCAGCATTTACGATATCCTGTGGATTTATTTTCGATTCAATCGGAACGCTTGATGACCTATCACATGACCGATTCTCAAGTGTTCTATAACCGTGAAGATCAATGGCAAATCCCTAATGAGGTCTATGGTGATAAACCCCGTCTGGTGGAACCCTATTACCTGATTACCAGTTTGCCCGAAGTTCCCTTTGAAGAATTCATTCTGCTGTTACCTTTTACGCCCAAGGAGCGCACAAATCTTGTGGCTTGGTTAGCAGCGCGATCGGATGGAGAGAACTACGGCAAACTATTTCTCTATACATTCCCGAAACAAATTCTGATCTATGGCCCTGAGCAAATCGAAGCAAGAATCAATCAAGATCCTGTTATTTCTCAACAAATTTCGCTTTGGAATCGTCAAGGTTCACGAGTAGTTCAAGGGAATTTATTAATCATTCCGATTGAACAATCTCTATTATATGTAGAACCACTCTATTTAGAATCAACGCAAAACAAACTCCCCACCCTAGTTCGCGTCATTGTTGCCTACGAAAATCGGATAGTCATGGCAGAAACTTTACAACAGGCGATCGCCGCCATCTTCAAACCAGAGACAGAAATCACGCCGCCGATCATTCGCCCTGTTGAAACACCAGTTACACCGTCTTAAAAAAGAGAGATTACTAAGCAATCTCTCTTTTTTCTTTTTAGATTTTTACGCCAGATTTACGGGCAATCCAAATTTCCCAATTGCGGAGAAAACTCGATCGCGCTTTAAATATTGTAGAAATCGATGGTTTAAGCACAAGTTCTTCGCAAGGCGGCTGTACCAAAATCGTAAATAAGCCCAAACGATTGCCCACGATCGTATCGGTAAACAGGCGATCGCCGACCATCGTCACTTGATGTGCAGGTAATTGCATTGCTTCCAAAACTTGACGGACTACTCGCCGCGATGGCTTACCCGCACGACTGCGATAGGGAAGATTTAGACTTTCAGCGACCTTTTGAATACGGCGATCGCTAAAATTATTACTGGCTAACCAGATCGGATATTGCGATCGCATTAGCTCCACCCATTGACGAATCTCTGATGACACCTCGGCTTCATCATCACCAATTAATGTATTATCCACGTCCAAAATTAAGCCGCGTAATCCATGAGTCTCCATGAGTTGCGGCGTGATCGCGTAAATCGGTGCTGACAAAACTAAGTCAGGAGCAATAAGATGCCAAGGTTTCACAAATATTTCAAGAATGCTAATTAAATAATCAAGAATATCTTATCTCAGAATTGCCCAGCAACGCTGCCAACTAAGCTCACTTTCCCCAAATAAAGGCGATCGCTTAATTGCTTTTTGACAGGTTTATGAGTATGGCGATCGCCTCAATTAATTTCCCAAATAATCATTAGGCAGCTAACATAGCGGCAACGGATTCTTTAGACATAAAGCGGCGAAAGTCTAGAATCTCAACTAAAACTAGTTTATCGTCTGGTGAATAATGCAGAATTACTTGACCATCTTCTTCTGCATAGGCGATCGCATCGTTAGAGATTTCAATCAAGAGTGCATCAACATCTTTGCTATAGCTAATCTTTTTCATATCTAGATTTCCTACCAGGATAAAGGGTAATGATTAAAATAAATGAGCCAAAGTCTCGATAAACAACTCGAAGCACTAAATTTTCGTCTAAGCGTTTTTGTCCTATTAGTTTGTCTTCTTCTCCAATTTCTAATTTATCTGGCGATCGCACTGTCTCAATAACAAAATCGAGATCGATGCCTACTCCACGACTAGCTAAAATATCTATTTTTAATCGAGAGTGTTCGCTAAATCGAATTTCTTTCATAAATTATTGATAACACAACCCAATTTTAACCTCTCACCGCTATAAGTTAAGGCGATCGCTTGACTGCGTGTTGATAGGTTTATGAGTTTGCGTCAATACCTCAAAAATTACTGCAACAAGTATCTATAATGAAGTTAAATTGGGATTTTTTACCATATGTTCTTATTTTTATAGCCATGCCAGCCAAAGATATTTACCATGATGCAGTTAAAAATGCTCTCATCAAAGATGGCTGGATGATTACGGCTGATCCTTATATAATTCGATATAAGGATGTTGATTTGTTCGCTGATTTAGCTGCCGAAAAGCCAATCGCCGCAGAACGGGAAGGCAAAAAGATTGTGGTTGAGGTTAAAAGTTTTTTAAGTCCGTCACCAATGCGAGATTTTGAATTAGCATTGGGGCAGTATATTATCTATCGAAATTTAATTCAGTTAACGGCTCCTGAATACAGTCTTTATCTAGCTATCAAAGAAACCATTTATCAAAACTTTTTTCTAAGAGATTCAATTCAACTAAAACAGCAGGAGTCCCGCGCTCTATCTGTACCCAGATGAGCGACGGGAGGAATGCGCGTGAGCAAGCGATTGCACCGCATCTAGAATCGACAATCGCAGATATTGACAAGAGATGTGGTGTATGAGTTTGCGAACAAATCTTTGTTATTTGGTAAAGTTTCACATGTTGATGTATAATTGAGCTATGAAACAAGTCCTGACAGTATCTTGTAAGATTCAAGTATCGCCTGAACAATCCATCAAAATTGATGCAACTCTTCAGGCGTTTGCTTCTGCTTGCGAATACGTGAATCAGACTGTGCCACCAACTCTGACAAATGAGTTGGCGATGCAATCCTTGATTTATTACGATGTCAGGGATAGGTTCAGCTTGTCTGCTCAGTTGGCTATTCATGCGATTAGACGGGTTTCTGGTAATAGGAAGACGGCTAAGAAAGATGGTAAGCCAGTTAAGAACTTTGCCCCAACTAGCGTCACTTACGATCCTCGTATTTTTTCTTTTAGAGAGA
>JBDNJN010000004.1:0-7394 GCA_041687725.1 Pseudanabaena sp.
AACTGTTGGCTTTCACCCGAAGAATTTGTTGTTCTCGTTCTGCTATGCTCATGCGACACTGCCTTTAAATCTTGTTCCTCCTTAACTTTAGGCTTATATTTTTCTCTCCTGCTAGTGGCGAAAAATTAAAGACACTAACGTTTTTGCATTATTTCTGTCACTCTTAGCTTATTCAGTTATTAGTGGGGATAAAGCTTTGACGGAAAAAGTAGCTATTGGAGCAATCGGTGCAGTTGCTGGAGTAGGAGGAGGAGTTTTAATCAACCAGCAGAAAGACAAATAATAGAATGAATGCTTTTTACACAAAAAAGATGTTTTATTTGTATAATGAATACTCAAAATAGTTGAACATCGTACAAGAATTCATTTCACTAAATTTTAATGAGCATTGAGAGACAATTGTGGCTACCAAGAAAAAACGCCTAAATCTTGACCTGAGTCCTGAATCATATGAGATGCTTCAGAAGCTGGCAGAAGAAACAGGAAAGAATATGGCTGAGGTCTTAAGAACAAGACTAGCTCTCTATAACATTGCTCAAGATGAGAAAAAGAAGGGAAGATCTCTTGGAGTAGTAAAAGATGATCAAGTTGTGAAAGAACTTGTTTTACCATAATTACAATTGTGTCGTGAGTTCGACAAAGGGAATCGCACTTATAGAAACATTATCTAGGGCTTAATTTGTTTGCTCATATAGGGAAGTAGGTGGAGGGAGAAAAAAAGATGAGGCAGAAAGTCACCACGAGTACATGGTTTTGTATCCCCTGAGCACCCACTGCATGGATTACAAATAGGCAAGTTAATAATGGAAAACCTGTTGGTAATGTTTTGATAGTAAGTTTTATTTATTTATTATGTACCTAACAAATCATATAAGTGAGTATAAATCAACAATACCAAGTTGCAAATTTAACAAATAATGACTGGTCACTGGTCAGTTAAATCGAGACAGTATGAAGCACTCGCAATGAGAGAAATTTCAGCATCGAAATCGGTCGATGAAATAGCCCGATCGCCATCGCAGGAGTTCGTATTCTCTCCTAAATCCATATGGGGAATCACCCAGTTGCGTACTAATTTTTGTACCGTAATCGCCCGTTGCACTCCACATTCCGCTCTTACTTTACTGAAAAAATATTTAGAAGAAGAATACTTATACAGTTAAATGTTTTGAGTGCCAAACACAAAAAATCACTATCTCAATATTATCAATAAGAAACTACTAACTAAGAGGCATTCTCATTAATTCTTCTTGGAATCGCTGAAACTCTCATTGTCTCGTTGTAAATATTTTTAGGCTTCCATCAATCGGCGCTATTCAAATGGGTAGCAGTTCTCACAGGTTCAAAGAACGCTCTCAAAGGTGTCGGCTTTTTTATCGGTAGTGCTTTATTAGGACTATTTGGCTTTGTGAATTCCCTATGGATTATGGCGCGATCGCTATTTTTACTCTTGTTCACAGGCTTATTTCTTCCCAAAGGTATGGGCAAAATCAAGGCAAAAGTTAAATTCAAACAACTCTTTTCTAAGAGCCGCGAAATTAATCTTCTATCAGCCGCTAGATTCTTTCTGTTTGGTTCCAGAGATGTTTGGTTTGTGGTGGGACTGCCAGTATTTTTGCGAAGTGTTTTAGGTTGGTCTTTCTCTCAAGTCGGCGGATTTTTGGCTTGTTGGGTGATTGGTTACGGCGTTATTCAATCCCTAGCACCGACATTGATTAAACGCTTTGGTTCTGGTCAGCCACCGCGATCGCAAACCGTGCAATTTTGGACATCGCTGCTAGTCGTCGTCCCTGCTGCGATCGCAATTTCTCTACAAGTCGGCATACCCGCAAATTGGGCAATTATCGGCGGATTACTAATCTTTGGAATCGTCTTTGCCTTTAACTCATCAGTGCATTCCTACTTAGTTCTCGTCTTCACTGACGATGATGAAGTCGCGCTGACTGTGGGCTTTTACTACATGGCAAACTCAGGCGGACGTTTAGCTGGTACGGTGCTATCGGGACTAGTGTACGAATTTTTTGGCTTAGTAGGCTGTTTGTGGGTATCGACAGCCCTAGTTTTAGCCGCCGCCATAATTACGCGCAAATTGCCCGATCCTCACAGCCATGATTGGGATTCCGATTAAATAGGCATAATAAAACCCAAAAAGCTTTGGCGCAGGCTGCGCCAAAGCTTTTTGGGTTTTATACTTATACAGCCGCAAAGTTAGCAGCAACAAATTCCCAGTTGATTAGTTTTTCAACGTAGTTAGCCATGTAGTTAGGACGGCTATTTTGGAAGTCCAAATAATAGGCATGTTCCCAAACATCCATAGTCAACAAAGGAACTTGACCTTCGTGAACTAAAGGGTTTTCAGCATTAGCAGTTTTAGTGATTTTCAACTTACCGCCTTCAGCAACCAACCATGCCCAGCCGCTACCAAATTGGGTTCCGCCAGCATTTTTAAATTCGGTCTTAAAGTTTTCCAAGCTACCGAAGCTCGACTCGATCGCCGCCAACAAAGCACCAGTAGGAGCGCTACCACCAGCAGGATTGATACCATTCCAGTAGAAGGTATGGTTCCAAACTTGAGCTGCGTTATTGAAGATTCCAGCTTTGCCTTCTTTGTAACTAATCTTGATGATTTCTTCTAAGGATTTATCAGCAAGATCGGTATCTTTAATCAGGTTGTTGAGGGTGTCAACATACGCTTTATGGTGTTTACCATAATGAAATGATAGGGTCTCAGCAGACATACCCGAAGCTGCGAGAGCATCTTGGGCGTAGGGTAAAGATGGGAGTTCAAATGCCATTGTTGTTTAACCTGTTAAAGTTTGAAGTGATTGCTCAGCTTTAAGTGTTGTTACAATTATAAGCGAGATTGTAAACCGTAGTGGCTGCTACAACTTTAAAATTCCTCAGTTGTTAATCCGATTTTACGGTTTTCAACGTAGATGATGCAAACCACTAAATTAAACGATGAAGAAAAGAGATCTTTTAATAACTGGAGCCGCCATCATCGGCGGTTCATGGCTATTACAGTTTTTGCGATCGCCATCGACTGCTCGGGCGATCGCCGTAGACTCAAATCAAACAAATCAAGCAACTAAAGGATACAAAATCATGAAAACCGAAGACGAATGGAAACAAGCCCTCTCACCAGAGCAATATCAGGTTTTGCGGAAGCATGGCACTGAGCGAGCTTCTTCTAGCCCTCTAGACAAAGAATATAGCGCGGGTGCTTATAACTGTGCAGGTTGCGACTTACCCCTATTTACCTCTGACACTAAATTCAATAGCCGCACGGGTTGGCCAAGCTTTTTTGCCCCGATCGAAGGGGCGATCGCCACGACAACTGATAAGTCATTATTTATGACTCGTGTTGAAGTCCATTGCAGCCGATGTGGTGGACATTTGGGTCATGTATTTAATGATGGGCCAAAACCAACAGGAGAGCGCTATTGTATGAATGGAGTTTCCCTCAAATTCATTCCTGCTTAGCCCAAACCAAAAAAGCTGTGGTGCACGCGCAGCGTGCGCCACAGCTTTTTTGGACTAAAGTAAAAGAGGCGGCGATTCGCCGACTCTTTTACTTTAGTCGCGCTGTTCTATTCCATTTTGTACATTAGTCACATTATTTGGTGGGCGCGTCCAGTTAAAGTCACTAATCCGTAACAAGAATTCGCCTAGCCCTTGCGTAGGGTTGTAACGAACCAATACGGAATAGGTACGCCTTGCATATTCTAAGGAATAAACAGCATCAATCAAATTGCCAGTATCCACGTTCCAACTTTGCTGAACACCAAGGCGGATTGGGCCATAGATTTGCTGCACTATTCCTGCTGTAAGCGATCGACTATCGGCAACTCGATCAAATAAGAATGGAGATTTACCACTAGGAAATGCTTGGGTATAGCTGACGATTAAGCTCGTATAGTCAAGAAAATCTTT
This sequence comes from Pseudanabaena sp., assembly GCA_041687725.1. GTDB lineage: Bacteria > Cyanobacteriota > Cyanobacteriia > Pseudanabaenales > Pseudanabaenaceae > Pseudanabaena. The sequence goes on from JBDNJN010000004.1 coordinate 3,934, forward strand.
GGCAAAATTACCGACTTCCGCCGCGAAGCCAATAGTTCCATATAAGACAGATTGACTAGCTCCATTGGAATAGAAGGAACTAACACCTTGGGCAGACACAAAGGCATCTAGCTTCGGCACAATTGGTTTTGGGGAGAATCGCAAACCTGTTTCTTTTTCGGCTGGCAATGGTTCACCTCGAAGTAAAGGGAATGCACGACTGAGCGAAACTGCACCTTGCAAGCGAATTAATGAGCTGATCGTACTAGGTTGGATATCATCTCGGACTGCCCCAACTAACTGAGCAGAAGCTTGATAGTTTAGAGAAATTTGGGAATCGCCAAGTACATAATTTGGTGATAACAAAGTTGTCCCTAGAATATTATTCACATCCTGAAATCCTAAGGAACCATTAAAAATGCGATCGCGAAAGGCATATTGTGAAAGCAAGAGATGATTGCCAAACACAGGAAGCTGATAACTGGCATTAAAGCGTAACAAAGAATCTATTTTAGTAAAATCTAAGCCTGAGAAACTGGCTCTTGCCGATAGGCTGGAACCATCATTAAAGGCTCCATTTAACGTAGCGACAATCCCAAGAATATCGAAGCCTGAAAATCCATTCTGACTAGAAAAAGCACGTTGTAGGAGCAATTGAGGTGATAGTTGAAAACTCAAGTTAGGTTGAGTAATTACATCAAAGCTTTGTTGATAAAACACACCATCGCGATCGCGTTGATCAAATCCCACCAAAGCAGGTACAGAACGCTGAAAACCATCAAGTGTGATGCTATTAACTGGTAATGGCAGCGAGAAGCCTTGGTCGAAAACAATGCGTGGAGATTCCAGATCGAGGCGGTTTTGGGTTGGCGAAATTGGCGTTAAAGTTGCCTTACTGGTCGTAAGTTCTAGTTCAGGTGGCGTAAAAGGATCGTTAGTAACCCGCAAATTTTCGGCAGTCCAATTATCTCCATCCAGAATTAAGCGCTCGGCAATAAAACCAAGGCGACGAACTTGCCCTTCCGAAGTGCTACCTGCGCCGATGGGGGATATGGTGATGGAATTAGTCGCAATTTCAGAAGGCGATCGCGCGACTTCGGAACTGGTTAACTTACCAAGGTCAACTGAGCCTGAAGCGTTGAGCAGTTCGCCCTTAACATTACCGTAATTGTAGGTAAGCGTTGTACCGCGTATTTTTTGATCGCCGCGTGTAAAAAATACATTACCCTCGGCAATCACTTCCTGCGTTTTGGTATTTAATCGCACGCGATCGGCTTTAAGTTCTGATTTTTTGTAATTAATGATCACATTGCCTTCAGCCACAAACACCTGAGTATTGATGTCATACTCTTGGCGATCGCTAACCACATTTAACTTTTCGCCCATGGGCGGTGGCAAGATCGGACGCGGTTTGTCGTTGGGTTTTGGCTTCGGTAAACTATTTGGCTTAATTGGACCCGCTTGGGCAATTAGAGTCGATGCAAGGTGACGCGCGATCGCATCGGGATCGGGCAAGGTCTCCAATAAAAGCTGTAACTGCGATCGCACCTCGATGGGCAATTCGGCAGGAAATCTAGCAATACGACGATTCAGCGTTGGCAACGAAGCCAACGGTTGACTAGAGCTAGCCTGTCTCACCTCTGCATGGTTGCGGGGCGGCAATTGAGTTGAAGGCGGTAGTAAAAAGTCCATACTTCAACTAAGTTTACAGGATTTTTCTTGGAGATATCGCGATCGCGCTCAAAACAAGATTAAAGCGGCGCATCGCGCCGCTTTAATCTTATTACAAGATCTGTCTAGTTACGAATTTGGACAGGCATGAGCAAATATGTCATCTTAGTTGCGCCAATTGGCACCAGCACCGCAGGGCTGGTCGGATTATTCATCTGAATTTGAATTTCATTACTAGGCAATGCTTTTAAGCCATCCAGTAAATATTTAACATTAAAAGCAATTTCCACATCTTCGCCCGAAACTTGAGCAGGCAAAGATTCTTTTCCTGTGGCAACATCAGGAGCTTCAACCGAGAGCGAAATTTCCTGCCCTGTAGAGTCAACTGTGATTTTGACAATGTTATTTTTTTGGTCAGCCAAAACCGCAATCCGCTCTAGTGCTGACAAAAATAATTTGCGCTCTAAGGTAACTTGGCGATCAAAGCGATTGGGGATCAGTTGACGATAGTTGGGATAACTACCGTCGAGTAAGCGCGAAATCAAAATTTGGTTAGCACTTTGAAAAATCATATTGGCGCGATCAAAATTGACCGCGATCGCCCCTTCAGTCTGTTGATTGAGCATTCGCTCTAATTCCCGCAAGGCTCGCGCAGGAATCGTAACTTCCAGATTGGTGGCGACAGTATTCTCCGTCACAGGTGGCTCATCAGCATCAAAAAATCCTGTTTGCACCACGGACAAGCGATGTCCATCGGTAGCAGCAAACTCTAGGCAATCAGCAGTAGCCGTCAGATGAACACCCGTAAGAATCCGCTTAGTTTCATCTGCTGAAGTCGCAAACAGGGTCGATGCAAGACCACTCAGCATCGACTCGACTGGCAGATAGGTCGTCTCACCATCTTCACCAATTTGCGGTAATTCAGGGAATTCTTCTACGGGTAAGCCATGCATTTGGTAACGTCCAGAACCACAGACAATCGATACCATCGTGTTTTCATTGTCCACGCTGATCGTGATGTCTTCATCGGGAAGCCTTGAAACGATGTCGTTGAGCAATTTTGCAGGTAAAGTAATCGATCCCGCCTCGACAACTTGAGCAGGGAAAGAAACCTGAATGCCTAGATTTAGATCGAAGGCAGTCATACCAAGGCTTTGAGATGATCCATCAGCATCTAGACGAATATTTGCTAAGATCGGATGAGTAGGACGAGATGCGACCGCCCGACCGACAAGGGCAAGGTTCGCAGCGAGTTGGTTTTGAGGACAGACTAGGCGCATAATTTGGCAGGAATTTTTTGAAACTGGTTGAGAACTGATTTGAGAAATTGCAAAACCGAGTAACTAAATTTTATTTAGAAAAACTTTAGATAAATTTCAAGAATTTCTATGAAGGTTTTAAAATTTAGATTAGTTCTAAAGCTTTACAAAGCGCCAAGCAATCATAGCAAGCTTTTTGAAGAAATTTTTTGAAATCAAATGCAAAAAAAATTGGCGAGAAAAGTTGAGGAATTTTTGAATTTTTTGGAAGCGATTATTAAAAAATCAAAAAGTGAAAAATACATGTTTAAAATTATTTTTGAAATGTGAAGTGAAAAATTTTTTTTGCAGACAAATTTCAAAAATGAAACTTTTAAGAGCGATATTTGATTTTTATTTTCTGACTTGCTTTTTTTCCACCTCTAAATAATTTGTTGACTAATTAGTAGTACTGGAGAACCAGAAATCATGCCAGCCCTCATTGAGTTCCAGTACTTTGAGTAAGGCTAATGCTCGACTGCCTTGCGGTCTCCAACTCATGCCCTTGCGCTT
>JBDNJN010000055.1:0-6851 GCA_041687725.1 Pseudanabaena sp.
AAAAGCACTACCGCCAAAATTCCATGCGATCGCTGCACCAGACCCATCATTGACAGGCAAAATCAATGGATTATTGATAAACATGCCACTAGAAAAATCGGCTGACTCATCATTCGCAAAGCTATTTGCATCAAGATGATCATTCAGCGACATATTTGTTCCAATCGAAGCTCGGATATCTTTGCCAATCGGAAAGTCATAACGTAAGCGATTGAGTGTGGCAGTTGTGCCAACACCACTGTAATCAAATTTAGAACTGTTTCCAAATCCTGTGAACCCGAGTAAGCCTTCAGGAGCATCTAGAGAATTGCTAAGTCCAGTTCCGCCATTACCAAGCTCAATCCGAGTTAGCAACAAATCTTCGCCTGTAAAACTCGTATTGAAATTCAGACGGACGCGGCTGATCACAGTTGTATTGACTTTGCCAGCATTTGTTGTCGGCGCTCCTGTTGAGTCCAGCAGAAAATCAGTGCCTGAACTTCCCGCCGAGACAGCCGCAATTACTTGACCTGTGAGTTTAGTCGTGGTCGAAAATTGCTGTGATTCCAGTTTGGCAGTTTTGGCATCAAGGGCATCGACTCGACCGCGCAAAGTCGCAAGCTCAGCCGCAAATTCTTCTTGCAATTTTTGTAAAGTGGCGAGATCTTCTTTGCTAACTTTGTCAGCTAGCCCTGCGGAAATAATCTCATTAATTTTGTCGAGGCAAGCATTTAAGCCTGCGGCAAATTCGTAGCGACTGGTGGATTGTTTGCCGCGAAAGGTGCGATCGGGATAACCTGCGATGCATCCGTATCGCTCAACTAGAGATTGCAAAGCCGTAAAAGCCCAATCTGTGGGACGCACATCGCTGAGTTGTGAAACTGATGTGACATTTTGCGCTAGGGCATCTGGCGATCGCGTTGATTGAGCAGATACACCAGATATGTTAGCCATCATTCCAAATGCAGAAAAGGCGATCGCGCCCACTACAGAAATTTGTAATTCTTCAAACCAAACTTGCGACACAGCGTAACTCCTCACTTGCATAATACGTTAACCTTAATAGTAATTAATATCAATAGTAGATAAATAGTTTAAACATTTTTAGCCACTTTATATCTAAAAAGGATAGAAAATAAGTAAACAAGTTAATTATTAATTGCAATAGTATGGGTAACTACTTCATCCAAATCAACTTTATTTGCTGTTGTTTTTCTACTTATTTAAGAATGATAATCATTATCATAACATAAAGATAACTGAAACCTCAAAAATTAGACTCGCGATCTTAAAAGAAAATACGCAATATTGCTTGAATGCTCAATGTATTAGCTAGAATCTAGCTAGCGTTCACATAAACGAGCCTGTGGTACAAATACTCGAAAATCCCTTACGGGTTGGTTTACAGCAAGAAAGAACACCAGAACCATCGATCCTTGTGATCTTTGGTGCGTCAGGTGACTTGACCATCCGCAAGTTAATTCCCGCAATCTACCATCTCAAGCAACAGCGTCGTCTGCCGCCCGAACTCACAATCGTTGGTGTCGCTCGAAGACCTTGGAGCCATGACTACTTCCGTGAGCAAATGCGTGAGGGGGTAGAAAAGTTCTCTGTGGGCATTGGTGCTGAAGCAGTTTGGCAAGATTTTGCTGAAGGCTTGTACTATCAATCGCTCGATATGAGTAATCTCGAAGATTATCACAAACTTGATGAATTCCTGACACAACTCGATCAACAAAGAGGCACTCGCGGGAATCGCGTCTTTTATTTAGCAGTTTCGCCTAACTACTTTATCGATGCGATCGAAAAACTAGGTGAGGCAGGGATGATCAAAAATCCGCAGAAGTCTCGATTGGTGATTGAGAAACCTTTTGGGAGGGATCTTGCCTCATGTCAAGAGCTTAACCGAGTTGTCCAGAAAGTTTGTGACGAAAAACAGATTTATCGCATTGATCATTACTTAGGTAAAGAAACCGTTCAGAATCTTTTGGTGTTGCGATTTGCCAATGCCATCTTTGAACCATTATGGAATCGCCAGTTTATCGATCACATCCAAATTACGGTTGCAGAGACTGTCGGGGTCGAAGATCGGGCTGGTTATTACGAAAACTCTGGGGCGCTCAGGGACATGTTGCAAAATCATTTGATGCAACTTTTTTGCTTAACTGCAATGGAGCCACCGAATTCTATGGACGCAGATTCTCTGCGAAATGAAAAGGTGAAGGTAATTCAGGCAACCCGACTTGCTGATACCCGTAACTTAGAGCGATCATGTGTGCGGGCGCAATATGGTGCAGGTTGGATGAAGGGTAAACAGGTGGAAGGCTATCGTAATGAGCCAAATGTTAATCCTGATTCTTTAGTGCCGACCTATGTGGCGATGAAGTTTGAAGTTAATAATTGGCGTTGGCAAGGCGTTCCTTTTTACTTGAGAACTGGTAAACGGATGCCTAAAAAAGTCAGCGAAATCGCGATCCAGTTTCGCAATGTGCCTTATTTACTATTCCAGTCTGCGGCAAAACAAGTTTCGCCAAATGTGCTGACATTGAGGATTCAACCTAATGAGGGGATTTCGCTCAAGTTTGAGGCGAAGATGCCAGGGGCTGACCTGCGATCGCGTTCAGTTGATATGGACTTTGGCTATGGTAAAACCTTTGGTATCGAAGGCTCCGATGCTTACGATCGCCTGTTGTTAGACTGCATGTTGGGCGACCAGACCTTATTCACACGCGGGGATGAAGTGGAAGCAGCTTGGAAAGTGGTCACACCTGCACTTAGCGCATGGGAACAGCCCAACGATCCCAGTGTCGTTCCGCAATATGAAGCGGGAACTTGGGGGCCAACTGAAGCCGAACAACTGATTGAACGTGATGGGCGACAATGGCGACGACTATAACGAACCAATAAATTTTTTTAGAAGCCACGCTTTGCGTGGCTTCTAAAAAAATTGGGGTTTGGTTTTATCGCAAAACTCTGTAAGAAAAGTTTTGGAGAGTCGGGCTACGCCCGACTCTCCAAAAAATCAATGTAAACGGTGTTGATTTAGGGTTGGTTTATTTTATATGAATACGCAAGCAACTTCCGTTGTATCTTTACAAGCTCCCAAAGATGTCTCGGTATCTCAAGTAGAAGCAGAGCTAAGTAAAATTTGGCAGTCTTACGGCGAAAACTCCGCCACTCGGGCCACTACTTTTAATCTGCTGGTCTACGAGCCAGAAGTTATAGGTGCAGCATCGCGGCTGGCTTCTGTGGATGCGATCGCCTCTCAGAGTCCATGTCGGGTAATTGATTTGGTCACTCTCAATGAAGAAGATCAAGGCATATCCGCACAAGTAGCCGCTTACTGCCCAATTCAAAAAAACCGTAGCTCATTGGTTTGTGGTGAATACATCACCCTAACTGGCGCGAAGATTGCTTTCGAGCGCGTGCATAGCATTCTGCCAGAATTACTGATCCCCGATCTACCTGTATTTTTGTGGTGGAAAGATAGCCCTGCACCGAATACGCGCATGTTCGAGAAGATGGTTAATTTGAGCGATCGCTTAATTATGGACTCAGCGACATTTGCTAATTCTGAGGCAGACTTACTCAAGGTTCAGGGTATGCTCACATCAGGAACCCAAATTGCTGACCTAAATTGGCAACGTCTTGCACCTTGGCAAGAACTGACGGCTCAAGCCTTTGACCAACCTGATCGCCGTTCGGCAGTTTGGGAAATTGATGGGATTACCATCGACTACGAACGCGGCAACAGTACCCAAGCTTTGATGTTCTTGGGATGGATCGCCAGTCGGCTGGAATGGGAACCAGTCGAGCGTAATTTTGAGGGTGGTGATTATGATATTCAGCACATTGTGTTTGAAGGTCGGAACCAGATCAAAATTAAGGCGGAACTAGCCGCAATCCCTATTGGCGATGTTGGTGAAGTCGTTGGCGATCTGATCGGTTTACGCTTGACCGCATCCAACCAAAATACTGACGCTTGTAACGTATTCTGCTCGGAGTCAACAGGCTGTATGCGGATGGAAGCAGGCGGCGGGGCGCAAAACTATCGCGTCCATCAAGTATCATCCCTAGCCGATCAAAGCGCCGATACGCTACTCGGACAACAGTTACAACGTTGGGGGCGAGAGGTACTTTACGAAGAAAGCCTTTCCCTCGCAGCAAAAATAATTGCACAATAAAAGAAAGGCTCGTATCGGCGAGCCTTTCTTTATAATAAAACCCAAAAAGCTGTAGCGCACGCGCAGCGTGCGCTACAGCTTTTTGGGTTTTATTATGCCTATTTAAAATTCTTCGATTTCTAGTTGTCCGACGATGAAGGCAACGCAGCCAAACGCACAGGTAATTGGCAAGGGATTTTTAAGAATAAAGCAAGATATTGAAGCTAAACAAGAAATAGCGATCGCGGCAAATGTCCAAGATTTCTCATCATCGCTCATGCCCTTAGCATTTTTGATTTTCCGAAGGGTGGCGTTAGGAATTGGCAATGGCATCACGGAGCTTGGTGGAAACGCCCAATAATTGCAGCACCGTTCAACAAACAGGTCAGTCCACCCATTTTCTTGACACCATTCATCAACCCACTCATCCCGAAAATGCTTCATATACCCAATTTATGACTAATTCTTTAAAAGAGAGATATGAACAACACTTAAGTGTTATTCACGTTTCTTTTACTTAGGTTAACAGGATGTTTCCTGATTGGGGTATAAGTTACAAAAACTTAAAGTAATGAGGTTTAAACCAAATTATTTGATTGAAACTTCGGTGCGAGCTTCAGCGATCGCCTCAATTGCAGGTTTATTCACGCCACGAATTGTGTCAAACGTACCTTTGATAAAACCAGCGATCGGTACAGCAACCAATAAACCTAATACTCCATTTAACTTAAATCCAATATCAAGAGAAATTAGCATCCATACAGGATTTAGCCCTGTTAGCTGTCCGACAATCCGAGGACCCAAAACATTCTCTACGATTTGAATAATTGCCACGGCAACCAGTAAAACCTTGACTCCAAGCCAAAAATTTTGTAAGGCAATCAGCAAACTCACGATGAGAATCGTGCTAGAACCACCGAGAGGAATCAAACTCGCAATCCCAATGCCGACACCAAAAAGTTGGGCTAAAGGCACGCCTAAAATCAACATGGCAGTTGTTTGGGCTACGCCGAGGATGGCCGCTAAAGTCACTTGTCCGACAATGAAACGCTCGAAATTACGCGGTAATAAATTGCGAACTTGATCGTTCCATTTTTGGGGTAGCCAACCTAGCAAACCATTCCAGAGGAATCCACCGCGCAGGACTAGAAAAATCGAGAATATCAAAGTCAAAAAGATATTGACAAGACTGCCGATCGCACCGAAGACAATGTTAAAAAGTTGACTGGTTATCGATCGCAATACACCTGTTAATTTTTCGATCAGTTGGTTGAAGGTGCTACTGATATCGATCGGTAATTGCTGGGCGATCGCCCAAGTCTCAAGGGTTTGCAATTGCTGCTGTCCTGATTTAATCCATTCTGGCAAACGGACAATTAGTTCATTCGCCTGAGCCAAAATCAATGGCACAAGAAAAATCGCTAATGTACTTAGCAGCATAAAAAATATCAGGATGACTAATCCTGCGGCAATGCCACGATCTACCTTCAGCTTGATCAGAAAGCGGATAGGATAATCTAGCAAAAACGAAATCACTATCGCTGTAATGAGAATACTAACTAATGGTTGCAATTCTCGTCCTAGCAGTAGCAATAACCACCCGTTCAGAAAAATTAACGGGAAAGTTAAGCCCAGTGAAAACCAACGAGGCAACTTATTGAGGGTCTCAATCATACGAAACAATAATGACGCACTAGATATCTATATAGAGTGTAAGTTAAAATACAACTTTTCATTAGCCCCAAAGGACATAGCGATCGCGCAAAGCCTACTCTTTTATTTTTTAGGGCTAGCCCAAATATGCTTGGCGGACTCTTTCATCAACTAATAAATCCGATGCTTTTCCTTCAATCGAGATTGCGCCCGACTCCATCACATAGCCACGATTAGCGTGCTGCAAAGCCAAAGTAGCATTCTGTTCCACCAATAAAATCGTCACGCCAGATTGATTGAGGTTAACAATAGTCTTGAAAATTTCGCGGACAATTTGCGGTGCTAATCCTAAACTTGGCTCATCAAGTAATAACAACTTTGGGCGACTCATCACCGCACGGGCGATCGCCAGCATTTGTTGTTCACCACCGCTTAGTGTGCCAGCCAATTGATCGCGGCGCTCACCGAGGCGGGGGAAAATCTGAAATTGTTTTTCGATATCAGCCTTAATCCCCCAGCGATCGCTTCGCAAAAAAGCCCCCAATTCTAAATTATCAAGTACAGTCTGTCGAGCTAATACTCTGCGTCCTTCTGGACTATGGGCGATACCAATTTGGACTATTTGATCTGGTCTTAAGTTGGTAACGTTTTTACCATCATAAATAATCTGCCCTGATCGCGGCGTAACTAAGCGCGAAATAGTCCGTAAAGTTGTGGTCTTCCCTGCACCGTTTGCACCGATCAAAGTCACAATTTCCCCTTCATTGACATTTAAGCTCACGTCTTGCAGGGCCTGAATACCGCCATAGTTAACGCTTAGGTTATTAATTTCTAACACTTAATCTCATCTCCCGACTTTTTTGCCTAAGCTATCGTGACGACTCCCGACGCTGACGCTTAGGCGTACAGCGCGGGCTTCTCAGCAACACCACCAATCGGTTCGGTTACACGCTGAGCTTTAATCACTGTCCGCCCGACAGCAATGTTTTTAATATTGATAGCAGCATTAATATCCCGATCCATTTCCAGACCGCACACATGGCAGCTATGCCAACG
>JBDNJN010000056.1:0-4897 GCA_041687725.1 Pseudanabaena sp.
TCAAGATGTTAGAAATAAATTTGATCTGCGACTTAACAAAAAGTTACAGTAGATCTAGCTGTTAGAATCCAAATCCTTTGTCAATAGGTGTTCTACACTCGTTGTATTATTAATCACATTTTGAATTTGGAACTGCTGCTACCTAATCCAGAAAAAACTATTAAAAATTTTTTAGTCAACAGACTTGTAGCTTAGTTAAAAATAGCGTTGGACGTTAAAAGCAATATTGAATAAAAGAGTTGATTTTATATGGTTGATTTTGAAAATGGATTTAAAATAAATTTGGAGTGACTTTCAAAAGATATAAAACATTTTTTAAGACAGAGCTTTAAATATAGTTAATTTATCGCTAAAACTTTATCTCAATTATACACTATAAGTAAATATACTCAGAGAGGTATATGTTAGGTGTTTTCAATGCGTTGAAAGATTGGACTTGGTGATGCTAAATGCTCACCTGATTTAAGTATTCCCCAAGTTATATGACTCCAATCAGGGGGAGATGTTTCATCAAAATTTAAGCCTAGTTGCTGATAGGCTGCCATGCTGATGTGCGGCGTGATTGGGGAGAGTAAGTAAGCTGCAATGCGTACTGATTCCAGTAAGGTATATAAAGTTTCGTTAACTTCTTGCTGCTTACCTGCTTTGAACTGCTTCCAAGGGGTAGTTTCATCGATCAATTTGTTGCAATTCCAAATCAATTCGAGGATTTTTTCGCAAGCAGCGCGGAAATTAAGATTTTGGTAATCAAGTGCGACGCGATCGCCTAAAGTTGTTGCTTGTTCGATTACGGGGCTGATCAAATCTGAGACTTCACTGGGATCATTGCGATCGCAGATAGGAATAGTTTGTTGGCAATATTTGCTTGCCATGCCGAGGCTACGATTGAGCAAATTGCCAAGGCTGTTAGCCAAGTCGGCATTAACGATCGCGATAAATCTTTCTTCGTTAAAATCACCATCTTTGCCAAACTCGATTTCTCTTAAGAAATAGTAGCGAATCGGGTCAGCGCCATAGCGATCAACTAGATCGTAAGGATCAATGGTGTTGCCGAGAGTTTTGCCCATTTTCAGCCCGTCTTTTGTCAGCAATCCATGACCAAAAACTCGTTTGGGTAATTCTAGCCCCGCAGACATGAGCATCGCTGGCCAGTAAATCGCGTGAAATCTTAATATATCTTTACCAATAATATGCAGATTAAAGGGATACCAATTTTTGATGGCGTTTTCTAAGGTTGGTTCATCGTTGGGATCGAGTAAAGCGGTGATGTAACCTAGCAAAGCATCGAACCAGACATAAATTGTATGGGTGGGATCGGTGGGAATTGGGAATCCCCAGTCGAGGTTGACGCGAGAAATTGAGAAATCTTGTAAGCCTTGTTTCATAAAGCCTAAGACTTCATTGCGGCGGCTTTCGGGTTGGATGAAGTTGGGGTTGGCTTCGTGAAATTTATCTAAGGCTGCTTGATATTTGGACAGGCGGAAAAAATAATTGGGTTCATCGCGCCATTCGCAAACGACGTTGGTATGGGTGGGGCAATGGTGACTGGCAGGAAGTTCACGCTCTTCTTTAAATTCTTCGCACGCAACGCAATACCAGCCTTTTTGTTGATTTAGATAAATATCGCCTGCGTCATACACACGTTTAAAAAATTCGTTAACGATCGCCTCATGTTTTGGTGCAGTCGTTCGCGTAAACCGATCAAAACGAATATTAAATTTTTCCCAAAGGCTATAAAATTCGGCAACGGTGCGATCGCAATGTTCTTGCGGTGACAAATTATTTTTTTCGGCAGTGCGCTGAATTTTTTGTCCATGCTCATCTGTGCCAGTCACAAACATGACGGGATGTCCCTTGAGCCGATGAAACCGCGCAAAGGCATCAGCAGCGATCGTGGGGTAGGCACTGCCAATATGTGGGCGATCGTTGACGTAAAAAAGTGGTGTGGTTAAGGCGATCGGTTCGAGGGATTTTGATTCTGGGGACATGGAAGACTCAATTCAGGACTAATACCATTTTGCAAAAAAATGGTTGTAAATGTAACAATAAACCCAAAAATTATTGACTGCGCTTCGCGCGGCTAATAATTTAAGGCTGACTGCGCTTCGCGCAGTTAATAATTTAGGACTGACCGCGCTTTGCGCGGTTAATAATTTATATAAAAAATGATGGAAAATCTGGCAATACATCAAACTTGGATGGATCGGGCGATCGCCTTAGCAAAAGAGGCAGGGTCGGCGGGAGAAATTCCTGTGGGTGCGGTGATTGTGAATAATAGGGGAGAGGCGATCGCGATAGGTGCAAATCGCAAAGAACGCGATCGCGATCCCACGGCTCATGCGGAAATTGTCGCAATTCGAGAAGCATCGCGGGTGCTGCGAGATTGGCATCTAAACGGATGCACATTATATGTGACTTTAGAGCCTTGCCCAATGTGTGCGGGGGCAATTTTACAAGCGCGAGTTAAAACCTTAGTTTATGGCGCTGACGATCCTAAGGCGGGGGCGATTCGCACGGTGGCGAATTTGCCTGATAGTCCTGTATCTTTTCATAAGCTAACTGCGATCGCAGGAATCCGCGAACAGGAATGTCAGGAGCTATTACAAGCTTGGTTTAAAAATCTGAGAAATTAATGCGATCGCCTTTAGGATCAGCAGAAAATCCTGTATTGGCTTGAGTTAACATCGATACTAATTCCAATTTTGATCGCGAAAGAGGCTTATTAAAATTATGACAGTCCAACTCCTCACGCATAAATTTACAACCCAGCAATATCACCTCATACATGAAGCTGGTGTTTTCGCAGAAGGCGATCGCCTCGAATTAATTAATGGAGAAATCACAAAAATGTCCCCGACTGGTAGAAAACACGCTGCTTGTATAAACCGTTTAGTTAGATCATTCACAAAAAAATTAGGCGCTCAAATCGTATTGTCAGTACAAAACTCTATTCGGATGGATGACAACTCACAGCCACAGCCCGATCTTGCTATTCTGAAATTACGCAATGATTTTTATGAAGAGGGATTGCCAAAACCTTCAGATATTTTGTTGATCATCGAGGTTGCTGATAGCACGATCGCCTATGACCGTGATATAAAAATGCCCCTTTATGCGGCGGCAGGGATTCCTGAAATGTGGTTGTTTGATGTTAATCAAAAGGTGATCGAGGCGTACTCTCTGCCATCATCATCGAGATATAAACAGATGCGGCGTTACGAAGCGAATGATACTTTGGCGATGATTGCTTTCCCTGATGTGATTTTTAACTGGGAAGAATTATTTTAAATTCCTGCTTTTACAAAAAACTGCTCCGATGTCACTGCCAAATTAGGGAAGATTTCATCGGTTAATAGGCGATCGCCGCGATAAGTCTCAGGTGGGCGATCGTGGAAAAATACAGTCAGACTTCGCATTGGTGGATACACAACCCACACCCGCTCCACTCCTGCATTCAAATAATCTGTCGCTTTTTGACCTAACTGATTAAACGTTTGGTCGGGTGAGACAATCTCAATTACCAACTCAGGTAAGACTGGGCAAGGCGCATCCTCTCGCCAATCGGCGGCAAGGCGATCGTAGGAAATGTATAGCAAGTCAGGGACAGGAACCCAATCGACATTTTTTCGCTTCAGGACTACTGACCACTCAATGGCAACCTGCCCAAACCCATCACACCAACTTGATAAGTCAGTCCAAAATACGCTCGTTAATCGAGAATGGAAAAATTTCGGTGACATTTTTTTGATCGGCTCTCCATCAATTAGTTCGTAACTTTCATCAATTTCTGGCAAGCGCAAAAATTCTTCAAGTGTTAGCGTTGGCTTTACTTCAATGTTTTGTGGCGTTTTTTCAATAACAACAGTGGTCACGATCGCATTTCTCCTTTAGTCCCCATAAGGACACAACTATTTGATGCTGCTTACAGCGCTTTGCGCCATTATAAAATCCAGACAAATTTTTGAAGCCTCAATAGGCTGTATTTGTAATTTTCTCACATTTAAGAATGTGCGGTAATTTGTTGTGAAAACCAGATCGCGGCTTCAGTATTAGTTTTTGTGGCTAGTAATTCTACGGTTTGCTCTAGTAAGGCGATCGCTAAATTTGGCAAGATGTGAGACACCTCACATTGTTGATAAACGCCAGTTTCGTCTAACTTAAACGCAAATATGCGATAAGCACGAACATCAATTACCCAATATTCGGGAATTCCTAGATCTGCATAAAGACGCTTTTTTTCATCTAAATCGATCGCTAAAGTCGTATCAGAAATCTCACCAACTAAATCAGGCGATCGCCACTTGTCTAAATCAATAAAACGCGATTGACCAATCTTCCAAGTCGGTACATCTTCACCAACATATACGACAATATCTGGAGCCACTGCCCTCAGCCCCCTTTTTTCGATCTGGCAGCCACCGTATGTACTCAGTTTCAGGTCAGGAAACTTTGCAGCCCAAAAAGCTAAAATCATGGCAAACAAGTCGCCAAATCTAGCGTGATTAATACCTTCTGCGCCCATATCTACCCACAAGTGTTGATTATCAAAAAATAATTTGCAGCGATCGCCCTTATCATCATCTCTGAGAGCTTCATAATCCTCCCAAGTTGCTCGCTGCCATTGTTGTTTAGGTTTTATTGCCAGAATCATTTTCTAAACCTCACGACATAATTTTTCGATAAACATTTAGATTTACCAATCATCTTAGCATTACCAGATATTAGTCAAATTTCGTGTTTTACACGACCTGAAAAATTACAGAAAAGTACGAGAGATTGAAAGCTCAGTGTCTTCAGCCCTGAGATGAAAATCGGACGAGGGAATTTATTCCCTTTAATCTTTCTATATTGTCAGTCAATTATTGTAAGCCTTACTCTAGAATAGAAAGGATAAGAA
>JBDNJN010000005.1:0-20313 GCA_041687725.1 Pseudanabaena sp.
CAGATAACTTATAGCGTCTATGCCCTCCATCGGTTCTGATGGATTTTATTTTTCCTTCTTTCTCCCATCGTCTAACTGTATCGACACTTACTGCCTTTAGCTCCGCAACTTCTCCGACACTAATTAGCTTATCCATAGATTGTATTAGATTTTATTATCTTAAATCTAGGTATAATTATGTATTATGTCAACTGTTGATTACCCTACATGCCTAGCTAAAATGATAACTCAGAATCGATAATAAGGGTATCCTATGTATTTTTTAGGTTTAAAGATTTGCAATATTTGACATAAAATTGTGGCGTTAAGCGACAATTTGTGGTATCACTTACCAGTATTATTTTTTGTTATTTCTTTTAAAGCAAGTTTAAAATGTTGAGATTTGGCTGAAGTAACTGTAAAAACAGCGTGGATAGGGTCGATATAATGCAAAGTACAGATAATAAAAATCAGTTTTATATAACAGAAGACGTTGATGCTTATACAGACAACGTTGATAACTTAATGGACGACCTATTTGGAGATGTCGAAAATACACTCCATGTCGATCAAGCTAAGCTGCGATCGCTTAGACAAAAAAGCTCGCAAACTAAACAAAGCAAAAATTCAACCCCCTATGCCTCTGTAAACTCCTCAAGCTCAGACATGGTGGCATTTTCAAGACTCGATCCAGCCGAACGAGAGACCCCGACATCAACATCAAAAGATACGATTAACATTACTAAACTTAATGTTGCTGATATCTCCTTACCGCCGATCTCTAAAGAAGATGTTCTTTGGATTCAGCCGTATATTATGCGGAATCCAGAGCCGACAGATAACTCTGCACCGACAGCAGCCGAACCAGTAGTTCAGAAATCTAACCTAATCGATCGCCTGTTGCTAGTTTTTGCCTGTAGCTCAGCATTGATCGCCGCAGTAATGTGGACAATTAATCATGGGATTTGGCTAGGTCGTCAGTCGGTTACTGCCACTCAAGTCTCGCCTAAAGCAACTGCCGAAAACAAGACCTTTGGTGAAGAAATTAATCGAATGCTAGCGGAAATAGCAAATAAAAATCGGGCGATCGCGACTAATCCGAATAGCGCTAACAATATTGCCCTAATGACCGCACCCATATTGAGTACGATGCCCCTACCAAATGGCGCAAATAATCCTTTTGGTATGCAGCAACCAATGTATGTGCCTGTATATCAGCCACCGACGATGAATGGTAACAATAATTTGCCATCACCGCTTGCTCTGCCACCTGCCACCGCAAATAATACGATTGATGTCTCTAACTCGGCGACAACTTCGCGACAAAATCCAGTATCTAATCAAAATCAACCATTTACTAGTCCAGTCGCGGCCTCATATACATTGATTGGTGTCCTAGACTTAGGCGAGCGATCGACAGCAATGTTTGATATGAATGGCTCAGTACAATCGATTGGGCTTGGCAAAGCAGTCAGCAATACAGGCTGGTATGTATCGCGTATCAGTCAGCAAGAAATCACGATCAAGCGTGGCAAGGAAACTAAAACCGTATTTGTTGGACAAAAGTTCTAGTTATTAAGAACTCGTAGTGTCAATTGTGGTTAGACTTAAAAAACAAACATCTGAGGAAATTATATGGGGTTAATCGATGATATATCTCGCTTTTTAGAGACCCGCCTAGAGGAGTTTATTCGCAATAATCCACAGATTGAGTTGCAAATCCTCGAAGATAAGTTGCGTCAACAAGAAGAAGAAATAACGAAATTAATCGTTAACTCGAAGTTAGAAGAGAAAAATTTTCAAGATCGAATTTTAGAAATCGCTGAAGAAATTCGGATCTGGCACGATCGCACGGTCAAGGCTGAGTCATTTAATCGCCCCGATCTGGCTAATTCTGCGAAAGAACGTGAAGCTGCATTATTACGTCAAGGCAATCAAGTTTGGGCGCAGATGGAACTGGTCAAAAAAAGGGCGATCGATAGCCAAGCGCTACTAGTCCAGATCCAAGAGCGGCTTAAGGAAGTCCAAGTCAAAATTGCCGAAGCGGCTAAAACTGCTAAAGCAAAATCACCAACCAGCACTCCTTTAAATTGGGATAATCTTTATACTCCACCCTTTCGCGATCCTAACGATAAGCTGGAAGAAACTTTTCGACGATGGGAAATGGATGAAGAGCTTGATCGCCTCAAGCGTAATATAGGCAAATAGAAAAATATATTTATCTTTGTTTGATAATTCGGGTGAGTATAAAGCAAGTATTTATACTCGGTTTTTCTGAAAAATACGAAGATTTTGGATGATGATATTTGTTTTAGTAAGAAGATGTTGCGGTTATTGATTGGGCAGTTTATTGAGAATTGCCACATAAACAAGGGGCTTAAGCCCCTTGCCTGTAATATTTACGCTGAGACTATCTCAGTTATAATTTAGGTGATGCGATCGCAAGAGTAGGTGGAGCAATGGTTCAAGCTGTAACTAAGCCACAATTATTAACTTTTGAGGAGTTTGTCGAGTGGAAGCCAGAAGGCAAACTTTATGAACTATATGATGGAGTAATTGTTGAGATGCCACAGCCGTTAGGAGAACATGAGGATGTTACTAGCTTTTTAGCTGAGAAAGTCATGGTTGAATATCTGCGCTTAGGTTTGCCATATAGAATACCTAAAACTGTACTAGTTAAGTCTCCTGATTCTGAATCGGCTTACTCACCTGATGTTTTAGTTTTAAATCGTCCTAATTTGGTAAATGAGCCATTATGGAATAAGAAATCTACAGTGACTCAGGGGGCTTCCATTCCTTTAGTAATTGAAGTTGTGAGTAGTAATTGGCGGGTTGATTATTTAACTAAGCTTAAAGCGTATGAAGAGATCGGTATCCCTGAATATTGGATCGTTGATTATTTGGGAATTGGTGGAAGGATGTTTATCGGTAATCCGAAACAGCCGACGGTCTTAATTCATGAATTAATTGATGACGAATATCAGGTGACTCTATTTCGTGGTAGCGATCGCATTGTGTCGTCAGCTTTGCCAGAATTGGAATTAACCGCTAATCAAGTTTTTCAAGCGGGTGAGGAATAATTTATGCTTGCTGAAGAATTTCAAACTACTGTAGCAAATGGCAAAATTCAAATTCCTGATGCTCTAAAAACAGAACTTGAAGGATGCGAAGTTAGGGTAATTGTCTTGAAAGCTAATCAAAAAAAGAAGGATTTATCTTTTGATTTACGAAATCTTTTTAAAAATACGCAAGCTTTACCACAGGTGCAAATGATATCAGAAGTAGAAATCATTACTGAAATTGAAACTTATCGACAAGGTCTATGAAAATTGTTATTGATACTAATATTTTGGTATCAGCAATTCTTAAAGATCGCATACCTGAAAAGGTTGTTTTGTTTGTTGCTGAGCATGATGAATTTTCGTGGATAGTTTCATCGGATATTTTGGCAGAATATAAGGCGGTTATGATTTGAAGGAAATTTGTGCTTCCTATGGGTTGGGCAATGATGGCAATGAATTTAAGAGCGCGACTTTGAGAAGAGTACGAGTCCAAATTTGCGAGTGAACCTAGAGAGAGAGCCAAGATCCTCGACTTTTTCTATAAAATTAGAGACAACCTGTATCAAGCACAAAAAAAGTCGGGGATCTGAGATACCTGAAGAAAAATTCAATAACTAGGCTGATTTGTGCGATCGCTTTCTCTCCATGTTAGCGATCGGGCAAATCAGCATTAAGTAAAATTTGATATTCACAATTTATTTGAGGTAAACCCCATGCTACAACTACAAATCAAATCCGACTCTGCCGACACTGAAATCGTTAAAAACTTAGTAAGAGCCGCCATCGATTCAGAAATTAAAAATTTATTGCGATCGCTAACAAAAACAAATAAATTGTTACAAGAATTTGAAACAAAATATCAAATCTCATCTGACTTCTTTTTCACACATTGGACAGCCGAAGACCTCGAAGGAGGAGACGAAGAATATGTAAATTGGGCTGGAGAGCTAAAAATCAAGAAAAGATTAACTAATTCTCTGCAAAAACTAGAAGCGATCGAATATGTTACTCAATAATTATCAAGCTAACATCATTGCCATTATTCAAAAATATGTGAACGATGGCTGGATTTTATCTTTTAACTTTGCAGTTGATGCTAGATCCGATTACGTTGGATTCATTCAAGGCAGCTTAGAATTTCGACAAGGCGATCGGCTATTTTTCAAAGAATATGTCGATCTACAAGAATCCATTGAAAAACTTTCCTATTCCTTCCACTATCAAGATCGTGAAAACAACCTAATATTTCGCTTCGACAACGCAAAACATAAGCCAGATTTAGGTTATACAAATCACAAACATATTCAAGATAAAATTATTCAATCCCAAGTCCCAGATATAGAACAAGTGATTTTAGAAATCATTAACTATCACCTAGGCGATCTAGCAGAATAAGCACTCACCTAAATTTGCGATCGCTTTCTCTCCATGTTAGCGATCGCACAAATCAGCGTCAAGTTAAAAATATACGGTTAAAAACCTTCAAACACCACTCAAAGCCTCTATGTGATTGATTTACAACACTTTTGTCTAATGTTTTTATGATTTAGCAAAATTTGCAACCACACATGTTATCTTAAGAAAGCGTCAAAAACGCAACGGGATGTAGCGCAGCTTGGTAGCGCACCACTTTGGGGTAGTGGGGGTCTTGGGTTCAAATCCCAACATTCCGATTTAGATTAAGTTTTGCTTGTTTCCAGAGATTGTCTAGCTCCTCAGTCGTCAAACTATCGATGGGGCGATCGCTTAAAGTTTCAATCATTTCCAAACGCTGAATAAACTTGCGATTAGTAGACTGCAAAGCCTCCGATGGATCGAGTCCATACCAACGCGCCACATTGATCAACGTAAATAGTAGATCCCCTAACTCAGCTTGTTGATTTTGCTTAGATTCATGTTCTAGCGCATGATGCAGCTCATCTAGCTCCTCATGAAACTTTGCCCATACCCCAGCGACATTTGCCCACTCAAAACCTTGGGCTGCTGATTTTTGGGAAATCTTCATTCCAGCCATCAAGGGCGGCAGCGATCGCGCATAGCGTTTGAGCTTATAACTCAGTTTTTGGGTATCTGCGAAATCTACACCTTTCTCCTCCGCCTTAATTCTTTCCCAATTCTGATGAATTTCCTCCATATTTTCCACACTAACATCACCAAATATATGGGGATGTCGGCGAATTAACTTTTGGGCGATCCCTTCCGCGACTTCCGCGATCGAAAATTGATTGGCTTCGCTGGCAATCTGTGAGTGCAAAACCACCTGCATTAATAGATCCCCCAACTCTTCCGCGATCGCCTTACTATCGCCTGATTGAATTGCATCCACCACCTCATAGGCTTCCTCAATCACGTAGGGGATCAAGCTTTCAGGCGTTTGCGCCAAATCCCAAGGACATCCACCATCAGGCGATCGCAACTTCGCCACCACATCGATCAAATGTTGCAGAGCGATCAAATTAGCCGAAGAATCAAAACTCATAGGATTTGTTTAATGTTAAGAAAAGTAACAAAATGCTATAATATACATTATAAAAATAGCTGATTTCAACAAACTGTATACAGTGCTGATACTGCCCCTAAAAAAATCATACTTCCCATGAGTAATGCCGCCACTCCCGATCCTGAAATGCTTAGACAGCTTCTAGAACCACTACTAGAAGATTTTATTTATTGGTTTGAACGCTCTCAGAAACTACTCTCTGGCAAACGTATAGACTTCTTACAAGAATCAGATCAAAAAAGTTTGCTAGAACGTGTCGAAAATGCGCTTAAAGAAGTTGCTGTCGCGATCGCCTTATTTCGCGCCGTAGGACATCAAGTAGGAGTAGACATGGCAACAATGAAACCTTGGCACGCACTACTTATGGAATGCCAAGCCGTGGGGATGCGCTACTATCGTAATCAAGCAATTTAAATTCTGATTTTAAAATTTTAAGATTTTAGTTTTGATCCCTGACTTTTCCACTCAAACCTTAATCCATTTAATTCACCCATAACATATATTTTCAGGAAAGTAGACATGGTACAGATCATTTACATACTCGCTTTTACTGTCCTCTCCATTTTTGCAATCAGCAATCTGATTCGGAGCATGATTGCGCTTTCTCAAAATGAAGCACGAGGCTATCAGAATAATCGTGGTCGTCGCGTAGCCCCTCAATACGCTCATCCTGAATTATGGGATAAAGACGGAAAATACATTGATGAGCCATTAATGGTGATTAAATCAATTAACGTCGATGATGCTCGCTCTAGACTCGATGCTCTCTACAATTCTTCCCCTAGCAGCGAAAAATAATAATCTAATACATAAAAAACAAAACATAAAAACAGATGTATAAATCATGCGAAGCACGATTTATACATCTGTTTTTGTCAAAAATCTAAGGCAAAAATGACCCATAATTTATTAGTTTGTACGACCTGCGCTAGCACTTGGCAAAATGGCAAAAAAGTAGGCGTTAGTGGTGGTGAAACTCTACTCAAGGAACTTTCGCAACTCTATCAAAATTGGGACAAGCGATCGCAGTTTGAAATCAAAGCCGTATCATGCATGAGCGCTTGCAGTCATGCTTGCATCGTCACTTTCGCCTCTGAGGGTAAATATTCCTATCTATTTGGAGATTTGCCCAGCGATGCTGAAAATATGCCAACAACAGTATCGGCAATATTGTCCTGTGCAGAAATGTATTGCGATCGCCCCGATGGAATGTTGGCATGGAAAGAGCGCCCTGAACCGCTAAAAAGTGGCGTAATCGCCCGTATACCACCTTTGTAGAAATAATAGGAATTATTGCTATAAAAGCCTTAAAATCAAGGTACTAAAAGAAATTCTGATAATGTGGACAAATCTTTCCACATAAAGTCCAAAATTCAAGTTTGTAACAACTCATGCAAGGCACGCTCAGAGAAATTGACGTACATACTATTATCCGCCTAATCGAGTTTGGGCAACGAACTGGTGAGTTGTTAATTGAATCCAGTACGGGAAAGTTCTGGTTTTTATTTTTTGATAACGGAGAATTGATCTATGCCACCGATACTGATAGTAAATTGACCCGCCTGCGGGATTATTTGCATGGATTCGGTTTAGACAAAGCCCTAGATCAATTACCAAGCTCAAAACTTGGAATTAATGTTTTGGAATATGGGCAGATTTGGGCGCTTTTAGAGGCTAATATTTTAAGCCCCGAGCAGGCTAAGTCAATTCTCGCGAGTACAATCCGAGAGGTGCTTTTTGATATTATCGGTCTCTATCAAGGCACATTTATTTTTGAGACTAGCCCTGCGATTACACCAAAGCTAGAAAGATTTAAATTTTCACAAATAAGTGCTGAATATTCGCGGCAACTGCAAACATGGAAGCAATTTTATCCAGTCTTACAGTCGATTGATCAATGCCCTATATTGCTCGCTGAAGGGGCTTTGCCTCATCTAAATACTTGGATCGATGATGGTACAACGATCCGCCAATTGTCACGATATGCAGGGTTGTCTATCAGCCAAATTGGACAGCAGATCTATGATGCGATCGCTTTGGGAGATGTCGCGATTACACCGCTAGCAATGAATGTGCAGCAACAAGTAAAAGTCCAATCATCACGGATTTTATGTATTGATGATAGTGTGACGATTTGTCGTACGGTGGAATATATCCTGCACAATCATGGCTTTCAAGTTATGGCAGTATCTAGCCCCACCAAGGCTTTAAGTTTAGTTTTTCAACATAAGCCCGATCTGATTTTGTGTGATATCACGATGCCAGAGCTAGATGGCTATGAGCTATGTGGAATGCTGCGTAAGTCTAGTGCGTTTGCGAAGGTTCCGATTATTATGCTGACGGGCAAAGATGGTTTTATCGATCGCGTTAAGGCGCGGATGGTGGGGGCGACTGAATATTTGACTAAACCATTTGGGGAAAAGGAGTTATTAACAACCGTAGAAAAGTATTGCAAGCGATGACGCTTTGCGATACAACCAAACCCAATATTTTTTTAAAAGCCCTGCTTTGCGGGGCTTTTAAAAAAATATTGTGGTTTTTTTGTCCACAAAAAGAAAAAGCCACACAAAGCGTGGCTTTTTCTTTGGGTTTAATTGCGGCGGACTTTGGGGACTTGACGGGTAGCAAGGTCGCTCTCGGCTAGGATCTGTTTGACTTGAGGTTGAGATAAAACCAACTGCACATCGGCAATTAGGCGATCGCCCCAAAGATTTTCGACCAGATGTGGCAATTTGCCATAGCGCGGATCGATCTTCATCGCTTCAACTGCTAGCTGAATTGCCTTATCGCGATCGCCTTTACGATAAAAGGCTGTAGCCAGCGCCAGAGTTGGCTCGGCGGCAAGAAACTCGACTTTCTCAGCTTGCTTGAGTGAGTTTTGCCACTTAGCGATCGCCTGATCGATATTGCCGCGCTCATACTCAACTAGCCCGATGTTGTTAGTTGCCGCCCAAAACTTGGCATCAAGAACCAGTACATCGTTGTAAACGGTCACGGCTTCATCGTAACGTTTAGTGATGAAATAAGTATTGCCTAGATCGAACATGGCCGTGGCTGCTTTAGGCTCAATAGCCAAGCCTTTTTTGAGAATGCTAACTGCTTCGGGATAATTTTTGTTGCGGAGATAAGCCGCCCCCAAACTGAATAAGATGGTTGGTTCGTCTTTTTTAAGCGTATTGGCGGTACTTAGGGCGGCGATCGCTTCAGCATATTTCTCTTTGCGAAGATAGATACTGCCGAGAATACCTTGAGTTTGAAAAGCTTTGGGCGCAAGCTGTGCAGCGAGACGAGCGCGAGGTAAAGCTAAGTCGTACTGCCCAAACTGAGCGAGTTGTGCTGCTTCTCTTGCTAAGTTGAGCGCTTGCTCTTCTAGGTTGCCAAAATTAATCCGCAAGGTATGAGGTAGAAGGGCTTGAGCGCGTAGTGGAGAGGCTCCAACGCTAACAGATGCCAGTATTGCCAGCAGCCAAATTCGATAACGCACAGGTATAACTCTTACCAACTATGAATAGTGTGATTGTATGTGAACTACCCCACCCTGCTACGCGAGGATGGGGGTTCTAAATTCCCATCGAGCAAGGAGTGTTTTTTACGCTTCGCCGAGCCAAGTTGCGCCATCCCGCCACAATGCGTAGGGGATGGAGTAGAGCTAGACTCTCCACGTTTGACGATGCTCGTTCCGAACACCGTAGAATCATATAAAACCCAGTTGAGCATGACTTGCGCCGCCGCCACATCACGATCTGCTGTGTAGCCACATGATAAACAAGTATGCACACGCTCGCTGAGTTCTTTTTTTTGCTGATGACCGCAATTAGGGCAAGTTTGAGAAGGTTTTACCTTCTGAGTTGGAATCTCAATATATTGCCCACCCGCTTCAGTAACCTTGTACTCAATCGCGGATTTAAGCATACCGATCCCAACGTCAAGCATATTGCGGTTTAGCCCAGTTTTCTGAGCCTTACGCTTACTACCTTTTTTCGCCTTGCGAGTCATATTTTTGATGGTTAATTTCTCGGTTGCAATTAGGCTATTACCGCTAACTATATTGCTAGAAATTTGATGCATCCAATCGTCTCTTTTTCTCGCGACTTTGCGAGTAAGTTGAGACACTTTATTCTGCGCTCGTTTCCAACCTTTAGAAGCTTTGATTTTCTTCTTGCGGTTAGGAGAGCGTTTTCTACGTTTTTCTTTATTGAGAGCCTTTATTTCCTGAGCGGCTTTCGCCAAGAATTTAGGAGCGTCAATAATTGTGCCATCACTCATTGCAACAGCATGGGTAACACCAAAATCCAAACCAATTACACCGTCACCAGTTTCACGCACCACCTCACAATTTACCGTGATTGATGCGTACCATTTGCCATGACGCAGAACGACGGTGCAAGTAGTAGGCAGTCCCCACTGTCTTGCTAACCCGCGCATCTGAATCTTACCAAGCTTGGATAGATCTAAGTAGCCATTTATACCATCAGTTAAGGCTTTCCATCCTGCTTTATCGGGATAAGTCCAGCCTGAATAATGGCGAATTGACTTGAATTTGGGATAACCGCCTTTACCAGTAAAGAAGCGCTGATATGCAAAATCGACTCGTTTTAAGGTTGCTTGCAAAGCGTGAGAGCCAAGCTCTTTGTACTCTGACCAAACTTCCTTAAATGCTGGTAAACGGTTCTGTTGGTCAAAATAGTTAACTGACACACCTTCACGCTGATAGCTATCTCGACGATCCGCAAGTGCGGAATTATAAAGATAGCCGTGCAATCTTCGCCATGCATAAAGAGTTTTCTCTTGTGCTTGATTTGGGTAAAGCCTGAATGTGGTGCGTCTCGTTGCCATGACGATATTGTACATCCAAAGTCAAGATTGTCCTCAAAGCGAAAACCCCGACCGTTCTTAACCCCGCCCTGCTTCGCGAGGACGGGGAATGCATCATGGCATTTGTTCATTTTATTTTCGCCAACAATCACGATGCTGAAGTCTCAGTCTAAGCCTATTAAAGTCTATGCTATCGCTAAACTAGTTGGAATGTTATGCTAAAAAAAATATAACCATAACCTCACATTTACTAGCAGAGATAGTTTTCGTGATTAATGATCTTACAAACTCCCAACGCGATCGGCAAAATATTCTCAATAATCGCTATGCTCTAGAAAAAGTAGAGGAGCATTTAGCACTTGGCGGTATTGCCTATGAAGATACTCTAGTATTCACCAAGCAGCAGCTAGTTGCTCTATTTGAGATCAGTGAAAGCACTATTGAGAAATATCTAGCCAGTCACTCAGATGAACTTAAAGTCAATGGCTACAAAGTCTTAAAAGGGCAAGTACTCAAAAATTTTCTAAACACTACTGGTGGTGTCGTAACTGATTACGGTAGCAAAACAACTGTCTTAAGTATATTTACTTTTCGAGCAGTGCTTAACATTGCTATGCTCCTCACAGAGAGCGATCGCGCAAAAATAATTCGCTCACGCATTCTCGATATAGTCATTGAGGTGGTGGCGGAGCGATCAGGTGGACACACTAAATACATTAATCAACGTGATCATAATTATCTACCTTCTGCGTATCAAGAATTTAGTTATCGTAAAGAGTTTACTAATGCTTTAGATAATTATTTAGACATGGGAAGAATTAAGTATGGCATCTATACAAATAAAATCTACCAAATTGTTTTTAAAGAAAATGCTCAAGAATATAGGCAAATTCTCAATTTAAAGAGTAAAGACAAAGTACGCGATACTCTTTACTCTGAAGTCCTCACCGCGATCGCCAGCATAGAAAATGGTCTAGCGGAAGAAATGAAAAGTAAATCAGCCAACTTAGGACGAAAGTTCCAGCCTCCTGAATTAGATCAACTGATAAATGTTGCATCAATTAATCCTTACCTTAAACCAATTATTGAAGATGCCCGTACAAAAATGGCAAGTCGTGATCTAGGATTTAGAGATGCGCTACATCAAAAACTAGAGGCTTACATTCAAACATTACCAGAAGCCGATTTCGATAAATTCTTAGGTGAAACTAGTAGATCTTTAGAAGAACAACTCACTGACCCAAAAATTCTAGATGTGTTTAAGCGTCTCAAGGATCGATAATTGATGAGTAAACAATTCTTTTATTTTGATATTCACTACGCGGTAAAAGAACACGATTGGATTATCGATAATTCGGGAGGACTTTCTGGAGTGATGGATTTGGGCTTATTAGAAAGTCCACTTGAACATATTCAGAACGATGATTATTATCCAGAATTTGAGAATAAACTGACTCACTTAGTTTTTTCTGTGAATAAATCCCATGCTTTCACAGATGGTAATAAACGCTCTAGTATTGTTTTAGGATGTTATTTTCTAGAAATTAATGGCTACGACTATGCTGTAAAAAAGTTTGTATTAGAAATGGAAAACATTGCTGTTTGGGTTGCTGAAGGATTAATAAGCAAGGATTTATTAGGAGAGATTATTAAGTCATTAATTTACGAAGATGATTATAGTGAATCATTAAAGCTACAAATCTTTCTTTCAATACAGGTTTAAATTACACAATGCGATCGCAATTTAAAGTTAAAGTGAATAAAGGCTAACTACTTAAAACCTTTACAAATCCTGCGCCGCTATGTCCTACGATACCCCTCGCACTGCCAATGTCCACCGCAAAACTGGCGAAACTGAAGTTTCTGTGACGCTCAATCTTGATGGCACTGGCAAAGGAAATATTAATACTGGTATTCCCTTTCTCGACCACATGCTCTATCAGATTTGCTCGCATGGATTGATCGATCTCGATATTCAAGCCACAGGTGACTTATACATCGACGATCATCACACGAATGAAGATGTCGGTATTGTGTTAGGGAAAGCTCTAGGTCAAGCATTAGGCGATCGCAAAGGGATTGCGAGATTTGGTCATTTTGTCGCACCACTCGATGAATCTTTGGTACAAGTCGCCCTCGATTTCTCTGGTCGCCCCTATTTGGTCTATGGTCTAGTAATTCCTAATCAGCGTGTCGGAACCTATGACACTGAGCTAGTGCGTGAGTTTTATCAGGCCGTAGTTAATCACGCGCAAATGACATTGCATGTGCGACTTTTAGAAAGTGGCAATTCTCATCACATTATCGAAGCATCTTTTAAAGCTTTTGCTCGCGCCTTACGCATGGCAGTAGAAGTTGATCCCCGCCGCGCTACTAATATTCCTAGCTCTAAAGGCGTTCTCTAAAACAAGAAAAGCACCCTGCGGGTGCTTGTGAAAACAAGTTACTCACAACGGCAATTTTCGATATCCTCAACAAGGGGCTTAAGCCCCTTGCCTGTAAGGGTGCTTTTTTATTTATAAACGTCCTGCTCTAACTGCATTCGCGAGATCCGTTAAAGTCTCAACAGTCTGCTCAAAATTAATGCACCCATCAGTAATGCTCTTACCATATTCCAACTTTGCCAAGTCTTTCGGGAAAGGTTGTTTACCGCGATTAAGATGACTTTCGAGCATGATCCCGACAATATATTCAGAGCCTGCGCGTACTTGTTCACAAATATCTTGCAACACAATCGGCTGATTTTTGTAATCTTGACCGCTGTTGTCGTGACTGCAATCAATCATCATGTGGGGCAGTAAATTGCGATCGCGTAGACGATTGGCGATCGCCTCGACATGCACTTTGTCATAGTTAGGGCCTTGCTTGCCACCGCGCAATACGATGTGACCATCAGGATTACCAGTCGTGGTGACAATGCTTGATCGCCCCTCATTGCTCACACCGAGAAAACGGTGGGGCTGACGTGCTGAAAGTAGCGCATTAATCGCCACATCAATGCCGCCATCCGTGCCATTTTTGAAACCAACGGGCATCGATAAGCCTGAAGACATTTCGCGGTGGGTTTGGCTCTCAGTCGTCCGCGCCCCGATCGCTGTCCAAGAAATGAGATCGGCAAGATATTGCGGCACAATCGGATCGAGCAATTCCGTCGCACTAGGCAAGCCTAACTTTGCTACGTCTAGCAATAGTTCCCGCGCCATGTGAAGCCCATAATTAATATCAAATGTCCCATTTAAATGTGGGTCATTAATTAGTCCTTTCCAACCAATTGTGGTGCGAGGTTTCTCAAAATAGACCCGCATCACAATTTCGAGAGCGTCACTCACCCCATCCCGAAATTCCGCTAATTTTTCGGCATATTCCCGCGCCGCCTTGACTTCGTGAATTGAGCAAGGTCCAACGACGACTAATAAGCGGCGATCGCTACCATTTAAAATATTTCTGATTCTAGCTCTAGCGCTAGAGACGACCTTAGCGATCGCGGAGGTAATCGGCAATTCTGTTTTGATCTCAATCGGGGCTAACAATGGACAAGTTTCGACCACATGCAAATCGCTAGTCTTAAGTTGATCTAAAGTTTCGTCTAATTCCGATATATCTTGTGCGATCGGGTTCGCCAGTTCAGTTGGTGACAAGCTTTTGACTCCATATAAATATCTATCTATACTTTAACTTGTGTTCGCAACAAGTTTTAATCTTGCGCTAACAGCCCGTAGCTAACCTTGGCGCATAAAATCAAAAGAGCAGATTGCGGCGCAACCTGCTCTTTTGATTTTGATTTTAAATGCGGATGGAGAGACTCGAACTCTCACATCAAAGATACTAGAACCTAAATCTAGCGCGTCTACCAATTCCGCCACATCCGCTTGGGTGAGGTGTTTTTTGCACCGAATAAAATCATACAGCAATCTTGGCAAATTACGACATAAATTTTTTCAGGAAATTTTAAATTTTGCGATCAAGACACCGTAAAACCTTGCCTTTACTATCTTGGTTGAATTGATACAGCGCTTTGCGCTGTCATAAAGCCCAGAGAAACTTTCAAAAGCTTCTCTGTACCCCTTAATAGGCTATTTATGGATAAACAAGGGGCTTAAGCCCCTTGTTATTAGCTTCAACTTCCACGATTTATTTAGGATTGCTATACAATCGAATTTGGTTATTAACATCTTTTTTAAACATGTTTATCTAGTGCATACCGATAAGCCTCAAAAAATTGATCCAGAGCAAATTTATCCTTGCCCTTGTCCTCGCAAACGTGGCAAGCTAAAGCCGATCGCCCTAACCGATGCTTTTGGTTGCGATCGCTGCTCTTTGCTGTTTGAGCTAGAAAATGATGGCTACAGTTTAGTGCAGTTGGGTGGTATGGACTCTCAACGACATACATGGCAATGGGCTGGCAAATGGCAAACCACTCGCGAAAATAATCAGCAAGCTTTGCCAGAAAAGGTTTTGATGTACATCGCTTCAATGTTGTTTTTTGCGTTAATCATTCTGTGGGCAATAAATCTGAAATCAACTTTAGGTATTCCTCTAGTGATTTTGTTGTTTACCCTTTTAGTTTTGCTAATATGGCGATTGGTAGTGATTCGTCGGCGCGATATTTAACAATTATTGATACAGAGTATGTCACCAGAAGACCTTAAAGGCTTCATTTACAAATCCCATGCGGCAGCGCTGCAACTCATGCAAATTTCTACCAGAGAACGTGATAGTTTGCTGCTAGAAATTGCGAATGGCATTAAAAAACATAAAAATGCGATTTTAGAGGCGAATACGCTGGATTTAGAAGCAAGTCGAGATATGGCTGTGCCTGATTTGGTACTAGAGTGGCTGAAGCTGACTCCCGATCGCCTCAACAATGCGATCGAATGTCTCACCCAGCTTGCGAACCTACCCGATCCGCTAACCTTACAGGTGGGGATCAATGGTTATCAGCGCGTACCTTTGGGTGTGGTGGCCTTTATATATGAGGGCTTTCCCCAACTGGGTCTAATCGCCGCAGGGATGTGCCTGAAAGTCGGTAATACGATTATTCTCAAGGGTGGTAGTGAAGGCACAAATACGCAAGAAGCGATCGCGGCGATCGTTAAAGACATCCTGATTAGCAGAGGTTTTCCTGAAGCCTGTATGAGCTGCGTACCCCAAGGCGTGGCGCTAAAAGAACTGATTGTCCAAGAAAAATATTTGCGCCTAGTCATTCCCTATGGTCGTCCTAGTTTTGTACAGCAGGTGAGCAAACAAGCGACAGTCTCCGCTTTGCCGATTTCGATGGGCAATTGCTATTTATATTTGTCGGCTTCAGGGAAGTTGGACTTTGCCAAAGAAATTATTCTTAATAGTCGTAAAGGCGATCCTGATGCCGTTAATGCGATCGAAAAGGTGGTTGTGCATCAGTCTTGGCTGGTACCCGATCGCGGATTAGGCGAGTGGATCATCAGTCTCAAAAAGCAAGGTTTGGCGGTGCGTGGCTGTGCGGAGACAACGGCTTATTTTCGTCAGTTTCTTGAAGAGACTAACCCAGATATAGAGGATCAAGCGATCGACTCTGAGGGTACTTGGGGACAGTCTTATTTAGATGAGACGATCGCCATCAAAATCGTCCATGATACTGAAGAGGCGATCGCTTGGATTAATCAATACAGCAGTGGTCACGCCGATGTATTGCTGACGGATTCCTTATCCGAACGCGATCGCTTTGTCAGTCGTGTCAATAGCAGCACGATTTTTGTCAATGCCCACAGTCGTTTTAGTCGCTGCGCTAAACTCGGCGATAGTGGTAATGCCAAAATTGCACTGGGTATGTCTAGCTTAAAAACGCGAGGCGCATCAAGATATCCAGGATTAATTGATATCTACGCTCTCACTACCACTAAGCAAGTGCTAACCAGTTCGTGGTCAATATGAATTAGCTGTAGCCCTGAAGTAAGTCTTCTAATTTTTCGACAGGCGATCGCGGCGAAAATCTGGGTAGTTCTTGCTCTTGTTGATTAGCCTGTTGATCATCAATTAGCAAACAAAGTACAGGTACTTCATATTGATAGCGATCAAGCCAATCAGGATTTTTAGTAATATCTCTAATTTCTAGATCAAAAGCCACATTTTTGACCTGTTGCAATTTTGCTAGCAAACCTTCACACAGACAGCAATCCTGTTTGCTATACAAAATTAATTTCATTGCTTTTAATATTTTTTGGTTTAATTTACCTTCAACATGTTATATTACTATTCCGTCAGAACGCATAGCTCAGTTGGTTAGAGCACCACGTTGACATCGTGGGGGTCGATGGTTCGAGTCCATTTGCGTTCATAGTTTGAAAAGCCAATAAAATTCTTATGGATACGATCGCGCCGAAGCGTAACTGGCGATCGCGTCTGATCAAATTGCTAGATGAGCATCCAGACACATTAACTGGCATGGGATTTCCTGCTAATTGGCAACAGATGAGTATTTGGCAAGATTTGAACCCATCTGACGTACCTAACGTTCCTTCAAGAAACTGTAACTAAGATCTAGTTGTTCTTAACATTCGTGATTCTATCTCTTCCCAAATTTTCGGAGGAAATGCGATCGCCATTTTTCTACACTGAATTATTAACAGATTGGCATAGAGATAGTTTTCTAAGGATTCTATTTCCTGCTGCGAAATTTGGTTTAACTCCGCAGGGAGATATAACGTTTGTAACCATGTGCGACTTATCTTATTGCGAAACTCTTCTCGCACTTCAAATGGTTGATCGTAACTTGGTAACTGATCATTTAGGGCTTCCAATCTAGTATTTAGGGCTGTAAAATTGATATATCTTTTGTCGAAATTAATGAGTGCAAGTGTTTCTTCAAGACTATTACAAAGTTGGATAGTTAAACCAATCTCTGTCGCACTATCGAAATCAAGCGCACGTGCAAGACTCATAGATAGATCGGATGCAAATACTTTTTCAAAATTCAACGACAAGTCAAAGGTTTCACACAAGTCACGGGCAAGACCGAGCATTCTCGTTAAAATCAAAGCGGGGGCAAGTTCTGTTAGAAAACGAGGACGCGCCAAAAAAAGTGAAGCAATTCGTTTAGCAACGCCTTTAAAATTGCCAGTGGAATTGAGATTTATTTGATCTAACCAATCAAAAACATCTTGTAATCTGGCGGTATTAATATAATCGGCGGCCTGTGACTCGATACAGAACAAGAGTTCCTCGGTATTGCCAACCATCATTCCTGAAAGCAATAAAAATACCTGCTGCCAACGGCGATCGCTTAAATGATTGGGAACTAATTGTTTTACTTTATTGTGAGTGTATATATAGCGAGCAACAAAATATTCTTGAAAAGTAATATGATTAAACGCAAAATTAGCGGATGTGATTTTACAGATTCCCATCTGCTGCAAAACTTTTAATACAAATTCAACTTCAAGCCTCTGTAAAGCTCTTGGACAGTTGTTTAAAATCGTTTGTATCTGCTCTGTCAACTCCTCCAAAGGCAAGAGAGTCTGTCGAAGTTCAAACCCCTTATATGCAATCTCCGTTAAGATTAGATCTAATATGTCAGTCCTGAGACTATTCTCTTCTTCGCGATCTAGAAGTTGACATTTTAATACTTGTTCTTCTAATAATAAATGGATTGCTTTTTGATATAGTCCACTAACATTGCTAGGAAAGCTATAGTGCCGATCGCATAGCAAACATAACAGCGATAAGGATAATGGTGACTTCGCCAAATCTTTAGCGATCGCGTTTAGTTGCAAAAGCCGCCAGCATCGTTGCGCTTTTTGTGATGCTATATCTTGCTTATAGTCAAGGGGCTGTGAGTCTTGTGAATTTGAAACTTGACTGGTCGTTGGCTCATAGGCGATCGCAAACCATTTGTGAATATATTCTTGAACGTGCAGATCATCCCAAGATTGAAGTACAACTTCTAAAAATTGCCCCAAGCTATTTTGATACGAAACTAATCGACTAGAGACTATATAACGATTTTGCGGATAAGTCTTCACAAAATCCCGTAAATGTTGGGATAAATACTTTTGAGATAATATCGACTCGTTCAACCCGTCGATCAAAATCAATAATTTCCCCTCCACTAACATCCATACTGCTAATTCTTGTGACACAGGAAATCCACATTTCTCGAACTCTTCGGCGATCGCTTGCAGTATTGTGTCAGTGCTGCGACAGAACTTATACATTGAAATAAAAACAGGCAAAACATCATGCTTATATCGACTTTCTGGATAATGCAGAGCTTCTAAACCAATATGTTTTAAAAAAGTTGTTTTTCCTATAGCAGGTTGACCTAAAATCGTCAAATATTCTTCTTCATTAGCAATATTTAATCCTAGTAAGTTATTTCCCTTACTATGACTACTTCTCTGGAGATCGCGGGTAAAAGCTTCTTCAAGTTCATCAACCGAATCAAAATTACGAATAGAAGTATAACCCTGAAATCTTTGAGGGATATAAATGGAAGCTTGCGTTGGTAATTTTTGAGTCCCAACTAGTTGTGTAAACGCATGTGCCTCTACATAATTTTTTACATAGCGACGTGCTGATTGAGAAATAGCACGACTAAATTGAGATTCATTGATATTACATTCTTGATATTGTGTACTCTTAGTAAAGCCTGACAGCATGATCTGGAATCTGTTGACAACTTCACGAATATTTTGTTCTTGCTTTATGCTCATTAGCACCATAAAACCACCGAAACAGACTTAATTCTATCTACAGTGGTATCTCCTTATATTTATATTGTATCGCGATCACCGTAATATTTATAATAACTTAATAACAAAAAGAGTATCGAGTACAAACGCTGATCTTATTTGAGTAGAAATACTCATCAATATGACTGATATTATATGCTTTCGTTGACAATTTGAAGAATGATTAAGAATATGTTTTTATTATGTTCACAGTGACCAAAGCATCTATAGTTAATTATGTACTTAGAGACAACTTCTAAGTCATAAACAAATTAATAGATATCACAACTTATTTTTATTTATAATGTTTGTTCTTACATGTGGGGGATTGCATTTTCTAATCTAGAAAATACGATACTAAGAATTAAGACTATGAATGATTATTTGGTTTTATAAAATTATTGCATGGAGTATCCGATGGCTCTCGATCCTCAAGTTTTCATGAAAACCATGGAAACACGTATCTCTTTCTCCGCCGCCGACAAAGCTTTACTTAAAGCAAATGCAGCATGGGGCAGTTCGATCGCTTTGCAAATGGCAGAAGTCTTTTATGCCTATCTAGCTCGTGATCCAGAAATGAATGAAATCCTTAATGCCAAAGAAGGACGGATGCACCGTTTAAATGAAACTTTCATTGAGTGGTTTGGTGAAATGTTCACAGGCATGGATGACTGGGGCAATGCTTATGCTGCTCGTCGTTGGCGGATTGGTCTAGTTCATGTCCAGATTGGAATCGGTCCACAACATGTTGTGCCAGCAATGGCAACCGTTGTCAATGAAGTTGGACATCAGCTTAAAACTGCTGGACTTCCTGATGAAGTAAGAGAAGCTCTAGGTCGCATTTGTATGATCGATCTTGCTTTTATTGAGCAAGCCTATGTTGAAGTTTCTTCGCAAGCTGTCTTGCGTGAAACAGGGTGGACTGAAGGACTATTTAAACGGATGATTTCCACTGGCGCAGCGAGTATGAAATAGAGATCTTTCTACTATTAATAAATCTATTAATTTAATTGATTTAATTGATTTATTTTCAAACCTACAGATAACTTAAAATAAGGAGAAAAAAATGGCTATCAATGTTGCGAAGCTCGAAGGTATTTTGCAAAATCTGGTAACTAGTACACGCTGGCTGAAGTAACAAGACGCTAACCACGGAACTTCCATTTAAAAGGTTTGGATAAAAGCTCATTGAAATAGTTGATAAAAGCGATAATTTTCTGACGCAAATGGTCAACAGATAAAAAGCTACTGC
>JBDNJN010000057.1:0-5339 GCA_041687725.1 Pseudanabaena sp.
CTATGTTGTTCTGGTATGCGTTGGAAGGAAAAAGGAGCAAGCATTATTTTGAGCTTAAGAGCTTTGATTTTAACTTCGACTCGTTGGGAGCAATTCTGGGACAAGCTCAATCAGTATAGTTTTCCCGTTGCTACCTAATAAGTGTATCAAATAAAGGTCGCACCCTTGGTGACAAGGCTACCATCGTCTTTGGTGATCGCTACCCTTGCTTGCTCAAAATCGGCTAATAGGCGATCGCCCACTTGTTTGGTTAGTTTTCCGATAAAGGGAAGAATTAGTGGCAAGTTATTCATAATTAAAAAAAACAAACCTAAAATCGTAGTAGCGCCGCTACTACGATTTTAGAGGTAGAATCGCGAAGCGCGATAAAATGCGATCATATTAGGACTGTAGAGGATTTTTTAGACCTATGAACTTTAGCCTGAATATGAGTCTAAGTTTAGGTCGCGTTTGGGCGATCGCCACCAATGTATTTCGCGAAACCGTGCGCGAACAGGTGCTTTATCTATCTTTGCTATATACCGCGATCTTGGTCGCAGCGATGCTGATGTTGCCAGAGTTTTCCTATGACTCATCAGCAAAGATGATCGTCGATGTCGGTATCGCGGCGATCGAGGTGGTGAGTTTGATTGTGGCGGTGTTAGTTGGCACAAATCTAATTAATAAAGAGATTGACAAGCGCACAATTTTCATCCTGATTGCCAAACCCATGCACCGTGCCGAATTTATATTGGGTAAGCATCTGGGCTTAACGGCTGTGGTGGGTGCGTTGGTGTTGATTATGACCTTGATTTTTATTGCGCTGATGGCAATCAAGCAAATTCCGATCCCGATTCCTGCGATTCTCACAGCGAACTTTTTTATCTTTTGGCAAATCATGCTGCTAGGTGCGATCGCCATTTTCTTTGGTTCCTTTTCAGGTTCGTTAATTGCCTCTTTATTGACCCTCGCCGCCTATTTAATCGGCAACTTTAGCCGCGATTTGTTGTTGTTAGGTGAGATTTCTAAAAATCCTAGTCTGCAAGCAGTAACCCGTACTTTTTATATGATTCTGCCCGATTTATCGCGAGCTAATCTCAAAAATGAGGCAGTTTACAATATTTTGCCAAGTTTGCTCGATATGTTTAACAATGGCGTTTATATTTTGAGTTATGCATTGTTGACGCTTGCGATCGCGATTCTCATCTTTTCCCGTCGCCAGTTTTAAATCCCAAAAACCTCACCCCTAGCCCCTCTCCTTGCAAAGGAGAGGGGAACAAGAGAAATATATTATGCGCTACCGTCGTTTTGGCAAAACTGAGATGCTCCTGTCCTTGTTCTCATTGGGAGCAATGCGCTATCTGGAATCGGCGGATAATGCTCACAAAACGATTCTGAGAGCATTAGAAGTTGGCATCAATCATATTGAAACTGCTCAAGGCTATGGCAAGAGTGAAGAATTTATCGGCAAGGCGATGCGAAATGGATTGAGCGCTCAACGCGATCGCTTTTACCTGACCACGAAAATCTCGCCAACTAAAAATGCGGATTCAATGCGCCGCCAAATCGAGCAGTCTCTTAAAAAATTAAATGTAGACTATATCGATAACTTCGATATTCATGGAATCAATTTAAAAGAACATCTCGACTTAGTTACCAATCCCAATGGCTGCATGAAAGCCGTGAGAGAAGCGATCGACCAAAAAATGATTGGTCATGTCGGATTCTCTACCCATGCACCCCTTGAGGTAATTCTCGATACGATCAACACCGATTTGTTCGAGTCGATTAACTTACATTACTATTACTTCAATCAACGTAACGCCGCCGCCGTACAGCTTGCCCACGAAAAAGACATGGGTGTATTTATCATTTCGCCATCGGATAAAGGCGGAATGCTTTATAGTCCTTCGGAAGAATTAGCAGGCGTGAGCTATCCATTTACGGCTTTGTATATGGGCGATCGCTTCCTACTCAGCGATCCTCGCGTGCATACCCTCAGCCTCGGTGCAGCTAATCCTGCCGAAATTGACTCACATCAGGACGCATGGGATCACGATGAACCCTTGTCCGAATTAGAACTAGCAGTTCTTGATCGCATTAATCACCGATATACCTTACTCGAAGGCGATCGCTGTTCCCAGTGTTATGAATGCTTACCATGCCCTGAAAATATTAATATTCCTGAAGTATTAAGACTCAGAAATTTAGCGATCGCCTTTGATATGGAAGAATTTGGAAAATATCGTTACAAAATGTTTGAAAACGCGGGACATTGGTTCCCCGGTCGTAAGGCGATTCATTGCACAGATTGCGGCGACTGCTTGCCGCGCTGTCCAGAAAACTTAGATATTCCGAAGCTTTTGCGCGATACGCACGATCGCTTGCAAGGACAAGAGGGCAAACGGCTATGGGAATAATGCAGTCTCTTGGCGGTGATTGATTTTTTGGTATCCTAGATGTCTATTACCAATATCTAAAATAAATCTATGGCTTCCAGTTATTCCTTCGATGTAGTCAGCGATTTCGATCATCAAGAGCTTGTCAATGCGATCGATCAAACTCGCCGTGAAATTGTCAGTCGCTATGACTTAAAGAGTTCTAATACAGAAGTTGAACTTGATAAAGAGTTAATCACGATCAAAACTAATAGCGAAATGACGCTCACGGCTGTGGTCGATGTGATGCAAACCAAAGCGATCAAGCGCGGCTTATCTCTCAAAATCTTTGACTATGGCGAAATTGAGTCCGCTAGTGGCAATCGCGTAATTCAAAAAATCAAGCTCCAGCGTGGCATTGAGCAAGAGCAAGCTAAAAAACTTTCTAAAACTATTCGCGATAGTTTTCCCAAATCTCAGGCTTCAATCCAAGGCGATTCTTTGCGAGTTACTTCCAAATCAAAAGATGAACTTCAAGAAATTATCCAACTCGTAAAAGCAGAAGACTTTCCCCTTGCTTTGCAATTCACCAACTATCGTTAATAAAACCCCAAAAGCTGAGCGCAAGCGCAGCCTGTGCTCAGCTTTTGGATTTTATTCTGCTCACCTACTTTCTAAACGACTTTATGAGCGATCACCTCCCAAACATCACAGATCAGAATTCTGAAATCTCAAACTTGGGCAACTCTCTCGAAGGTTGCGTGCTAGTTGTCGATGACAACCCCACTAACTTGAGCGTATTGGTAAATATATTGCGGGATGTGGGGGTACGAGTATTGGTCGCAACTGATGGCGAAAGTGCGATCGAGCAGACTGAATATGTCAAGCCCGATCTGATTTTGTTAGACGTAATGATGCCAGGGATTAATGGCTTTGAGACTTGCCAACGCCTTAAAGTAAATCCTGAAACTGTCGAAATTCCGATTATTTTTATGACTGCTCTCTCTGAAACAGTGGATAAAGTGCGTGGCTTATCCTTAGGGGCAGTGGACTATGTGACGAAGCCCTTTGAACATGAAGAAGTCTTAGTAAGGATTCGCACCCATTTAAAGATCGCCAAGCAACGTCAAACCATCGAATCGCACAATCTCGAATTACAGACAGAAATCAGCGATCGCAAACGTGCCGAAGACGCTTTAACAATTTTTCTTCATGCCGTTTCCCACGACTTGCGAAATCCTGTAACGGGCTTAATCATGGTGTTGGATAACTTGGCTAGAACGGCAAACAGCAATGAATTGGACACAAATATTCTTTTACCCCGATCTACGCTGGAGCGGATGCGTCAAAGCAGCGATCGCCAATTAGCATTAATCAACTCATTATTAGAGTCCCATGTGAATAATGTGCATGGGATTGTCATTCATCCGCAACCTGTGGCGATCAGTGAAGTGATCCAAGCCGCGATCGCTGATCTTCAGCCACTATTAGACAAAGAAGAAACAGAAATTAATCTACAAGTTCCCCAAGATCTACCATTTGCCCTAGCCGACGCGACTCATATTTGTCGAGTCTTCCAAAATCTAATTGCGAATGCGATTAAGCATAATCCTCCTAACCTCAAACTGACAATTTCCGTGCAGCTAAATTCTGAGAATATGATGCTCTGCACAGTTGCCGATAATGGCGTAGGGCTGACTAGCGCCCAAAGCGAACATTTATTTGAGCTTTATACGCAAGGAAACACTCAAAACAAACTAAATAGGCGATCGCTTAGTCTCGGTTTAGGCTTATATATTTGTCGTCAAATTGTCCAAGCTCATGGTGGTGCGATCGGGGTAACAGGAGAACCAAATATTGGTTCTCGTTTTTGGTTTACATTAAATTGTACTTAATTAAGCGTTTTATTTTTTTTTTGATGTTACGGCGCGAAGCGCCGCACCACCAATTCTTGAGCAGTAGTACACTTAACGGAAGCTACGCATGGAACTATGTATTCAAAACTACAATCGATGCACCTGCATTCTATATATATTTAAATTTGATCTCTAATAAACATACTAAAAAGTAAACTACGAATTTTGAATACCGATAATGCTTAAACCAAGCATTTTAGGGCGGGAGCCAAAATACACAAATAACTTCTAGCTGAATTTATCACGACAACTTCATGCAAGATAATCTTAAAAACCCATATAAGTC
This sequence comes from Pseudanabaena sp., assembly GCA_041687725.1. Taxonomy (GTDB): domain Bacteria; phylum Cyanobacteriota; class Cyanobacteriia; order Pseudanabaenales; family Pseudanabaenaceae; genus Pseudanabaena. Next base: position 4,560 of record JBDNJN010000057.1, read on the forward strand.
ATTGCAACTTATTGCTCAAAAAGAGCTAACAGGATGTCTATCGATATCAATTCCAGAAGATAATTCGACTAGTTGGCAGTTATACGTTGGTGGCTCTCGGCTATACTTTGCTACAGTCAATGGTCATCATCCTGAGCGCTTTGGCTTACTCTGGCAACAAATTATGCCAGAACGAACCATGCCAGAAATTAGTTCTGACAAATCAGAATATGAGAATCTTTACGAGTGGCAGGTCCAAAACCATATTTCTCTCACCGAGTTTCGGAGAATACTACTGCACTTTTCTAGAGAAGCCCTGATTCAAGCAATCTCACATACCAATGCATATATCAAATTTGAGCCTAACACTTGCATCAAGCCTGTACTAATTGCTGCACCATTCACAGACCTGATCAAACCAGTTGTCAATCATGTGCGTTTTTGGCAAAGGATGCATACTTATGTTGCTTCCCCTTGTTCTCGAATCTATCTAGATCCCAGTAAAGTCAGAGGTTTTAGTAGCTTTTGGGAAGATTCTAATAATGCATCGATAGCAAAAGTACCAGTTCAGAATATTGGCTTGTCAGTTTGGCTGGAGATATTAGAACAGAAAGTTAGTATATACGAAATTTGCCAGCGATTAAGAATAGAACCTCATCTTCTATTGTCATTTCTGCATCCATTGATTGAGAACAAAATACTAGAAATACTTCCATCATCAATAAACTTAGAGCCAGAAACAAACTTAGAGCTTAATCAACCCTCTAATAAGCCACTAATTGCTTGTATTGATGATAGCCA
>JBDNJN010000006.1:0-6660 GCA_041687725.1 Pseudanabaena sp.
GATATTAATGCTGCTATCAATATTAAAAACATTGCTGTCGGGCGGACAGTGATTAAAGCTCAGCGTGTAACCGAACCGATTGGTGGTGTTGCTGAGAAGCCCGCGCTGTACGCCTAAGCGTCAGCGTCGGGAGTCGTCACTATTCCAAATTCCAAATTAATTATTCCGAAACAGTCCACTGTCGAAACTAATCAAAGTGGTTTTTTGGGGAATACCAATATTGATATTTTTCCTCCTAAAGACAAATTAGCGATCGATCCCAACCTAAGTCCGATCGCCAAAGATTGCAATGTAGAACTAATTATTTGTCAGGGTGTCGCAATTGAGGGTGTGCGCGGTGTGAGCTTCGTAGCTTTACTCAAGGATATGAGGGCTGTCGCTCGTAAAATTAATGATCAGGGTTTGATTGATAACCTCAGCGAATCATTGATTGCCGCAAAAGCTACGGCTAAAAGCATTCAAAAATTGACAGATTCGGCAGATCGGGTTGTCGGTAAGTTTGAAAATCAAATTGCTAAATTTGGCGATACGGCGGACGCGATTAGCGGTGCGGCAACTAAGGTTGGCAATGTGGCAAGTAGCACCCAAGATTTGATTGAGATCAATCGCGAAAAATTAGCACAAACTCTCGATGGGATTGCGGCGACTTCAAAAGAAGCGCGATCGCTGCTGGCTAGTGTCAAGCCTTTATTGAACGATGGCAAGCTGATCGCCAGTTTGCAGCAGCTTACTGAAAATGCCGCCGAGACATCTGCTAATCTTCGCAAAGTATCAGGTGAGTTAAACGATCCCGCCACGATCGCTTCATTGCGCGAAACCCTTGACTCCGCCCGTGCGACTTTTGCCAATACCAAGAAAATTACTGCCGATCTTGATGAGTTAACAGGCGATCCTAAGCTGCGTAGTAATATTCGCAATTTGGTAAATGGTTTGGGTGGTTTGCTTTCCAATGCTCCGAATCTGGACTCAATTGCGCCAACTGCGGCTAATTCAACTATTGAGGTCGCCCGCAGCAAATCCAACACAGATGACGATCGCTTTAAACGCGAAAAATCGCTTGATCTTCAGAAAGTAAAAATCAACAGCCCTAAACCCAGCAGCACAATTGTTAAATCAGATATTAAGTCAGATGTGGTAGATATTTCTAATCCTGATAGCTGAGTGAAATCGATGAATTTATCGCCGAGTCAAATTTGGCTAATTATCGGAATTGCACTCTGGGCGATTGAGATGTTAGTGCCATTTCCTACTTTTTTGATTGCTGGAGCGATGGGAGTCGCGGCGCTGCTGGTAGCGGCGATCGCCCTATTTTTGCCTGTTCCTGCCATCCAAATATTGGTATGGATGCTGATTTCAAGTATGTTAGCGGCGGCTTCAAGGCGATTTATCCCTAAAGATTCACAGCAGCTAAAAGAGGCGAGTGAAGGGGTTACGCTTACGGAAATTCCCGCAGGAGAGACGGGAAGGGTCAAGTATGAGGGGGGATCGTGGAAAGCGCGATGTGACAATCCGCAAATTGCGATCGCTGCCCAGCAAAAAGTAATCATCCTCAGACGACAAGGCACAACATTAATCGTTGTTCCTGAAAATTGGCTGAGCCATTAAATTTCTTAGATGTATTTAGGTGAAGATTTATTAGGTTTTCAGGCAATCCATACAATTCATCCAATTCTAAAACATGATTTCAAACAGGGGAATGAGATTATATGTTGATATACCCCGTCCATGTTGAAAACCGAAGTTTTCGACATGGACAAAAAGAAAAAACCGAAGCGGGGCTTCGCCCTGCGACCCTCTATAAAAAATACGGGTTTCATCCTAGGCGCGGTATATCTAAACATTATGGACTCTTATGTATAGGCAAAATTAACGAAAATTACAGAATAGAACTAATTTCATTCCATCCTTCATGCAGGCAAGAAAAATAATACGGAGACTTTTATGTCAGCAAAAGTTGCACTCGTAACTGGACAAATCACAATTAATGATGGTGGTTCTTTTTTATTAACGGCCGCCGATGGATCGATTGACGATCGCCGTGCCCAAGGGTTGTTTGTGCGAGATACCCGACTAATTTCTTACTACGAATTTTCCATAGATCGACAACCATTGATTCCCCTTACTTCTAGTGCGATCACCCATCGAGTCGCCAGATACGAGTTTACAAATTCCGAACTATTGACCACGATCGGAACCGTGCCTTCTAAAAAACTGCTTGTGAGCTTACGGCGCGACATTATGGGTGGAATGCATGAAGATATTGATATCACCAATCATCATCAAGAACGGGTTGAAATCCAGTTGATGCTTGAAATCCGCTCCGATTTTGTGGATGTCTCTCGGATTAAGGCACAGGAGCTAATTACCCAAGGCAGGATGGAGACAACTTGGGTGGATGATACGTTGACTAATATCTATCAAAACGGTTCATTTATTAGAGGTGTTCGGATTCATGCCGAAGGAGCGAGTTCGCCCCCGCGCTATTCTAATGGTCGATTGGTGTTTGATATTGCACTCGATCCCAATGAAACTTGGCATACTTGCATTAACTTCACAGCTTTGGTGGATGGAGAAGAATTAATGCCAAAGCATACCGATGCGGCGATCGATGCCACTCCCGCAGGTGAAGCGATGGCAAACTTTTTAGAGTTGGCAACGCAACTCCAATCCTCAAATCGAGAAGTCGAGCAGACTTATCATCAAGCTATTATCGATCTAGCAGCCCTGAGAATTCCTGTGGATGAAGCCAGTACAGTTTGGATACCTGCGGCGGGAATTCCTTGGTTTGTGGCCGTATTTGGACGCGATCCGCTAATTGCGAGTTTGCAAACGATGTCGGTAACCCCAACTCTAGCAAAAGGGACGCTAATTAAACTCGCACAACTGCAAGCAACCGAAAAAAATGATTGGCAAGATGCTGAACCAGGTAAGATTTTGCACGAACTGCGCCGAGGCGAACTAGCACAACTACATCAAATTCCTTCTGCACCTTATTATGGAGCGATAGATACTACACTTTTATGGATTATTACTCTATCTGAAACCTATCGTTGGACGGGCGATCGCCACTTACTTGATGACTGCCACGAACCATTAGAAAAGGCTCTTAATTGGATTGATGAATATGGCGATTTCGATGGTGATGGCTTTGTTGAGTATTACAGCCGTTCTAAAGATGGCATTCAAAATCAAGGATGGAAAGATTCAGGAGATGGGATTCGATCTGCTGATGGCAAGATTATCGAGGCTCCGATCGCACTTTGTGAAACCCAAGGGCAGGTGTATGATGCTTGGCTCCGCGCCGCCGATATCTATGATATTCGAGGTGAATCTATACTTGCTCAAACTCTACGGGAAAAGGCGATCGCACTCTATAAAAAATTTAACGATTACTTTTGGATGGAAGACGAAGGTTTCTACTGTCTAGGATTGGATAGTAATAAAGAACAAATTCGTTCAATTGCCTCAAATGCAGGACAGTTATTGTGGTCGGGAATTGTACCAAGCGATCGGGCTGAACGAATGGTAGAGCGATTATTTCAACCCGATTTATGGTGTGGTTGGGGGATTCGGACGCTTTCTGCCAAACATCCTGCCTACGATCCAATTGGATATCACACGGGTAGCGTTTGGCCACATGACAATTCATTTATTGCGGCGGGATTAAAGCGATACGGTTATCATACTGAAGCTAATCGCATTGCCGAAGGAATTTTTGCGTCGGCAAGTATGTTTCAATCCAACCAGATGCCCGAATTATTTGGTGGGATTGAACGGCAACCTGAGAACTTTCCCGTTCCTTATGTAGATGCCAATATTCCACAGGCTTGGGCGGCGGGATCGATTCCGTGGCTAATTAGCAGCATATTAGGACTAGAAGCTGATGCAGCCAATCATTGCTTACAGGTTCAGCCAGTTTTACCCGATTGGTTACCCGATTTACAACTCAATAATATCAATGTCGGCGATGCTAAGGTTGACTTGCGCTTTTGGATTGAGGATGCCAAGACTCAATGGAAAGTCGTTAATCGGGTTGGTAAATTAGAGGTGGTTGAGGGCGATCGCTTGAAAAGGAATTCTCATCCTAAACCTAACGATAAATCCAAGGAGATAACATGACCGACCAGCATTATGATGTGATTATTATTGGCACAGGTGCAGGGGGAGGAACTCTAGCACATCGACTCGCACCGACTGGGAAGAAGATTCTAGTTTTAGAACGCGGTACTTTTTTGCCAAGAGAAAAAGCGAACTGGAATCCAACAGAAGTCTTTAAGCGAGAACGCTATTACAATACTGGAACATGGTATGACAAGAACGGTCAAGAAATTCATCCCGCCGCAGGTTATTGGGTCGGAGGAAATACGAAATTTTATGGTGGGACATTGTTTCGGGCAAGGGAAGAAGAGTTTGATACGGTCTTTCATAAAGGCGGAATTTCTCCCGAATGGGGACTTAAATATGCAGATTTTGAACCTTATTACACCCAAGCTGAGAAACTCTATAACGTACATGGTAAAAGAGGTTTAGATCCGACCGAGCCTTGGACAAATACAGAATATTCCTTTCCAGCGATTAGTCACGAACCGTGCATTCAAGAAGTCCATAACGATTTGCAAGCTAAGGGCTTTCATCCATTTTATCTACCGATGGCAATCAAAATCAATGAAGCGCAAAAGTTTTTGAGTGAATGTATTCGTTGCGAGACTTGTGATGGACATCCCTGCTTGATTCATGCCAAAGCCGATGCGGAAGTGATGACTGTACGCCCTGCTATGGAGTACCCAAATGTCACATTGCTGACCGAAGCTAAGGTAATTCGGCTGCATACCAGTGCATCAGGTCGTGAAATTACTGAGGTAGAAACTGAGGTGGCGGGTGAGATCAGGTCGTTTCGCGGTGCGATCGTGGTAGTTGCCTGTGGTGCGATTAATTCGGCGGCGTTACTATTGCGATCGCAAACCGATCAACATCCAAATGGTTTAGCTAATCATTCTGATCAAGTTGGACGTAACTTTATGAAGCATAACTGCGGCGTGGTCATAGAATTGACAACAAAAGAGAATACTACCGTTTTTCAAAAAACCTTAGGCATCAATGACTTCTATTGGGGTGAACCAGATTTTCCCTATCCCATGGGGCAAGTGCAGCTATCGGGTAAAGTTAACAAAGAGATGTTGATCAATAACGTACCTGTAGCGATCGGCAATGAGATTTCTCCCGAAGAGTCGGCTTTACATTCGGTTGATTGGTGGTTGATGGGTGAAGATCTACCCGATCGCAATAACCGAGTCCACATAAAGGGGGATAAGATTCACATCGACTACACCGAAAATAATACTGAATCATTTAATCGTCTGGTCGATCGCTGGATTGAGGTGTTGAAGTCAATTAATGTTGATAAGGGTGAATCTCAATATTATCGAAGTAATTTCCCTCTAAGCTGGGTAGCACATCAATGTGGAACTTGTCGCTTTGGTAATGATCCTGAGACTTCGGTTCTAGATCTAAATTGTCGCACTCATGATGTTAATAATCTCTACGTGGTTGATGGGAGTTTCTTTCCTTCAAATATTGGCTCAAACCCTACTTTAACAATCATTGCTAACGCCTTGCGAGTTGGAGATCATTTGAGCGATCGCATTAAATAGAAAAATCGAACTGATGTCACGTAGAACAAAGACCGCCCTCACCCCCCAGCCCCTTCTCCCTAAACGTCTGGTTATTTACTGACACAAACTACCTTATAAACTCAATGGCATGGAAGATTATGAACGCCTCAGGCACTGCAACAGCCAGTAGCAGTAACTTCTCGTCAGCAGTGTATAAAATATCGACAAACACTGCACCAGCCAGTAGCAGTAACTTCTCGTCAGCAGTTAATTTAGCATCGGTAAAGCGCACTCTAAAGCTATCAGCATCAGTGAATAGCTCTTTAGCAGCGGACAGTTTTTTGCTGAAACCCTTATTCTTTCGTTGGCTTTTAACAACTCTCCGAAGTATTGCTTTAGAAAAACCTGACCATTTCTTCTCAATTATGGATACTTCCCTTTCTCCCTTTTTAATAGGAAATATCCAGAGTTTCCAAAGTGGTGAAGTCATAGTCATTATCACTCGTCCCCTAGTATCAAGAAATTCAAATTTCTTGTTAAACCACGCAAATCTTTGTTGCAAATGTCCCACAGGGCGATCGTCTGCCCCAAAAACATCAAGGTGCTGAAAGAACCAACGAAAAGGGTGATGGACGCGAAAAACCTGTTGATTTTCTATATCAGTTCCGACAATATTAAAAACTCGCCAATGTCCTAACAACTGACGCATGATTACATCGGCAAGACCTAACTTGAGTTCAGCATAGTAACCAAACTCCTGTCCATCATTGGTTAGAATTTGATAATGGTTGTAAGGTTCAAAGCCAAAAATTTTTTTGGCTATTTTGACAATTTTAAATTCTTGTCTAACGTAAATTGTATTGGACTGAGAAAGGGTTTGCAAGAACATACTCATGATAAGTAATGTGTAACTAGTACACGCTGGCTGAAGTAACAAGACGCTAACCACGGAACTTCCATTTAAAAGGTTTGGATAAAAGCTCATTGAAATAGTTGATAAAAGCGATAATTTTCTGACGCAAATGGTCAACAGATAAAAAGCTACTGC
>JBDNJN010000058.1:0-13405 GCA_041687725.1 Pseudanabaena sp.
AAAATATCTTTGTAAAATCTTGATCAAGAATTTTAAATGGCTTGTTTTCTCTTGTCTGTCTCTCTAGCTGAAACTCTTGTCTAGCAAGCATTTAGGGGTTAGCGGCTAAAATGTTAAGAAACGTGTGCGGTTGCCCTAGACATAATTACTTATGGCTATGAAGATGGAGGGGTCTATATTTGGGATTGGGAAAAGAAAACTAAGCCCTATTTGATCGGGGAACACTATAAAACTGTCAGTCAAGTTAAATATAGCCTTGATGGCGAAATCTTAGCTTCGGCTAGTAATGATGGAGTAATCAAACTGTGGGATGTAGCAAATAACTATAAACTGATAGGAACAATAAAAGCACATAACAAATTTATATTTGGACTGTCTTTTGATAAAGACAACTCGTTCATAGCCTCTTCGAGTATGGATGTTGCTGATTCATTGAAAATTTGGAGTATAGAGAAAGCAAAAAATTCTTATCTTAAGGGTGAAGTCTTGAAACAATCAGAAGTAAGTCTTTTAGGTCATAAAGATATGGTAAATACTATACAGTTTAATCCAAGTAATAAATATATGCTTGTGTCTTCTAGTAATGATAAAACAATTAGATTATGGCAATGGAATAATATTAGTAATTCTCAAAGTCCAAGCTTAGATAATTTATTGGCACAAAGCTGTATGTATAACAAAAACTATTTACTTCTTTATAATCAGAACAATAGCAATACAAAGCTCTTAGATATTTGCAATAATTATATTGGAAGATAATTAAATATTTGTTCGCAAAAAAATATTTTTCGATATTTATTTGGTGTAATTTAATTTCGTCCAACTAATAATTTGAATTGCAATTACATTTTGGGTCAATATTGGGGTTGCAGTCACAGGCAGCCAACAAGCTTTCTCCATTTTTAACATTTAAACCAAGACTACCAAAGTCAATCCATTCGGCATTTATCAAAGACCACCAATTTTTTGCGAAGCCTTGTCGAAGATAGTAATAGGGCAACCATCCATAGCCATTGTCGCCCCATAGTATATCCTTGTTATTCTTATCTTTTACTCCCCAAGAGTTTCTAATTAAAAATGCTCCTTTTTCAGGATTTTTAGGATCATTAGGATCATTAGGATTGTCAAATTTCATGTTGTCGTCATAGCCAACAGCAACGAGAGCATGACCACGTAAATTTTGCTGTTCCCCACCTTCCTTGTGAGTATAGATAACTTTAATTTGACCTAGTACTTTCTCAATAATATTATTACTTTCAGTCTCGTCGTTGTTTTTTGATTTCTCTTCAACTGATTTTTTAGCTTCATCTTCATCAACCCAATTTTTATCAAGAATTGTAGAATCAGTAAATTCAAATATTGCGGGAAATCCAGAAGCGATCGCGATACGGATTTGTGTTAATAGTAGATCATTTACTATATCTACGTTTTGTGTTGTAAGTCCTTGAATTCTATCTTTCTCAAATTCTTCTTGGAGCGTATCCAGTCGAAAATAGTAAGACGACTGATAATTTTGAGCGTAGGAATAGGCAAATGCTGAAGGCTCTTTGTTTTCTAGAACTTCTTCTGTAATTGGCTCACCTGTTGTCCAGTTTTTATCTGTTTTCTCAGGAGGGACACCAAACAAAGTCATTGCCCTGAGAGTATCCCTAATAGCTGTCCCAACAGTCGCCGTGACTGGGTTTTCTTCTAGCTTCATTAAATCTCTGGTCACTTTATACAAAAAGCGCCAAGATAGCTTCCTGTCATTAGTACCACTTATACGGTTTTGAAAATATTCCATTAAGGCGATTCCTGCGTGTGCTGTGCAGGTCGGCAACTCTCCTTGCGATCGCGCTGGGGAAAACCAGCCTCTCAAATCAGTAGACTCTGGCACAAACAAATCTTGATCTTGTAATGAAGCAATATAACCAGCGTATTCATCTTTTTTGATGAAAGGTAAGATCAAGTAAGGCAGTTGTCTAATTCTGCTTCTCTTGCTTTTCCACTCTTGTTCTGAGACTAGGCGTATTGCTCTTCGTAATATTGGAGAGTCGTCATCACTAGCAAACAAAGCTCGCTCAAGCTTAATATGCCCTGCTTCCATTTCTTGATTTGCAGGGCTTAACTTTCTGACAACTATTCCCAGACCATAATCTAAAATACTACTTTCACTATCAGCTATTAGCCCTGTTGACCGTTGATTAGCTGCTGAGTTGACTTCTTCTTTGCTGCTCTTGGTTTTTGCCATTGTTTTAGCCTTGTCGTAAGATTAACTCTTATAATTTTAACTTGGTTTAAGAAAAAAATCAACGAAATCCTTAAATTTGCTTAATCCGTGATTCCGACTTTGTATTGTCCCTGCGTTGTCAGGTTTGCGCGATCGCCCAATCAAATCTAGAAGCATCAAACAAAGTTTCCATTGAGATATAGTGCTGATTGACTGACAAAAGTATCTGAAAGCTATGTCAGGCAAGATGCCTGACCCACAAATCAAAAATGCCTGTGGCGCGGGCATCCTGCCCGCTTTTCGGTAAGATTTGTCAGTCAATCAGGATATAGTGAATATAGACATCGCTCAGCAAGGTTAATTCAAGATGATTGATTCACAAAAATTAGATAATACTTCTATTAGCCAGTTCACATATCGAATATCGATTCCTGAACCAGAAAATCATCTATTACATGTCGAACTAGCGATCGCTGATTGGCGCGATAAATTTATCGATCTGAAGTTACCAGTCTGGACTCCTGGTTCTTATTTAGTGCGCGAATATGCTAAGCATCTACAAGATTTTACAGCGACGGATGCGGCGGGAAAAACTCTTGCATGGCAGAAAATTAGCAAAAATCATTGGCGCGTAAATTGTGGGAATGATACTCAAATCAAGATTCACTATCGCATCTTCTGTAATGAACTCACCGTTCGCACCAATCATATCGATCGCACCCATGCTTTTTTTACGGGTGCAGCCGTATTTATGTATGTTCCTGAATATCAGCGACAATCTTATCAAGTCGAGATTGCTGACCTAAAAGAGAACTGGAAAATCGCCACAGCTTTGCCAGAAGTTGCTGCTAATATTTTCTATGCCAAGAATTTTGATACTTTAGTAGATAGTCCTTTTGAAATCGGACTGCATGATCGCTATCAATTTACAGTGCATGACAAACCGCATAGCTTTGTAGTTTGGGGCGAGCATAACGCCGATATGCAGCGCATGGTCAAAGATACGGCAGCGATTATTGCGGTGGAAGCCGAGATGTTTGGTGGATTGCCTTATGAGCATTATGATTTCATTCTTCATGCTAGCAATGGATTTGGCGGATTAGAACATAAAGACTGTACGGTGCTGCTCTACAACCGTTTGAGCTTTCGGAAAGAAGAGAGCTATTTGCAATTTATGAATCTAGTTGCTCACGAGTTTTTCCATACTTGGAACGTCAAACGGATTCGTCCCAAAGCTTTTGAAACCTTTGATTATGATAATGAGAATTACACAAGTTCTCTTTGGTTTAGTGAAGGAACTACCAGTTATTATGACCAAATCTTTCCACTTCGAGCCAAGCTTTACGACGCTAAGCATTATCTTAAATTAGTTAGCAAAGCGATTACTCGTCTGCAAACCACCTTTGGGCGCAATGTGCAATCGCTCCATGACTCCAGTTTTGACACATGGATCAAGCTCTATCGCCCCGATCCTAATACGCACAACAATCAAATTTCTTACTACCTGAAAGGTGAATTAGTATCGATGCTGCTCGATTTGCTGATTCGTCATAAAACTAATAATCTGCGATCGCTTGATCGGGTGATGCAGATTATGTGGGATCGCTTTGGTAAAGCTGAAATTGGCTTTAGTGAAGCTGAACTTCACGAAGTGATCGGCACTGTCGCGGGTGTTGATCTTTCTGCCTTCTGGAACGGTTATCTTTATGGAACCAAAGAACTTGACTATAACTACTATCTCGAACCCTTTGGACTAGAGTTGAAAACTGCGCGTCAAGATATTCCCTTTATTGGCATGACTCTCAAATCTAAAAATGGAGTTGCGGAGATTGAGAAGGTCGAATTTGGGTCACCTGCCCAAAAAGCAGGAATTAGCACAGGTGATATTTTGCTAGCGATCGCAGGTATTCGGGTTACGGCTGAGAATTTTAGCGATCGCCTTCGCGATTTTGCGGCGGGAGATGCGATCGCCGTTGCCATCTTCCAGCATGACTTGTTACGCAATGTGGAAGTGATTTTAGAAGAACCAATCTGTAATCATTTTGATCTTGTGCAAATTCCCCATGCTTCACCTAATCAAGAATTAAGCCTGAAATTGTGGCTAAGTATCTAGCTCGAAACTAAAGATGAAAAGCATCGCTTTTCATCTTTAATTTGTATTTGGTTTGGTTACGCCTTGCGACCTTAATAAAGTCTCAATTTCATCGGCGGGTAAAGCTTTATAGAAAAAATAACCTTGAATCTGATCGCAGCCTAGCGATCGCAAGACATCAACTTGCTCCTTTGTTTCTGCGCCTTCTGCAATCACAGTTAGATTCAAGCTATGCGATAAATTAATAATTGAGGCAACAATATTTTGATCGTGCTTATTATGGACGATGTGTTCAATAAAAATACGATCAATTTTGAGAGTATCAATTGGCAAATTCTTGAGATAACTAAGAGCTGAGTAACCAGTTCCAAAATCATCGATTGACAACCGAATACCCATCTTCCGAAATTCATTCAACAGGACAATTTTCTCTTCAATATTGTCCATCATGATCCCCTCTGTAATTTCTAATTCTAGAAAATGAGGATCGATATTTGTTTCTTCTAGAATTTGATTTAGAGAAGATAAAAAACTTTTTTGTTGAAGTTGCTTAACCGATAAATTTACGCCGATTTGGATTGGAGGAAAACCCATTTTTTGCCATGCGATCGCTTGTAAGCAAGCTTGGCGCAGTACCCAAGTCCCAATCACCATAATTAAGCCTGTTTCTTCGGCAAGGGGAATAAATTTGCTCGGCGAAACAGAGCCTAAAGAAACATGTTTCCACCTTAGCAACGCTTCTAGTCCAACAATTACACCAGTAATTAGATCGATTTGGGGTTGATAGTATATTAATAATTCATCATTTTCTATCGCTCTGCGTAAATTGTTTTCCATCGATAGGCGCTGAAAACTCTGTTCCTGCATATTCGGAACATAAAACTGAAAGCTATTTTGCCCTTCAGATTTAGCCTTATACATGGCCATATCAGCATTTTGAATTAGTGCTTCAACATCAATATTATGATCTGGATAAATACTTGCACCAATGCAGGTTGTGATATGTATTTCATGACCACCACAGTCGAAAGGTGCAGTCAGAGATTGAATCATCGCTTCGGCAATTTGGACAACTGCACCTATAGAATTAATGTCCTTAGCCACGATCGCAAATTCATCCGCACCCCAGCGCACGATTAAATCTCCATGTTTTAGTAAAGTTTTTAAGCGATCGCCAACAGCTTTAAGTAACAAATCACCGACGCTATGACCTAAAGAATTATTGATTAACTTAAAACGATCAATATCAAGAAATAAAACTGCAAATCGTTGTTTCTTATCTTCTAACTTTTCGATAATCTCAATTAGATGTTCATGCAAATATTTTCGATTCGGCAACCCTGTAAGCACATCATGATCAATCTGATAAGATATAATCGCTGCTGCTTGCCTTTGTTTCGTAATATCGAATATGTGAATACGAATTACTTCATTTGATGGCATAAAATGAATAATTTCTTCAAACACCTTGTCACGAATCATCACCTCACGCATAAAAGTTTTGCGGATAGGATTAACCAACGGAATTATTTGCTCCAACAATTCTTGAAGTAAAGGATGATTAATTCGCATCTCTTCAAGGTTAGGAAACTGACCCAAAGCCGCAGGATTAAGATATAGTATTTTTCCTATGAGATTTAACTCAATAATTGGTTGCGGATTCAGTTCTGGAGATGAAATGAATTGATTGATAATTTCGCGAATATAAACAGATAAACTTTGGTCGGGAATAGATTGTAAGGGATAAAGCTCAAAGCTCTCAGTTTCATCAAAAGTTTGATGACTTGTGGTGAGCTTAAGGCGTTCAGAAATATTATTTTGAGAGCTATTAATTTTAGGTGTATTCGCGATCACACTAATCACCTGATATGTGGCTCTAGTGTCTTTGCTAAATATAATTTCATCTCCGTGAGATAATACGTGCGAAAATCGTCTTCTACCATTGATCAGAATACCGTTGGTACTGCGTTTATAATCGAGTCTGCCGTCAATTATTCTAAAAAAACATGAAGACTTCTTCGCAGCTATTACTAATAAAGTCGCATGTTGGCGAGATACGAGGTTAGAACGCAGAATAATTGAGTTGCCCATGCCACGCCCTAATGAGTAAGTCACACTGTGCAGCAGAAAATTGCGAACACCCTGTGGGTCTTCAACTGTAAGTACGTGATTAGATAGCTCTTCGGTCTCAAGAGTAAATGATTCTTTTGGTCTCACCTAAATAATTCCTCTTTACAAAGAGCTTTTGAAGGTTTTTTGATTATAAAGATTTTTAAATCCTTAACTAAAAGTATCACCAAAGTATATTTTTAACTAAAATTTATGATTTAACTTACCATAAAGTGCTTTAAGGCAACTTGCAAAAATAAGTTGCCCACAATGGCGATTTTCAGTAACCTTAACAAGGGGCTTAAGCCCCTTGCGTCTTCAAGTTGTCTCTACAAGCTGCTTAACCCAAATGTCAGAAATATCTAAGAAATGGACTGCGGTTCAACAAACATTTAAGAAGATTTGGGGATATGAAGATTTACGCACATCACAGCGTGAGATCGTTACAAGCTTGTTGCAGGGACAAGATAGCCTAGCAATTATGGCGACAGGGGGCGGTAAGTCGATTTGTTTTCAATTGCCAGCAATCCTTAATGAGGGCTTGACTTTGGTGATTTCGCCACTACTCGCCCTGATGGAAGATCAGGTCAGGGACTTACGATCGCGGAATTTACCCGCCGCCTGTCTACATAGCAATCTATCGCAAATAGAACGCCGCGAAGTCTTGCGAAATCTTCCAAATACTCGTTTGCTTTACATTTCTCCAGAAACACTCCTGAGTCCACCTGTTTGGGAAAAACTTAGCGATCGCCAATTAAAAATCACAGGTTTAATGCTCGATGAAGCGCATTGCCTCGTGCAGTGGGGCGACTCATTTCGACCGAGTTATCGTCGCTTAGGTGCGGTGCGATCGGCTTTGATGGCGCAAAAGCCCAAGCATCATCCCAGAATTGCGATCGCCGCCTTCACCGCAACCGCCGATCTCGAGACAACTGCGGAATTACAAACTTGCTTACAACTAGAAAATCCCCATATTGTCCGCACTAGTCCCTATCGGGCCAATCTCAGTCTCAAAGTGGCGATCGCTTGGACACCTTCAGGACGCAAATCACGACTGCTCAAATTTATTCGCGATCGGCAAGGACAATCGGGATTAATCTACGTTCGTAGCCGCCGCGATGCGGAAATGCTGGCAGCTTGGTTACAAGAAAACTCGTTTAAAACGGCAGCCTATCATGCAGGTTTGCCACCCCAAGAGCGCCGCCATGTCGAGCAGCAATGGCTGAGCAATCAATATCCCTTTGTAATCTGCACTTCAGCGTTCGGCTTGGGAATTAACAAACCTGATACTCGTTGGGTCTTGCATTTTCATCCACCTTTGACACTTTCAGAATATATCCAAGAAATTGGACGAGCGGGACGCGATGACAAACCTGCTGAAGCTTTGATGCTCGTCAGCGAACCAACAGGATTACTCGATGATGGCGATCGCCAAAGAATAAATTTTTTCTTGCAGCAACAAGAAAAAATTCAACAACAAGCACTAAAATTACTACCAAAATTACCACTAAAAGGCGATTTTGCTGAAGTCTCAAAACTACATCCTGATGCCGCGATCGCCCTCGGTTTATTGCATCGTGCAGGGCATCTCACATGGCATACCCCATTTACTTATGAAATTGATCACGCCTCGCACGATCCCCAAAACCTCAAACAGCAAATGGGAGATCAAAAAAATATCGCAAAAATGCAAGCTTATATCCAAGTAAAAGGCGATCGTTGGGCTTTCTTACTAAATGCATTTGGTTTTGAATAATAAGCAAAGTCCCTGCTAAGATTTAAGTATTGACTTAATTTTTCTTAACAACAGGGAAATAATACGTGTCGTCTTCGACTATTCATCGGATCAACCTCGAAAATCCTCTCACCGATACATCTTCGACATCTCAAACTGAACTGCCGTTTACTTTTCAAGATGTAAAAGCTGCTATTCCTGCTGAATATTTTGCGCCGAATGTATGGCGATCGCTAGCTTATTTTGTTGCTGATACTGCGATTATCGTCGGCTTATATGCCACTGCTGCTTATCTAGATGCATGGTGGTTTTATCCAATTTTTTGGTTTGCAACGGGGACAATGTTTTGGGCTTTCTTCGTCGTCGGTCACGACTGCGGACATGGTTCATTCTCACGGATTAAATGGCTAAATAACTTAGTCGGACATCTAACCCACATTCCGATCCTTGTGCCATATCACGGCTGGCGCATTAGTCATCGCACCCACCACCAAAACACAGGTAACATCGAGACCGATGAAAGTTGGTATCCTGTCACCGAGACTCAACACAAAGAAATGGATTGGCTAGGCAAATTCATTCGTTTTGATGCTCTATTGCTTGCTTATCCTCTCTATCTATTCAAGCGATCGCCTGCTCGTCCTACCGCTTCTCATTTCGTTCCTAACAACGATTTGTTTCGCAAGTCAGAAACCACTGATATTCTCACCAGTACAACTCTTTGGGTGGCGATGGTCAGCTTTTTAGGCTGGTTGGGTTTCACCTATGGATTCCTATTCCTATTCAAGTTTTACATCGTCCCCTACCTCATCTTCGTTGTATGGCTCGATCTCGTCACCTATTTGCACCACACCGAAGCCGATATTCCTTGGTATCGCGGTAAAGATTGGTACTTCTTGAAGGGAGCGCTCTCCACGATTGATCGTGATTATGGAATCTTTAACGATATCCATCACAATATCGGCACTCATGTTGCTCACCATATCTTTATTGGGATTCCTCACTACCACCTTAAGACGGCGACTGAAGCGATTAAGCCAGTTCTAGGCAAATACTATCGAGTTTCCACTGTCCCGATCTGGAAATCATTCTTTACTTCCCAAAAAGCATGTCAGTTTGTGCCTGACACAGGCGGCGAAGTATATTACCAAGCTTCAGAAGTTAAGTAATTAGATAGACAAAAACTTAAAACCCAAAAAGCTATGGCGCACGCTGCGCGTGCGCCATAGCTTTTTGGGTTTTATTATGCTTAGCTACTTACTTCACATTTTTAGAAATCCTATTTATAATAGGAAGAGATCTGTTTGAGTATTACTACTGGTTCATCTTGATGCGCCAAACTTAAACACCACAATTATCCCCATCATAAATTCATCATTATTGGAGACAATCTAATCTATGTCTACTGAAACTATCTCCCGCCCTGAAACTATACGCAAAATCGCGCCAAAATATCGAGTTTTATTACATAACGATGATTTCAACTCAATGGAGTATGTTGTCGAAACCTTAATGCAGGTTGTAAATCTCACTCAGCCGCAAGCCGTGGATATCATGATGTCAACTCATGCGACTGGATGTGGCTTAGTAATTGTCTGCGTAGAAGAACATGCAGAATTTTATTGTGAAGGACTGCAAAGTAAGGGCTTAACTAGCACGATCGAGCCAGAGTCTTGAATCTCGATCGCCTAAATTCTTATCCAGCCCCAATCCGCATTATTCTCTTTTTACTCACCTTATTGGTGCTATGGCTACCGATCGCCGCACCAATGTATTTAATTTGGGGCGAGTCGGTCGGGGTTGCCCTGACAATTTTGCTATATTGCGGATTTTTGGGACTAATTTGGTGGTGGGGACGTAAAGTTGCCAAATATTCCCATCCCTACCGTTTTTATGGGCTGTTATTTACCCGCAAAAATGGACTTGATTTTTTGTTTGGCTTGGGATTAGGCTGCTTAACATTAGTGATCTTTTTTTGGTTGCAGGTGAGCCTCGGTTGGTTAGCGGTGCAAACTGTCACTTGGCAGCAGCCATTACCAGCCAGACTATTACCAATGCTCGGTGTATATTTTGTCGATTGGCCAGGTGCGATCGCGCCTGGATTATTAACCTCGGTTGGCGTAGGATTTGCGGAAGAAATGTTGTTTCGCGGCTGGATTCTATCAGAACTAGAGCGAGATTATTCTAAAAATACAGCTTTAATTGGTTGCAGTCTAGTATTTGCGATTTTACATTTCATCAAACCACTGAACGTAATTCTGGCAACATGGAGCCAGTTTGTCGGTTTAGTAATTCTCAGTGTGGCCCTCGTCCTCGCTCGGCGCAGATGCGATCGCCGACTGGGTGTATCGATTGGCTTACATGGCGGTTTGGTTTGGTGCTATTACATTGTCAATACAACCCACTGGTTACAGCCCACAGGCATAGTGCCTGAATGGGTGACGGGTATTAATGGCAATCCGATCGCGGGCATCGTCGGCATCATTTTTTTAAGCGCGATCGCGATCGGTTTTCGTTATTTCCCGAAAAAATAAGACTCAAAAAGCCTTGGCGCTTGCATCACGGCTTTTTGAGCTTTATTTTTGATTTTTTTGAAATAACTATTGCAAGTAGTGCCGTAAGTGTATATAGTTAGATTCGCTTGGAAAATAACAAGCAAGGGGTCGATGCCCGAGCGGTTAATGGGGGCGGACTGTAAATCCGCTGCGTAAGCTACGTTGGTTCAAATCCATCTCGGCCCACTTACAAAAAAGCGACAGTAAACAATGTTTACTGTCGCTTTTTTGTGATGACATCCCTTTTCGGATAGCAGACTATCGACTGAGGTTATATCGTAAATTCCCTGAACAAATTTCTAACTTTATCCAATTAGTCGCAACTGAGCAGAACAATTTTCCTGAATATGCCAACTGGAAAAATAAGGATTGGCGAGAGTTTTCACTACAGCAATTTTTCCGCGATAATGATGAAGTTGAGTACACATTAGAAGATGCTCAAGAAGTCTATCGGCAATGAATGTAGGTGATATCGTTCTAATCCGTTTTCCTCAAGCAGACCTCAAACAAACAAGGAAAACTTCGTCCTGCTTTAGTTGTTGCCATTTCACCAAGTCGTCATCCAGATTTATTGCTTGCTTTAATTTCTTCACAACTTCATCAAGCCACTCCAAATTTTGATGAAATCATCAATTCATCAGATCGAGATTACATAACCACAGGTCTCAAAACTGCTTCTGTAATCAGATTAGGAAGATTAACGAGTGTCGAGACATCTGTGATTAACGTTCGTTTAGGAAGTATCTCATCAGCGCGATTAATAAAGACAAGAAAAAGTCTAATCAATTGGCTACAAATATAAAACGAGATCGCATAACCACAAACTTGAAAAGCTGGCTGTTGCGGCGATCGCATTCTAAAACACATAAAATCACTCGCGAATATTTGTGGTTGAGTGAAATAGCGATCGCCTAATCACAAACTTGAGAAGATGATTTTTGAGGCAATCTCATTGACTTTGCGTGAAAATCTGCGGTAATATGCCATTACAACGATAAGCTGACTGTAATTGCGAGATAACACATAGTTAGACAATGTCATGACAGATCACAAGAACGCCAATCCATACTATAGTCGTGGCTTGTACCGATTTGCCACGGGTATATTCGGTCTTTTCTTGGCAGGTGTTGGTATCTACGCTGCATTCTTCGGAGTTGTTGATCCAGTTTTCCGCATTGGAGTGGGTTTGCTCTTTGCTCTGATCGGCGGCAATGCGGTTTGGTCTGCGATCCAGTCAAAGGAGTCATGGCTTTCCAAGATTGGTCCGATACCTTAACGGGCTGTCATTGCCTAAAAATCCATTCAAGCCGAGTCCGCATTGTTACAGCTATGATCGGACAGTTGTTCTAGGCGGGCTGGCTTAATTCAGGCATTATGCCGACAGCGATTGCACCGTTGTTATCAGTTTTCAGTAGAGATTAAGTAAGCAAAAATAGTTGAGTTCGGAGAGGTTACTTTTGATCGCACATCTAAAACACATAAAATCACTCGCGAATATTTGTGGTTGAGTGCGATCGCGATCGCATAACTAGAAAACCCCAAAACCTATCTAATAAGCCGATACAATTTCTAAAAGCTCATCGGTGATGATATTTTGACGTTCTTGTTGATAGGCAATTGTAAATTCGGCAAGACGCTCTTCGATGTTCTTTTCGGCGACTTGCATTGAAGCCATACGACTAGAGTTTTCACTAGCGAGAGATTGAACAAAAGTACGATAGAGAGAAAGAAAAAAATACTGCCTTAGTAAAGAAGAAAATAACCGATCGCTTGACATTGTAAAAGTCGGGAGAGAATTTGATCGCCATGATCTTTGTTCGATATTTTGTAACCACTGACGATCTAAGGGAAGTAGATTTAGTTTGTAGGGTTCGCTTAAAGTCTGGGCATGGAGACGATTGTAGAAAAGAAAAATGCGATCAATCTGTTGGCGATCGCGCCATTGATCAATTTGAATTAACATCTCCTGCACCATTGGCGTAATTCCTGCGAGGGAACTAGGCATTAAGAAAGATTGGGAAATTTGAAAACCCGCAGCTTCTAAGGAAGGAATAATTCTTGAGCCGACCGTAAAAATAGAAAAATCGTCAATCTCTACATTTACCTGTTGAATTTCATCGATCGCATAGCGGGATATCTGCTCATTGAACTGTCCGCACATCCCCTGTTCTGAGCCGAAGATAATTGCACCACAATGCTTGCCAGAGAATCTAGTTAGTGCAAGAGGTTTACCTTCGCTGGATTCGCCATTACCATTAATTAAATTGTGGTGCTTAGTCGCATATCCTTGCTGGTGCATATTTTTGAGAACAATATGCAGTCCCTTTTCGATGTTTTGGGTATATTCAGCAAGGGATACCACCGCTTGTTCATATTGATGAATATTCACAGCAGCAAGCACTTTCATCATTTTGACGATAGCGCGAAGATCGGTTGCCGTATCGATTTGACGTTCAAGAGAGTTGGTAGAAGTCATGGTTTTGAGGCTTTGACAGAATTATTAGTTATGGAGCTAATTTGTTCTCGTGCGACTCGCAGTAAAGATTCATGATCGAGATCGCTCAAGAGTCTACCAAGAAATAATAGATCCGTTAATTAGGATATAATTGCAGAAACGAGAGAAAGGAAATAAGGATGATTGAAGTAAGAGACGAAGCGAAAAGGCTGTATAAAAAGACAGCAGAGAAACTGAAGGGAAGTGACCG
>JBDNJN010000059.1:0-2997 GCA_041687725.1 Pseudanabaena sp.
GCATGAAACTTATACCCTGTATAGGTTTTTGTAGTTAAAGTTAAGATAATTGTCCATTTTCGGGGCATCGAACCCCTCAATGGACTCGCTTTCATCCCGTCGCTCACCCTTGTAAACGGTTAGAGCGCGGGGCTTCCCGCTTGTTAAGCTAAGTTTAACTTGCTGACTCAGTTTATGCGTGAATTTTTGCGTTGTTCACAATATTAGCCATTAATTATCTTCCGAAATTGGTTTACCAAATTTTTATGAACACAGGTCGGTTAATCGTCCAGTTAGGCCTCGCCGCCTATATTTTATTCACCTTACTGCCTGATAGCAGTACGCAGATGGTGGCTTTTCCTTGGGTGTTGCTGTGGCAAGTAGGATTGCTATGCTTTGCGATCGCAGGTTTACTAAATCTATGGCGGCGCGAACAACCATTTTATTTGTTAGGTAGTGGCTTTGACTGGGCGATCGCTTCTGGTTTGGTAACGCTGTGCTTATCAACGATGTTTTCGCAGTTCCCCAATCAGAGCATGTGGTATAGCCTGACTGCCTTTGGCTATTTTGCAGCGCTGTATGTAACCAATAATTTTTTGCATCGGACATCATCGCCGAAGACGGGAGAAAAGTCGGAGCGAGAGTCGGCAATTTTGCCAATTTTACGATTTCAGGGCTTATTAGGATTTGCGGTAATTATTGAAAGCTTGGTTTTGTGGATTAGTCAATCATGGCTGCCACGATTGGCTAATTTTGCCAAGCTAAATCAATGGGGGCTAAATCTTAGTTACGATTTTTCGGATTTGGAGTCGCGCAACTGGGCTCCGATGGGACATCAAAATTATGTGGCGGGATTTTTGATGTTGGTTTTACCGATTTTTGCAAGTTTGGCGATCGCCCAAAAGGGAATCTGGCGATCGCTATGGCTAACGGCGATCGGCTTAGGGCTAATCGATTTGTATACCACCAGTTCACGCGGCGGATTTTTAGGACTAGGCGCAATCGTTCTTTATGGAATTATTGTGGCTTTATTTCGTAATCGCGGCGATCGCTGGTTGGTATTTTGGGGCAGTAGCGGCGCGATCGCCATATTCGGATTTTTAATTGCCACAAATAACCGTTTGAGATCGCTAGTCTCAGGATTAATTACCAGTTTTACGAATCCTGCTCAAGGTTCGGGAGAATTATTATTCAGAACGATCGCGGCGGATACGGGCTGGCGGATGGGCTTAGATCATTGGTTGTTTGGTGTGGGGGCAGGTTCCGCAATCATGTTCTATCAACAATATCGTCCGCAATGGGCAGGACGTGAAGCCGAAA
Source organism: Pseudanabaena sp. (assembly GCA_041687725.1). Classification (GTDB taxonomy): domain Bacteria; phylum Cyanobacteriota; class Cyanobacteriia; order Pseudanabaenales; family Pseudanabaenaceae; genus Pseudanabaena. The sequence continues at coordinate 1,300 of JBDNJN010000059.1, forward strand.
TCTTATTCCAATTACATAGTACGCCCGTGCATCTTTGGGCAGAACTGGGAATCGGCGCAGTGATTACTTTTGTGTTTTTATTAGTGGCAATTACTGCTCTATTTATCAAATTACATAAATCGCCAACTTGGCAAGCTAACCCGCAGGAACAGGCGATCGCCTATGGCTTATTTGGTAGTTTGATCGGTTACGGAATGTTGGCGATTACCGACTATCAGCTTGATGTACCTGCGATTAGTGGCAGCTTAGTAATTGTGCTAGCAAATCTCGCTTATTTGGGACAAGTCCATACAGGTGAATTAATTAGCCTCGGTCATCAAAAACAGCCGCGTTTCTGGCTTGCTATGATTGCCACAGTTTATTTAGGAGCAGCGATCGCTTGGCTAGTTCCTGTGAATACGGCTTGGCAAGCATCAAGTGTGGGATTTATCAATCTATCAACGGCAAAATTAGATTTGGAAACAGGGAAGCAAGAATATCTACCTGAAGCGATCGCCTCAATTGATAAGTTCCAATCTCGCCTCAAATTCGCGCATCAACTTGCCCCTTGGGAACCATACTATCCCTACCAGTTGGGATGGAACTTAGCCGATCTGGGGATTACTTATCCAAATCTACCGCAGTCACCAGCATGGCGAAAAGATGGTTTGGCATGGATTAAAACCGCGATCGCCACTAATCCTCATAACGAAGTAGGCTACAATGCCTCCGCGTGGCTCAGTCTTCAGCAAAATTCAGCCAGTTCCAATCAAGAAGCAGAGACATATTTTCGCCGAGGTTTAGAACTGTTTCCGCTCAAGCGATCGCTTTCCTTCGGTTTAGGCGTAAGTCTATTACGTCAAGGCAAAACGACAGAAGCGATCGCCGCCATGACCACGGAAGTAATTAACGATCCTATTTTTATCACCAGTCCAATTTGGACAGATCCAACTTTTCAGCCTCTTTATCCCCAAATCGTCGCCAATCTGGAAAACTCCTACCGCAATAATCCCCGCAAAGCCACGAGCCTTGCCGCATTGAGATGGTGGAATGGCAATCCTAATGCGATCGCGGAACTCAAGCAAACGAAGAATCCTACGGCGATATTGCTAGCCAATGCGATCGCCAATGACACTACTGCTTTGCAATCGGTCAAACAAAATCCCCAAACTCCTTTAGAAATGGTAATTTCCGCATGGTTAAATCCTAATTTGCGTGACAAATTACTAGAACGCGCCTATGTATTTTCCACGAGCAGTCTGCCCGATGAACGCTCTGCGGCGATCGTCAAAGCACTAAGCGATCGTATGAATCAAGCTCCTAGTTTTGACGCTTGGTTGCGGACATCCTTGCCAGCGAATAGTCCCTTAGTGATCAACTATCGCCGAGCCAGACTCGGTTTTGGTGTAGTTAGTCGGCATGTGGATGGAGTTGTTCCCCTTGACTTTTTTAATGTTACGGATAGAGCAGAAATATCGCTCTTTCTTAAAGATTTATTCTCCTAAAGCCCAATTTTTAATTTAGCTTTAGTGGGAAATATTCTTATCTGATAATTAACTTATGTTACGTGAAAGCTCCTAAAAACCTCACCCCTAGCCCCTCTCCTTGCAAAGGAGAGCAGGGTGGTTTCATTTTCGGAAAGGGTTAGAGGGTAAAGATTGTAGAAAAAGGCAAGAGATAAATATTGGGAGAGAAAATAAGATTGAACTAAGGAGCAAA
>JBDNJN010000060.1:0-29292 GCA_041687725.1 Pseudanabaena sp.
GGATATTAATGCTGCTATCAATATTAAAAACATTGCTGTCGGGCGGACAGTGATTAAAGCTCAGCGTGTAACCGAACCAATTGGTGGTGTTGCTGAGAAGCCCGCGCTGTACGCCTAAGCGTCAGCGTCGGGAGTCGTCACTCCAGTTTCTTTGCCAACAGCACGGTGACGCTTTCACCGTAACATAGGCTTGCCAAAAGTCGGTATAAGCAATAGCACATTGACGGTAAACAGGAGGCAAACTTACCCAAAGTTTATGAGCAGATTGACGGGTTCGATCGCCAAGATAACAACCGATAATTTCTCTGGTATCACGATCAATAGCTAACCAAATATAAACTTTATATCCTGTTGATTACCCTCCTCAAACAGCAACAAAGCACGCTCACGCAACAACTCAACTCGTAACTCCTCCTCAGACGGCAAAAACGGCAAATACTTCGATACAAACAACTGCTTACTGTCACTTAACACAGAATACTTCGCCACCGCCGTCGATTTCTCACTGCATAAAATTAGCCCAATCGTCGGATTATCATCATCACCCTTATAGTGCTGGTCATAAATACGCACATAAGTATCCATCTGTCCTACATCCTGATGACTCAGCCGACCCAACTTCAGATCGATTAACAAAAAACACTTCAGCTTAAAATTGTAAAACACCAAATCCAAATAAAAATCTTGATCCTCCACACTAATCCGTTGCTGACGCGCCACAAAAGCAAACCCGCGCCCAAGCTCCAACAAAAACTGTTGCAAATTATCAATTAGCCCTCATAAGAGTACGGTATTGAGTCCAACTTAATTTGTGACGCACTGAGTCGCAAATTGGAAACGTCAAATAAAACTGCCGCATATTGCGTAAATTACTAGCATCAAAACCCTTACCAAACTCAGCTTGTAAAGATTGCGACAACTGCTTTAACTGCCCCTTACCATATTCCGCCCGACCCTGCCCCTGCTGCTCATCCTCCACAATCACCCGCCCAATCTGCCAATAGCACAACACCATCTCACTATTCACCGACTGCACCACAGTTTGCCGCGATGCAATCAATATTTCACGAATATCATCTAAAAGCTGGGTTGAAACGATCTCAGTCATGCTCTTTCTTAAAATGGCGGCTCAATTCCCAACTCATCACAGAATGACGCGATCTTAGCATCCGTAACTTTGCTTTGCTCAGCGATCGCCTTTAGCTGAATTGCGATCGCATCTAGATCGATCGCCTCCTCCGCCTCAAACGTATCCACATAGCGCGGAATATTCAGATTAAAGTCATTACTCTTAATCTGCTCCATACCCGCCACATAGCTATATCTGTCTTCAGGCGATCGCGCCAAATAAGCCGCGACAATCTTCTCAATATGCTCAGGACGCAACACGTTTTGAGTCTTCACCTTGTCAAAATGCTGACTAGAATGTTGTTTTGCTTAAATCCAAGGTGTCGGAATCGAACCGACATATCAACGATTATGAGTCGTTTGCTTTACCAGTCAGCCAACCTTGGTGATGTTGTGATTAGAACCGTAAGTATTATATGCTATCAAGTAAGCACCTTGAAGGTTGCCTGATAGCAATTATTAGCTGAACAAGTTTGTGATGGCAACGCCCCAACCCCAAAAGCGCTTACGTAAGAAAAAAAAGCCACCCAAGAATTTTAGACTGACCTATAGTCTATTGCTACTTTTCGCGATGATCGTTGTCGGCACTGTGGCTGGCATGGTCTCCTACGGATTTGGGAAACAAGCATTAGAGGGCGTTAACCAGTCGCCTGCGGGGATAAAACTGCCAAAAGTTAGCCCTCCGCCTAAGCCTAAGGATTTAACCAAACCATCACCCCAAAGCTCGACCGATAGCAAAACTTCATTTTTATTAAATGAGTCAGAAATTATTACTGAGATGAAAAAACAATCACAGGAAGAGTTAGGAGGACTGACTCGACCCGTTTTTGTGGCAAAGGCAAATATTAGCGATCGCAAAAGAATATATACAAAGGTTGACCAAGCCTATAACTCAATGCGCGATCCTCTAGCTATTTCTGCCAACGCTGATGAGAGGATTGCGGCAAGAATTGCCGCTTTGCGCCAAAGAGTGTATACCAGCAGTCGATCCTATGAGATTAATTCTGCTCGTATAGGCGATCGCCCTGTGGCAAGTAACACTATGGCAAGTAACACTGGTAGTCGATTGCCGCCATTATCTGCACCCGTAGAGCCAAATTCTATTCGGAGTCGATGGGAAGAACGCGATCCAAGTTTGCTGGACTCAAACCAAATAAATACCGAAACTGTAAAAGTATTACCGAAACCATAACAAACTCAATATTTTTGTAAAAGCCCCGCTTTGCGGGGCTTTTACAAAAATATTGAGTTTGCTGTAATCAAATAAATCTTGATTGACGATTAGAACGAAACGAAAATCTTTGGGGAGATAAATTTCCATTCGCGATCGCCTGTCTGATCAGTGCCGCCCTTCCGCGTGAGTTTGTCATCGCACTTGACCCGCCAAAGGTTTCACGCAGAGTTAAATAATTTTGGATGATTAGCGCTTCGTTATTGGCGGAGCTTTGAGCAATTTGTGCAGGAGTTAGCCCCGATCGCGCGATCGCATCGGCAACGCAGGGAATTACATGACTAGGGCGATTGACATGATGATCGAGTAATAGGGCAACCGCAAATTCTGAGTTTAAAACTTGCGAAAGGGTAAAGCCTCGCAATGTTTGGGTAGGCATAAAATAAAAGCGATCGAGTCGTGAAATCGCGTGCAGCACTTGCACTGATTGGACAAGGGCATCCATCCCTGCGATCGCAAACCGTAGCGCCCAAATCGGTTGTCGCATCAAACTCTTATCTGACTCAGTGACAAGGCGAATCCCATTCAGCGAGAGCCAACCTGTATTGCCATCTAAAGAACTAGCATCCACGCCAAACTGTCCAAAATAATACTGAAACTCCGATGGATACCGCTTTTTTAAATTGGTCAGCAAAGCTGGTAATTCTCCCTGCTGCCCTGCCGATCCCAATGTCCATTGAAATATTCCAAAGCTCAAGTATTGACTGTCCCAAGTGTTAATCGCATCGAGGCTGCCTTCATTGGCGGCTGTTACCAGCATCACATTGATTTCTGAGGGACTCATCTGCACCTGTTGCAATAAGCCTGAGCCATAGGCGATAAAGTCACCCAGTTTGAAAATCCCCAGCCGATACAGCCCCAGATCCTTAGTTTTGGCAAATGATTCTTGCTGCCCTGTATTTAGCAACTTGGCGATCACATCACTGCCAACGGTGGTAAAAGAAATCGCGATTTTATTGGCTGGATAAACTCCCTGCAATGTATTTCTGACCATCACAACTTCAGAATTTTGAGCGATCGGTGGATCGGCGGCGATCGGGAGCAGCAGCCTCTGACCGATTTGCAAGTTTGCAGGATTAGTAATGTTATTAATACGCGCTATCTCACGCCAATCACCATTTGCGCCGAAAAAGCGCCTAGCGATCGCGGAAAGTGTATCTCCAGCTTTAACAATATATTCCTGCATAGCTATCTCACAAATCGAACGACTCAAACTCTACTTGCTTAAACAACATATTGCGATCAATAGCTGAAAAAACTTTATTATTTGCCTTTTCAGAGTTTAAGCAATCACAAACCAACTTCGCCACATCAGCGCGATGAATAATTCCCGCAACTGTAGGATCTTCAGTCAGAACTGCATGGCCTGTAGCCGCTTCTGACTTTAAGCCCCCTGGACGAATAATCGTATAGGTCAGACTACTCGCAACTAGATGTTGTTCCGCTTTTTCTTTTTCTTTGAGAATTGCCCCCAAAGTCTGCAAAACTTGAGGCGCGATCGCGACAACACTATTACCACTGCCAATCGAAGAAACGAGAATAAATTTCTTGACTCCCGCTTTGACGGCGACATCAATTAAATTTTTATTCCCTTCACAGTCAGCGCGTTCATTGCGATCGCTGGGCAAACCACCCATAGTCGTAATCACCACATCGATCGCACTTGACTGCAACATCGCCGCTTCGAGATCCGTATAGTTCAGAGCATCTCCAAACGCTATCTTTGCGCCCAAAGCCTCCAGCTCAACCGCATAGGTCGGATTGCGTAAGAGTACGGTGAGATTTACAGATGGTGGCTCATTCTCTAGTAACAGCTTGGCAACCTCGCGCCCAACGCCACGACTAGAGCCAGCTAAAAAAATATTTTGCATAAGTTTTGCATAAATTTTGTTGTCAAAAAGCTTTGCTTCGCAAAGCTTTTCTATCATGATTAGACTTTAGTGCGATCGGTAAAAATTTCATACCCAGTCTCGGTTACTAAAACTGTATGTTCAAATTGTGCTGAAAGCTGATTGTCAACAGTTACGGCTGTCCACTTATCAGCCAAAATCCTTACTCGCTTTGAGCCAGCATTCAAGATTGGCTCGACCGCCAAAGTCATCCCTGCGCGAAACCGTACATTCGGCAACTGATGAGTACGGAAATTAAAGACGGAAGGCTCTTCATGCAAATTCCGCCCCACACCATGCCCCGTGAAATCTTCAACGATCGCAAAACCATTTGACTTAACATGATCCTCGATCGCCCCAGCCAAATCGAGCATACAATTGCCTGGCTTAATCTGCTCAATCCCCTTATACAGAGCTTCTTCAGCCACTCGCATCAACTTAGCCGCCTTCTCGCTGACATTGCCAATGGCGACAGTGATGCAAGAATCACCATGAAATCCATTTTTAAAAGCACCAGTATCGATCTTCACAAGATCGCCTAACTTAATGACTTTTCTAGCATTAGGTATGCCATGCACGACTTCATTGTTGATGCTAGAGCAGATGCTAGCAGGAAAGCCGCCATATCCCTTAAAGCTAGGAACCGCACCCATCTCACGAATACGTCTCTCCGCATGAGCATCAAGATCCATTGTCGTCATACCTGGCGCAATCAGCTCTGAAATTTCCTTGAGTACCGTTGCCACAATCCGAGATGACTCACGCATATAGTCCAACTCACGCTGAGACTTGATTTCAATACCTTTGGTTTGCTTTGGGGCAGATGGCTTAGAAGCTTTTTGACTGTCTGCGCTGGGCTTAGATCGCAACGCACTGAGAATATTCATTAATTATTTAAGGATAGTATTTACAAGGGATAATATATTTCTAACCTATTAAGCAACAGGATTGGTTATTTCTAGGTCAAATTGCAGAATTTGAATAGCAAAAAACTGATCATCAAATCTGATCTTCAACCACAGCAATTTTTGAGGTTCAACTATGACGCAATCTGGGATACCTCCAGTACCACCGCCCCCATCTGGTAGCGGTGTTCCACAGCAACGTACTAACCCTACTGCACCACCCGCTCAGCAGCGTGTGCCTAGCAATCCTCAAGTCCCGCCGAATCCTCAAGCTGTCCAACAGGCTCGCGCTGCGATGACTCCAGCCCAACTACAACAAGCCCAAGCTGCTCAACAAGCTCGTGCGGCGATGACTCCAGCCCAACTACAACAAGCTCAAGCTGCTCAACAAGCCCGTGCGGCGGCGGCAGCGCGTCAAGCTCAGATGTCGATTCCGACAGATACACAAGTCACGAGTGTTCCACCACCACCAAATCCACGCCCACCGATTCGTCCAGGTCCACCACCAAACTTGCCAGGGCTAGGTGTGCCAGCGATTTTACAGCGTAGTACAGGACAGCCAACCCTTGCCCAAATTGTCAAAGATGCCAATGAACAAGGATGTTCAGACATTCATGCTGGGGTAAATGAACCAGTCCGATTTCGGAGTCGCGGCTTAATGGTGACACAGGAGCAGTATCCAGTCCCAGACAAGCAGACTTTTGACACTTGGATGACGGAAATTATGGATGATAAGCAAATCCAGCAATTTCGGGATACTCTAGAATTTGACGGTGCAACTCAGTATGAATTTGCCCGTTGTCGGATCAATGTGTTTGAGTCATTGCGCGGTTCGGCAATGGTGTTACGACTAATTCCCTTAAAGATATTGTCTATCGATCAGCTTGGGTTACCCGAAGTATTCCGTGAACTCTGCTATACACATAAGGGTTTGATCCTTGTAACTGGTCCTACGGGTTCAGGTAAATCAACTACCTTGGCGGCGATGGTGGACTTCATCAATACGGAAATGCCGAAGCATCTAATTTCCATTGAAGACCCAATTGAGTTCGTGCATCAAAGTAAAAAAGCGCTGATTAAACAACGAGAAGTGGGTATCCATACTCTCAAGTTTGATAATGCGCTCAAGGCCTGTTTGCGTGAAGACCCTGATATCATTCTGATTGGGGAAATGCGGGATAAGGAAACGGTCAATACCGCACTTAAAGCTGCTCAAACAGGGCACTTAGTATTTGGAACACTCCATACTAATAGTGCTGTAAAAACGATTGATCGGATTCTCAACCTCTATGAGCCTGAACAGCAAGCGCCAATGCGGATTCAGGTGTCAGAATCTTTGGTGGGAGTTATTGCTCAAGGCTTGGTGCGTACCACTGACGGGAAGCGGGCGGCGGTACATGAAATCTTGATCAATACTGATGCTGTGCGCGACTATATCAAACGCGGTGATCTTGATGAGATTGAAGCATTAATTCCTAAATGTACCTATGAGGGTATGACTAGTATGAATCTATCGCTCTATAAGCTCTATGAGGATGGTCGGATTACGGAAGAAACTGCCGTAGAGAACTCGCCGAAGCCCAATGAAATGGCGCAAATGTTGCGTGGTCGCATGTAAATGCAAAAAAAAGAGTAAAGAGACGCGATCGCGCTTCTTTACTCTTTTTTTTTGCTTAATCCATCCAGCCAATATTTTTATTATTTATACGTTGCAACTGTTCGTTAGAGCCAGTTGGACGTGTATAGGGAGTGCGATCGCGTTGGGGCTGCTGCTCGACGGGCTGTTTACGAGGGGTTGCGCGATTGCCTTGCGAATTTTGGGACACCAGTTGGGAAGAGTTGGGAATTTCGACGGCTGGAGTTTGGGGTAATTCTTTCGCCGATTCTAAAGTTTTGACCTGCGCGGAAAGCTGAATATTTGCTTCGGCTAAGCGTAAATTATCGCGCTTAACGCCCACGAGTTGTTGATCTAATTCATTTTTGAGGCTCTCGATCGCCGCTAGTGATTTCTGTAAAAGCTCAGTGTTTGTATGACTAAATTGCAAATCTTTTTGTAAATCGGCGATCGCTTGTAAAAGTTCAGCCTCCTGTTTTTGCGATCGCGCTAAGGCTGACTCTAGGGCAGAAATTTTTGATTTTGTACCATCATCACTAGGTGATTTTTCTATAATAGTTTCTGCCTTTACTTCAATAGTTTGTTCATTACTAACTGGTGATTCAGGTTCTTTCTGCACTTCATCACGCAATAAATCTGAAATTCCGATTTTCTTTTTAGTTGACATAATTTTTAAATATTAATTGATTTTCTACGAAAAAGCCGAAAAGCTGTAGCGCACGCGCAGCGTGCGCTACAGCTTTCTGGCTTTTGGGTTTTTTACTGCGTATCATCTTAAAATATCGCGGCGCAATTCATCAACAACCCGTCGATAGTCTGCTTCGGCTTCTCTAGCATTTTTACCCTTCCATTCTGTAACTAATTTTCCTTCTAGAGCCGCCCGTTCATGAGCTTTGTAAGATCTCACAAATGCATGAAAAACAGGTACTCCCACCTCTAGTAAAGTATTTTGAGCTTCTAGAGCCTCATTGATACATCGCGGATCGACGCGGGTGAGGAGAACTCGATGGGGAACTTGAGCAGGTCGAACCGTACTTTTAACAGTATCGATCAGAGCCGTTAAGTCCATCGGGGCGGGTGGGCTTGGCAAAACCAAATAGTCGGCGATCGCCACAACTGTCGCCAGTGCATGGGAATGTAGGGCGGGTGGTGTATCTACCAATACTAGATCGTAACTGCTAAGTTTTGGTAGTTTTTTGAGATGGGTCGGATCGATTTCTTTGGCAATATCAAACCCCATCCCCTTATCGCTGCGTCCTACCCACCAAGACAAGCTGCCCTGTACATCAGCATCGACAACTAATACTTTTATTTCCTGTGCCAAGATACCTGCTAAGGCGATCGCTGTTGTTGTCTTACCCACTCCCCCCTTGCCATTGGTAACGACTACAATTTTTGGGGAATTTGCCATGCTGATTAAGTCTCTTAAATAACTTCTAACTAGAAATATAGCCGTAGTCAGTCTTGTTAGGACACAAAACCAAGAAACGAGTTGCGCCGCAACTCGTTTTTTGGTTTTTGATTTTTCCTACTTTAGTTTTTGCGAGTTTGAGGGGTTGGCTACAAATAAAACGGCGATCGCCAAACAAACTAAACCAACATTAATAGATACATCGGCAATGTTGAAAATCGCAAATCTAATAATGCGTATATCGATAAAATCAACTACATAGCCAGCCACAAAGCGATCGATCCCATTACCTGCCGCCCCTGCCAAAATGCAACCATAGCCAACCTGTTCCCATCGATTCAGGTTTTTACCAAAAATCCCAAAGGCAACTAATCCTAAACTCACAGACATCGACACCCATTTGAGCCAGTCAATCTGACCGCTAAACAAGCTAAATGCTGCGCCTGTATTAGTCGCATAGGTGAAATGAAGAACCCCATCAATCAAGGGGACTGATTTCAAGGCCTTGAGGTATTGCACGACCAAATATTTGGAGGCTTGATCGAGGACTAATCCTAAAATTGCCGCAGTCCAGTAGAGAGAGTTCTCGATTTTGCCAGATGCCATAACTAAAAAGCGACCACAAATTAACTACAAATACCGAAGAGATAGAGTGAGAGCGCTTTGCGCTCTCACTCTATTAGCTTATATTAGACCTAGCCATGACAACACACCCTTGCGAGTGACAAACTCGATCGCGATCGCAATAATGAAACCGATCATTGCCGCACGACCATTTAAGCGCTCTGCATAAGTATTAAATCCCATTTTCGGATCAGTAGCCTGTGGTACTTGAGTTGGTTCAGTCATGATCGAAAAATCCTCATTTTACATAAAACTTAAGCTAAATTCTAACCCATTGAGTCAAACCAACCATCTACGCGGTACAGCGCTTTGCGCTTTCAAAACCCAAAGAAATTTTTGAAAGTGCCGCAAAGCGGTACTTTCAAAAATTTCTCTATACTCCTTATATACTGCGTCTAGGATGAAACCCGTAGTTCTTATAAAGAGTCGCAGGGCAAAGCCCCGCTTCGGTTTTTTCTTTTTGTCCATGTTGAAAACCGAAGTTTTCAACATGGACGGGGTATAGCGCTGATAGCGATCGCGTAATTAGCAAAAAAACTTATATTACCTATCAAAAAATCAGATTAAGTTTGTTCTGAAACTTTAAGTTTTGTTTTTGGATTGTAACGACCGATTTCTTGTAAACTTAGTTAAATAAATATGTAAAATAATAAAGTTTTACTGAATTGCAGCTAGCAACATAGTGGAGTGTAAACTGGCTTGGACAACCAAAAGGAAAAAATTTTAGTTGTAGACGACGAAGCAAGTATTCGTCGAATTCTGGAGACACGCCTGTCGATGATCGGCTACGAGGTCGTCACCGCCGCAGATGGCGAAGAAGCGCTCGAAGTTTTTCACAAAGAAAATCCTGACTTGGTAGTTCTTGATGTGATGATGCCAAAACTCGACGGCTACGGGGTATGTCAAGAGCTTCGTAAAGAATCTGATATTCCGATTATTATGCTGACAGCTTTGGGCGATGTCGCCGATCGCATTACAGGGCTTGAATTAGGTGCAGATGATTACGTCGTGAAACCTTTTTCACCTAAAGAGCTAGAAGCGCGAATTCGGTCGGTACTGCGCCGCTTTGATCGCAACGGTACATCAGGCATCCCTAGTTCTGGCGTAATTCACATCAACACGATCAAGATTGATACCAATAAGCGCCAAGTCTATAAATCCGATGAGCGCATTCGCTTGACGGGTATGGAGTTTAGCCTATTGGAATTATTAGTCGGGCGATCGGGTGAAGCTTTTTCGAGAGCCGAAATCTTGCAAGAGGTTTGGGGTTATACACCAGAGCGCCATGTGGATACTCGCGTCGTCGATGTTCACATTTCTCGATTGAGGGCAAAGCTCGAAGAAGATCCCAGTAACCCTGAGTTAATCTTGACAGCGAGAGGCACAGGTTATCTGTTCCAGCGCATCATCGATGGCTCAGAATCAAAACAATCATAAAAAAGAGACCTCCGATGGAGGTTTCTTTTTTGTGCGATCGCATCAACGGGCGTAAAAGCTAACGATTTATATCAGCATGAGCTAAGTGATCGTTCAGAATTTGACCATCGCGAAACAGAATAATACGCTGAGTATTTCTGGCGACATCAGCTTCGTGGGTAACCATCACCACCGTAATTCCACTAGCATTCAATTCGCCAAATAGTTCCATCACTTCTTCAGTCGTGTGCGAATCCAGCGCCCCTGTTGGTTCATCGGCAAGTAACATTACAGGATTATTCACGATCGCCCTCGCGATCGCCACCCGTTGCTGCTGACCACCCGACATTTGATTAGGGCGATTATTTAACCGATGTCCCATGGCAACACGTTCGAGTGCCGCCGCCGCCCGTTCTTTTTGTTCCTTAGGGCGCACATTCGCATATGCCATCGGTAACATCACATTCTCTAGAGCCGAGAGTTGTGGTAAAAGATGATATTGCTGAAAAATAAAGCCAATTTTAAGATTGCGAACTCTAGCTAAATCTGCCTCTTCCATATGTGAAACATCTTGCTCATCTAAGAAATACTGCCCCGATGTGCTGCTATCGAGACAGCCGATAATATTCATGCAGGTGGATTTGCCTGAGCCTGAAGCTCCCATAATCGCGCAATATTCGCCTTCTTGAATCACAAAACTCACATCTTCTAGAGCTTTTACCAGCGTATCGTCATGTCCATAATATTTACAGACATGATTAAGGCGGACGATTTCTCGTCTAGATTCAGAGATTTCTGAGAGAGGGGCGATCGCGTTGGTAGTAATCATAATTTATACTTTAAAAATTTATATTTTAAAAAGAGAAACCCTTGTTTTTGAGCTAGATACTCCGTAAAGCCACGATTGGATCGAGTTGGGAAGCTTGTTTTGCGGGGAAAATCCCAAAAAATAAGCCAATACTACCAGAAACACCAACGGCTAGACCAATTGCGCCGATTGATACGCCAGCTTGTAATGGTGAAACTAGGGCAATTAGTAAAATGCCGCCAACGCCAATACCTGTCCCGATCGCCCCACCGAGTAATGACAAAATCACCGCTTCAATCGTGAATTGGGTAAGAATATCGCTAGGAGAAGCCCCGATCGCTTTACGCAGTCCGATTTCACTCGTGCGCTCAGTCACTGATACCAGCATGATATTCATAATGCCAATACCACCAACTAGCAGCGAAATTCCTGCGATCGTCGCCAACAAAATCGTCAATGCGCCTGTAATATTACCGACAATTTCCAGCGCATCCTGTTGAGTGCGAACGGTGAATGTATCATCAGCATTAATATCAGAAGTGCGGTGACGCAATCGCAACAGGTTCGAGATTTGGAATTGGGCAGCATCCACATTGTCATTACTAGTCGCTGATACATTAATTACTGCAACCGCCACACCATAGGGTGAAGTTTTGCCAGTCAATTGGCTAGTCATCGTAGTAATCGGCAAAAAGATCGTGTCATCTTGGTTTGTACCCAAAAAAGCGCCTTTCTCCGACATGATGCCGATTACTTCATAACTTGTACCGCGTATTCTCACGGTTTGCCCGATCGGACTCCCTTGGGGAAATAGCTCTTTAGCGATCGCTGCGCCTATAGTGACTACTCGCGCATTGCGTTTAATATCTTCAGCATTAAAAAAGCGCCCTGTGCTAACTTCAGCATTGCGGACGATCGCATAACTTTCGGTCGTACCGATCAATGTGGCGCGTTTGGTATTATTGCCAGCGATCGCTAATTCTGAGCCATTAATTTGCGGCGCGACACTGCGAACCGTGGGTACTTGAGTGGCGATCGCCTCAGCATCAGCTAGCACCAAACGATTTGGCGGCGCGATCACATTACGGCGAGCATTATCTGTGCCTGTAATGATAAAAATCACATCAGTACCAAGGGACTGAAACTGTTGTGCGGCATACTTTTGTGCGCCCTCTCCCACTCCAATCATCAAAATTACTGAGGCATTACCAATGATGATGCCAAGCATCGTCAATGTGCTACGCAAACGATTAGCAGCGAGGGTTTTCCCCGCCATACGGAAGCTTTCCCAAGTATCCATGTTCAAGTCTTCTGATTTTTGTAATAGCTCAATTCTAAATCATTTACTAAAATTGCTTTGGTTATGCGCCCCTTCGGGGCGCACTTTCACCTAATTATTGGTAATTAATGCGTCGTAAAACGCTTTAAATCCTGCTTCTTGCAAAGATTTAACCGCAATTTCTTCGTCTTCAACCCAAAACTGATTGCCTAAGCGCACTAACTTCGGCATATAGGCGATCGACGCAATTACAGGGATTTTACAAGAGTTATCAGGTTCATTTCTCCCATAATTGGATCGACCATAGCCAGAGTTACTATTATGGGTATTGCCATAGTTAGGATTAGGATTTAAAGCTTTTTTGAGTTGTTCTAAAACTTGCCGATCGCTGGCCTGTTCTCGCGTCAGTTCGACCCGCACCATCCGCACTGACTCAATTGGCTGCATGTCATCAATAATTAATTGCGTTTGCTCATCGCGGCGATCGATTTTGCCCCACACCATCAAACGTTTATCTTTTTCTAAAAGATGCTTAACTTTATCAAAGGTTTTGGGGAAAACGACAGCTTCCGTACTGCCTGTGAGATCCTCTAGTTGCACAATTGCCATGCGATCGCCTTTTTTAGTAACGACCTCTTTAATATCCAGAATTAGGGCGATCGCGGTAACGACCTTAGTTTCCGAAGATTCAGGAATATCGCCAAGATTGATCGGAGCCATTAATCTCGCCGAACGACTGACAATACTGAGCGGATGATCAGAAATGTAGAAACCCAGTAATTCTTTTTCTAGTCGCAGCTTTTCTTGAGAAGAGAAATCCTGTACGCGAGTCGTCGTTGGGGCAGTGTCAAAGGTTTTCGTATTATTGCTTTCACCAAAAAAATCAAAGATATTTCCCTGTCCCGAAGATAGCTCTCTAGCCCGCCGCGAAGCCCATTCCATCGTGATATCTAAATCATTCATCAACTGATGACGATTGGACTGTAGCAAATCAAGCGCTCCAGTCTGAATCAAGGCTTCTAATCCTTTTTTGTTAAGCGATCGCGAATCAAGGCGACTACATAAATCCGCGAGAGACGTAAAAGCCCCATCCTCTTGACGCGCCTGTAAAATTGCGGCGATCGGTCCCGCACCAAGATTTTTAATTGCGGCTAATCCAAATATAATTTTCCCGTTACGAGTTGTAAAGTCTTCGCCAGAGCTATTAACATCAGGCGGCACAACGGGGATATCCATGCTGCGACAGTTCGCAATATATCGTTGCACCTTGTCTTGGTCGCCACTGATCGAAGACAACAACGCCGCCATATATTCAACGGGATAATTAGCCTTAAGATATGCAGTCTGATAGGTTACATATCCATAGGCAACGCTGTGTGACTTATTGAAGCAATTTGAGGCAATATAGCCTTTATCCAGTAAAAAATTATGATCGCTGGCTAAGCCGATGTCGAAAACACATTGCACCCCCAAGGATTTACGACTAACGATTTTCATTTTTATTACTCAAAAAATATGTAGATACAGAAATTAATCTGCTGCAAAGCAACAGATTAATTATAAAAAACACATAGAAATAGCTAAGCTATTTCTATAAATATTCAGAAAAG
Organism: Pseudanabaena sp.; assembly: GCA_041687725.1. GTDB lineage: Bacteria > Cyanobacteriota > Cyanobacteriia > Pseudanabaenales > Pseudanabaenaceae > Pseudanabaena. The sequence goes on from JBDNJN010000060.1 coordinate 13,917, forward strand.
ACTATGGCTCAAAACCTTCTAGTTCAGGTACTTCGGCTACTAAATATACGCCCTGAATATACAGTGAGCGACCATATTTACCAACATTTTCTAAGCGTAACTTGCCGCCTTGCTTTTTAGCTTGGACTGCCATATCGATCGCTGCACCTACACCTCTACTGACGATCTTCGTCACTCCCTCAAAATCTAATACGATCGCCGATAGCTTGCGGTCAATAAATGGCTGCACGGCTTGTCTGAAATATGGAACTGTGGTTACACTCAAAGCACCATTCAGTTTGAGGATAACTTGATCGCCATCAATCTGTTCGACGATCTTGAGTTCATCTTGTAAAAACGAGGAATGAGTCATGGTTGGAGAATGGGTTCGTGGATAGACAGAAACTTACTCATACGTACTGTTGTGCCTTGATTGGTAGATTCGATCTCGACCTTATCAACCAGTGCTTTGATCATATGTATACCAAAACCACCATTTTTGACACCAATCTCAGATATCAAATCAAAATCAGGGGGTGGCACACTATCAACATCAAAACCTGATCCACGATCGTGGACTTCTACGATTAGGCTGTTATGTGCCGCGAAAACTACAACTTCCACGTCAAGATCAGATGTACTGTAAAGAACTGCGTTAACTAGAGCTTCCGTAAGAGCTTGTACGACATCTTGTACAGCATCAGGACTAAAACCCATTTTTGTAGCGAGTACTTGGACTGCTGCGATGGGAATGTCCTCGATTCCCTCAACGGGTGGAACTGAGATTCGCAGCTTTAAAGGCTTCTCACTCATGGGGAGTCATTCTGTAGCTTTTGGTGTAGCTTTGCCAAGTGTAATAATACCACAGGTTTTAAACGTATGGAATTTAGTTAGGTGTTTGACAAAACCCAAAAAGCTGTGGCGCACGCTGCGCGTGCGCCACAGCTTTTTGGGCTTTATATTTGATTATGATTACCCCAGTTTCTGATGGTTTCGGCGATCGCCGCAATCAATGCCGAGGCAATGATTAGTAACACGCTGAGAGCATTTATTTCAGGAGTTACGCCACCACTTCGTAGTGACGAGAAAATAGAAATTGGTAAGGTCGATGCGCCCACACCTGCGGTGAAGTAAGCAATTACAAAGTCATCCATGCTGAGAATGAAGGCAAGGAGACAACCTGACAAAATTCCTGGCAAAAGTTGCGGTAACAATACCCTCAAAAAAGCTTGAACGGGAGTAGCGCCTAAATCTAGGGCAGCCTCTTCGAGTTGGGGATCGATGGTCGCAAGACGACTGGAGACAACGACCGCGACATAGGCTAGGCAAAACACGATATGGGCGATCACGATTGTGGTGAGGCTGAGTTGAAACTTAATCGCCGCGAAAAATACGAGGGTTGCCACGGCGATCGCGATGTCAGGAATGATTAAGGGTAAATAAGTAACTCCGCGATATAAGCTTTTGCCTGGAAAATGACATCGAGCTAAACCAACTGCGGTGAGAGTTCCTAGCACGGCAGAAACTGATACCGCCGTGATCGCAACGCTGAGACTATTTTTTAAAGCCGTTAATAAGATCGGATTTTGGAGGAATTTGGCATACCATTCCCAAGTAAAGCCAGTCCATTGGGATGGCGATGGCGATTTATTAAAGCTAAAAACGGTGAGAACGGCGATCGGCAAGTACATATACAAAAAAGCAATTACCGTATACCAAGTTTGCCAACGCTTAACTGCTGGGACTTTGATCGCATTATCCATCACTCACCACCCTGCGATCGCCATATTTAATGAGCAACACAATTACAATTGTTACACCCAAGATCAATACCATGCTTAGCGCTGAACCAAATCCGCGATTGCTACTCGCTCCTAAAAATTGCAACTCAATAATTGAGGCGATCGTGCGGCTACCAGGTCCACCCAATAGCTGAGGATTTATATAGTCACTAAAACTAGAGATTGACACCAATGCCGAGGCGGCGATAATCCCTGAAGATACTTGAGGGACTGTAATTTGCCAAAAAGTTTGCCTAGCATTGGCTCCAAGATCCGCCGCCGCTTCTAGTAACCGTAGATCAAGACGTTCGAGTGACGTGTATAGCACTAAAACCATGTAGGGCAAATAAGTATAGACCATGCCGATAATTACGCCCTCCGCTTTATTCAATACATTGATGCCTGATAGTCCAATAAAGTTAAGAAAAGTATTTAAAACCCCTGTTGGTCGCAAGATCGTAATCCATGCATACGATCGCAGCAGTGATGAAGTCCATAGGGGCAGGACAAATAGGAGTAGTAATATATTCTGCCAACGCTTGGGTGCAAGTATAGCTAGCCAATACGCCACAGGGAAGCCTAAAAGCAAGCAAAATCCCGTGGTGATCAGTGCATAGAGTAGCGATCGCCAGACAACTACTAAGTAAATGAAATTGCCGCCAACGTATTCAAATACTCTTTGGTAGTTATCTAGACTAAACTCAGTTTTACCAAAAGTCACAAAACTCTGGATCAGAATAAAAACTGTCGGAATGATCAAAAATGAAATCAGCCAAAAACCACTTGGGAAAAGCAGAGCTAAAGGTTCAAGCCATTTGGGTCGCCGAGAGGGTTTCTGGCTGGTTTCAGGGGTAATATCTGGAGTGCTATTCACAGTCATATTTAGAAGTAAAGAACTCGTGAGTCAACACCTTGAGATCGCAGGTAACGGGATACAGACTCTGCCGAATCTCGACCTTGGTAAGCCCCTGCATGGATATAAATACCGCGTCCAGAAGTTGCTAAAAACGCAATAGGTACGTACTGGCGCACTCGTGCTAGCAACAACTGATTGTTGGCAGTCGCAGGTACAGCCGTGATGTAGCGAAAGTTGGAATTCTGACTTGCTTGAGGTAACTGTGGTTCGTTGCTATATCCAGTGATAGAGGTTGACTGAGGTTGTACGAAGTTAGTGGTGATCGCCGAGTTGTCATAAGTTGTGGGGACTACCGTCGCTGTTGAAGGAATAAATCCTGTCTGCGGCTGCACATAGCCTATCGATTGAGTTACAGTTGGTTGCACATAGGCAGTTGTTGCTTGTTGGCTATATACAGGTGGTTGCACATAACCTGACTGCTGCACATAACCTGATTGTGTATAGCCAGTCTGGACAATTTGGGTTTGAGGTACAACGGTTTGAGTCACAACCTGCCGCGTTTCGGGGACTAGTACCTGTTGCCAACGAGGTACTAAGACCTGCTGGGTTTGCACTTGAGGTACAACAGTGTTGGTGGTGATCTGTTGATATTGGTTGTTGTTATAAGCAGTCGCCTGTTGAGGGACAGGTTGAAATACAGAGCTAAGAATCTGTGGCTGCGAGTCTGTTTGAAAGCTTACTGGTTGCGAAGTACGGTTTTGTTGAATAACAACCTGTTGTGGATTAGGCAGAGCTGCTACAGATGGATTTGGTATAGAAGTTATGGTGTCAGTAAAGGGAACTTGGACATTGTTTTCCTTGCCTCCCGAACTTCTAAAATACTTTTGAGCTGGTAGTCCAGACTGTTGCAGCGCGATCGCTAAGCTATCAGCACTGTTCTCTGAGTTAAATGTACCCGCTTGAATTGCAGGTTGATCGTTGATTTTTGTTGCAAAAGCGGCTGGAGAGACAGTGCGAACTCTTTGCAACGTTGCAGCATCATTGCCTGCCACAAAAATGACAAAACGTGCTGAGGCAGATTGCGCGATCGCTAACGATGGGATCGCGACAATTCCGAGAATAGTAAACTTTTTGAGCCAATTCACAGCAATACATCCTCACAGTTGAATGTAATAATGGTTAAGTTTAACTCAACTAGATAATCTGATGGTTTTCTAGTCAAAATTGATTGGTTTATTTAACCATTAAAAATATCAATAATTAGCCGTGACAATATGGAAAAAATTAAAACTGGTTTAAATATTGCGATTTTTGTCTTCCTCGCAGGTTTTATCGGCTTAGAAGTCTGGACATTAATTTCACATTTCTTAAAATTAAGTAGCTAATAAAACCCCAAAAAGTAGATGCGGCGCGGAGCGCCGCATCTACTTTTTGGGGTTTATGCTTTTGGCATGGCACTACGAATTTCTGAATAAAATTTTGATGATTGGACGCGGCGATCGCTGGCTCGATCTCCTTGCAACAAAGTTGCTACGCGGAATCTTAAGTTAGGATTGCCATACCAAATTCTTTCTTCGATCGCATTTTGACCAGTAACAGTCTGAATTGTCAGAGCTTCATCGCTGCCAAGCTCATAAACACCTTTACCTTGTTGGGTCAAAATCAAGCCTTTACTTGGTGAAGCTAGGTCAGGTACAGGCACGATCAAAGCATAGCCCTTGGGCTTATTGCTGCTGAGTGATTCTTCTTCCCATGACATTTTCATTGGCTGGATCGCCGTACTCGGATCGATGTCATATTTTTGGCAAATACTAATTAACTCTGAGTCGTTAAGACTTAAAGCTGTAATATCAATCACAGAACGGGTATCACTACCATCTCCCTCGCCAAATTGATGATCGCTGCGTTGCGATCGCCAACGACCGACAAAAAGTTCAAGAAATTGATAAATATCCATTAGTGATAAATAAAGATTAAACGAAGAAAAGATAGACTGAAATTTGCGTTGGCTTCGACACAAATCCTATAGCAATTTGATGTCAAAGAAAAGGGGGCGATTATCGCCCCCTTTTCTCTCTAAGTTTTAAAGATTGATTAGCAAATCAATCTTTAAAACTAGCTCTAACTAGCGCTAGTTTTAAAGGCTAGATTTAACGACGAGGAACTAAACGTTCGTAGTCGAGATTTTGAGCAGATACCTTGGGTGTGTTGACAGGAGGAATATTAATGCCACGAGCCATGTTTAAGAACAAGGCTGGATCGCCTGTTTTTGGTGTTCTGTCAGTAGCCACATAGCTACGAACAGTATTTTGCCACACAAGTTGAGGGAAGCCCAACTGTGCGCGATGGTAAGCATCGTAGCGAGGAGACTTGAGGTTGAAGGGCATCTCGCCAATTCTTTGGCTAGGCAACACGCGACGGCGTTGGTAAGGAAGTGTGTCGTCGCCAAATGCTTCAAGATATTCATCGCTGTCGAGCAATGCATCAATGAAACCTTCAATGCCTTTGGTCGCCACTACAATTGACCAAGCAATTTTTTCTTTTTCGCTGTAAACATCACGACCAAGAACACGCTGTACAGTTTGCTCTACAAAGCGATAATTACTGTTTTTGTCATAAAAACTGCTTTTATAGGTGTTGGAAAGAACTAGACCGCGCACAAACTGTCTGATCGAAATATTGCCAGAACGCAGTTGCGATTCTAGGGTACTTTCACGATCGGCGGCAAAAGCGTGAAAAAATAGTTGACGGTAGGCGGCTTCAATCAGTTCGTCTATGTCACTACTAGAAAAAATATTCGCAATATTATAAATTTTAGGTGAATTGTCATTACCGACACCAAAACCAGCGACACGAGAATTCTGGGATGATGGAGCGTAATTCAATAAAGGAATCGCCACGTTTAAATCTCCAAATAAAAATTATCGAAAAGTTTTAAAAATACCTATTCTCAAACATACAATGAGTTCGGGTCAAAATAAGCTAAATATAGTTGCGAGGGGCTAGTCTCTAGTCAATGATAGGGTAGGCGAAATTAGCTAGTTCTAGTTGCTTCACATAAGTTTACTTTTGTCATAATACTAAGAGAACCAAATCTATCCCTAAGCCAATGTCAACAACTCCTAAATATCGTAAGTTTGCCGATCGCTTCTGGACATGGCGTGGCTATGAGATTGGTTATTGTGTTGAAGGATTAGAAGAAAATTTAGATAAACCTGCAATTGTTCTGATTCATGGCTTTGGGGCTTCGGTGGGGCATTGGCGCAAGAATGTACCAGTTTTAGCGCAAAGTGCCAGAGTTTATGCGATCGACTTAATTGGATTTGGATCTTCGGCGCAGCCGAAACCGAGCGAGCTACCTTATACCTTTGAGACTTGGGGGCAACAGGTTGCGGATTTTGTGCGCGAGGTGGTTGGCGATCGCGCCATATTAGTTGGTAATTCGATCGGTGCGGTGGTGGCGATGCAGGCAGCAATTTATGCGCCTGAGTTGATTACCAAGACCGTATTAATTAATTGCTCATTACGATTATTGCAAGAACAAAATCAATTAAATCTGCCTTGGTTTAGGCGCGTGGGCGTGAAGTCGGTACAAAATATTTTGGGGAATCGGGCGATCGCTAAGTTATTTTTCGATCAGGTGCGTAAACCGCAATCGGTCAGACAAATTTTGTCTCAAGCTTACATTGATCGATCCGCAATTACCGATGAACTAATTGACATCCTAATTAAGCCCTCTCAAAACCCTAATGCTGTCGATGTATTCATGGCTTTTGTTCGTTATTCACAAGGTCCAAAACCTGAAGATCTATTAGCAATTCTGCCCTGTGATGCGATCGTACTATGGGGCGATCGCGATCCTTGGGAACCGATAGAATTGGGGCGATCGTCGTTTACGAGATTTTCTTGTGTTAAAGAGTTTGTGGCGATCGCGAATGCGGGGCATTGCCCTCAAGATGAAGTACCTGATCGAGTTAACGAATTTTTGCTAAAGTTCTCGCTCTCTTAAGATCGCAAGTCAAGCCCCCAGTCACCGAGCCACATATTCATGATCACGAGTATTTCCTGACTAGTCGCCGTCACGCTCACTACGTCGATATCCATCATTTATATAGTCATTAGCGATTGAACTTTTGGATACGAGGTAGTTGAACCGTGAATGAACTGCCTTGATCGATTTCACTTTGGAGAGAAATTTGACCTTGATGCTGATGCACGATCGCTCTAGCAATTGCCAGACCTAAACCTGTGCCGCCAGTTTTGCGATCGTGATCAACTCGATAAGAACGATCAAAAATTCGATTTTGTTCGGTGGCTGGAATGCCAATCCCTGTATCTTTCGCCTATCATCACAGCTAGGCGATCGCATATATCAAATATTAATCAGAAAGCGATCGCTCCACTAGTTTTTAAACATCTATCCCTAGTTCTCCCAAAATTCGATCCATTTCTTCTTCTAGGTTTGAGCGTTCCCATTCAAGCTGAATTAACTCTCTTGCTTTTTCCTGAATATCTATAGTTGGTCTAGGGGCAGTAATATAACGATTAGCATTTAGTTGATAATCATTTTTTTCTATTTCTTCAAGGGAAATAATCTTTGATATACCTTGTTTCTCCTCAAAATTCTTAAAGATTTTAACTATATTGTCAATATTCTCCTTGTCAAGGCAATTTGTCCTTTTACTAAGTTTGTGATATTCCTTACTGGCATCAATAACTAATACTTTATTTTTTCTATCTTTATTGCGGTTTAGGATGAGAATTGCTGGAGGAATATTAGTGTTGTATAACAAGCTTGAAGGTAGTCCAATAGCTGCTTCGACAATATCTGATTTGAGAATATCTGCACGAATATTTTGTTCTAAACCAGATCGAAATAAAACTCCAGGCGAGACAAGTATAACTGCTTTGCCTGAAGGAGAAGCAAGAGTTGCTATAATATGCTCGATAAAAGCAAAATCCCCATTTGCTTTTGGTGGTATCCCATAGCGGAATCTCTCAAATTTGTCTTCTCTACTAATTTGCTCATAGCCCCAATCGTTAGCGTTAAATGGAGGATTAGCAACTACAGTTTCAAACTGATCTAGTCTATTATCTGCGATGAATTTTGGATCTCTTAATGTATCCCCATTCTTGATTTTAAAGTTATTGAGTCCATGTAGTAGAAGATTAATTTGACAGATTTTATATGCCTTTTCATCTATTTCCTGTCCAGACAAATAAAGTTTTGGAAACTCATTATTTTTCTTTGCTACTAATTTTGCACATTCAATTAATAGTCCACCTGTTCCACAAACAGGGTCGTGGATAGGCAAGTTTTCTTGAGGAGCAATTAATCTCGCTAGTAATTGAGTTATCCATTTTGTAGTAAAGTTTTGTCCTCCAAATTTCTCGTCATCTGCCCCATAGTCGATCATACTCTCCGCAATTTCAGCATAACTCGAAAATAAGTCAAAGCCTCTCTTTCTGATGCTAGAATTACTAAATTCTGAAATCATTGCGTTGAGATTTCTTTCTGGGATTTTAGAAAATTTTGATTCTCCCAAAATACACTTGAGTTCTGGGTTAGCATCACTGATTTGATTTATAGTCTTATCTAATACCTGTCCTAGATTACTAGCCTTCACAAAGTTGTCCCAACAGACATTGCTGGGCATTTGAGTAAAATATTTATCAATTTGATTGGACTGAGCATCTGTTAAATCAGATATATATTTTAAAAATAATAGATTTAAACAATGTAATAACCAATCTTGAGTAGAAAGACTTGAACTCTCTCTCAATTGAAATATCTCCTTTGTTAAAGGTTTCAAATCTTGGTTGATATTCATACATTTTCTCCAAACAACTGAAACAAACTCTGTTCTGCAATTTGCTGTCGTATTTTTAAAGTTTCTAAAGAAGTCTGCCTTATGCTATCCATCGCAAATAATAAATCTGCAATTTTAGATTGGTTTTCTAGACTTGGTATAGGAATTTTTAATTTTCGTAATTGAGACAAAGAAATTGAGATGACTGTGGATTCTCCTGTAATTGATGACAACTGACTATGGTAAAACCACTCTGAATTCAAGATTGCAACCAAATATTTCGGCAGAACTTTAAAAGGACTCTCACATCGGAGAACTGCCAAGTGGTGATCAACAATACTTCCAGCAAAATCTTCAACCACCAGAGAAGCTGCGCCAATCTTGGAACGCATAGTCATGACAATATCATTCAAGCGTAGACAATACTTACCCTGATCTACGTTTGCAAGCTTTACTTCATCTAATTCTCCCTGAAGAGTCAACCCATCAATATTTTTTGGACTTATAAGACGATATGACATTCCATGGTTGTCTTCATATCTCCCGAGTCGAACACCTTGAGTTAGACTCACTATTTGCTCAACTTCTAAATAATGATAATCAAGTTTGGCTATTTTAGTTTTCATATAAACATCTTGAATTTTTAGCTTTGATAACACTTTAAAATTCATTGAAAGCATAACACAAATATTTCCCATTAAAAATATTTTACTTTACCCATTGACATGGGACATTTTTTGTCTTACTGTAAATAGTATCAAATAAAAAATGTGATTGCTATGTTAATCTCTCATAAAAATTCAGTTGTAAGTGCAAAGGATAGCCTCTTGGAAATGCCTAAAGATAAGCCAATCTTGGTCACTCACAAATTCCTCAAACCTTGTGGAGAGAGAAGAGCCGCGTTTATTGATGATTCAGTACTCAAAAAATCTAAATCTATATGGAATACGCAAGACTACTTGAATTTAAATAGTCATATGGGCGTAGCCGTTGAGAATACCCATATCTATATGAAAAGCGCATTAGAAGATTTTCTGATACGCTCCTTGAAGCGAGAGAAATTTAATATCCATAAATGCCGTTGGATTCCAGAGCGCCAAGATATTATCTGGATTAATTTTGACCCTCAAGTTGGAAGAGAGATGAAAGGCTTGCATCCTTGCTTAGTTCTTTCTCCTCGTACTTTTAATTATATAGAAGGAATCGTATATGCTTTGCCAATGACGACTGCTCCATACAATGCCAATGAAAGTTATTCGCTCGCAGTTGGCAAAGCTAGTAATTCTATGACTAGTTATGTCCTCTGTCATAGACTTGGTTCGTATGACTGGAAGTATAGAGGTGCACGCCCTCATCGTCTGAATAAATTAGAGGATCAATATTTTGATCAAGTCACAGAAAAAGTAGGGCATATAGCACTATTTGATGGCTTGAATGATGAAAACTCTAATGACATACAGGATAGGATGAAAAAAGACATGATTAATAAAGCTGATTCTTTTGATGTTGCTCTTGTTGTAGCCTCTGATAGAAATTTTTGCTCGTCAGTTGTACAAAAGTTGCGAAGTAGAGGAAAGCGCATAGTATCTGTTGACTTAGAAAGTTTTTTCTACCGCGACAAAGCCTCATAGTTCAAAGCGAGAGCAGTTAAACCATCAAGCCTCTAGATGTTTATTCGTCTCGCGCCTAAAAGCCCCTCAAACCCGAATCCTCTAGATGAGCAGAGCAGACATCGAACTTTTAGATGTTTGCTCTGCTCTTTTGAATAAACCGCAAAAAAAGACCTGATATTCACAAGATATTTATATTTTTTATGGTTTCCCCCAAACCCGAATTCATTACACCAGCAAATAAGTATACATGACCAGATTATGAAACAATTTGCCTTTGTCAGCGATGCAGCCGAAAGAGAATATAAAGACTTTCCCAAAGAAATTCAACAGCAATTTGGAACCAGTTTAAGAGCCATCCAAGACGATAAAAAACCATTCTTACCGATACAACCACTCAGTAGTATTGGCGCTGGTATCATTGAACTTAAAATTAATGGAAGCCCAGCCTTTAGATGCGTTTATATAGCCAAATTTTTAGATGCCGTCTTCGTCTTACATTCCTTTGAAAAAACAACCAATGGAGTAGATCGGAAAGCTATGAAAATCATTGAACAAAGGTATAAAGGACTAAAATCTGAACTAGACAACATGAAAAAGCAGAAATAGCTAGACCACCTTGGCTAAATCCTTGATTTGAATTTTGATAGAAGCATCCTCTAAACTTCCAAAACTAAACGCAGTTCTAAAACCCAACTTATCAAGCACCGAAAAAAGCATATCCAAGGTGAACTTATCAATCTTGCCATTCATAATATCAGACACACGCGGCTGAGTAACCGCCAATATCTTTGCAGCTTCCGTTTGCGTCCAACCCTTACTTTCGATAATGTCGCGAATCATAATCGTCAAATCAGCCTTTAAGACTAATTTACTAGCCAATTCAGGCTCCTCGATCGCATGGAAAGGACTCTCATAAAATTTGATTGCCATAATTGCTGACTATTTATCTCTAATAAGTACAGATTATACAAAATTTTATATAACTAGTCAAATATAGTTTTTATCAATCGTTCAAACTTTGCCATAAAGAAAGATAGTGCGATCGCCATGCTCAGCAACTTGTCAAAATGCGATCGCGCCTTGCAAAACCGTGAGGATAGTATCAAGCAACTGCGTGAAGCTTTCAACAAATTACCAAGAGTTGCACCGAACATTGGTGGATTTATTTCTCACCGTATGGATGAAGTGCTATCTGGAGTAAGAAGTGCGATCGCTATCAAAATCTATGGGTCTGACCTAGCGGAATTAAGGACGATCGGCGAACAGGTACGCGATGCGATCGCGCCTGTAGCTGGGTTTGTCGATTTGCAACTTGAGCCTCAATTACCAATCCGTCAAGTGCAAATCCAATACAATCGGACTGCTGCGGCTACCTATGGACTTAGTATGGAACAAATATCGAATGTCATTGAAACGGCTCTCAATGGTCGTGTCGTTTCCCAAGTTGCCGAAAATCAGCAGCTCGTTGATGAAGTTGTTTCTTGAAAAGTACGATTTTGGTAAAAAACTAAACATCGATTATTATCAGTACAGCAAGGCAAAGAAGGAGAACTTGAAGCCGCCTTTGATGGCTCACATGGTTGGTTTTTGAAGAAATTGGACATCTAACTCAATTACCATTACCTTTAAAACTACAGGTGGGAATACTGACATTAAACAGAAATAACGAGAAAATGTGAGATTCTTAATTGGCAGTGGTTAAGAACTGTTGCACTTCATTCTTGAATTGGCGGTTTATTTAATTTGCGATCTTTTAGCATAATTTTTTGAGTCTAAACTGGTCGTATTTTTCTGTAAAATCGTTAAGACATTGTAAAAAAGTAACTTTATATACTGCATATACTGCAAAAACCAATAAGAACAAGAAATTATGGCAAAGAAAAATCTCGCAAGTTTGACTGCTGCTGAATTGGCAGGCAAAAAAGTTTTAGTAAGAGTTGATTTCAACGTTCCTCAAGACGAAAACGGCAAAATTACCGACGATACTCGTATTCGGGCAGCCCTGCCAACAATCAAGTATCTTAGCGACGCTGGCGCTCGGATAATTCTTGCTAGTCACTTTGGGCGACCCAAGGGTGTCACCGAACGCCTTCGTCTCAATCCTGTCGCAGTAAGTTTGTCGGAATTGCTGGGTAAGCCTGTCTTAAAAACCGATGATTGCATCGGTGATGTCGTGGCCTCGCAAGTAAATGCTCTCAACGATGGCGATGTCGCGTTGTTGGAAAATGTGCGTTTTTATCCTGAAGAAGAAAAGAACGATCCTGAGTTTGCTAAAAAATTGGCTTCTTTGGCTGATATCTATGTGAATGATGCTTTTGGGACTGCTCACCGCGCCCATGCTTCCACTGAAGGCGTAACCAAGTTTATTAGTATCTCGGTTGCGGGTTTCTTGCTCGATAAAGAATTGCAATATCTCAGTGGTGCGATCGACAATCCTAAGCGCCCTTTGGCGGCGATCGTTGGTGGTTCTAAAGTCTCCAGCAAAATCGGCGTGATCGAAACCCTACTCGATAAGGTCGATTATTTGCTACTCGGCGGCGGCATGATCTTCACTTTTTATAAGGCTCGCGGCTTAAATGTTGGTAAGTCTTTGGTTGAAGACGATAAGCTAGACTTGGCTCGCGCCCTCGAAAAGAAAGCCGCAGAGCGCGGTGTGAAGTTCTTATTACCTACCGATGTTGTTGTTGCTGACAATTTCAAGCCCGACGCTAATGCTCAAACCGTCAGCATTGATAATATGCCTGATGGTTGGATGGGCTTGGACATTGGACCTGACTCGATCAAGGTATTTCAAGCGGCGCTTGCTGAATGCAAATCCGCAATTTGGAATGGGCCAATGGGTGTATTTGAGTTTGATAAGTTTGCGGCGGGTACTGAGGCGATCGCGCATACACTTGCTGACCTCACAGGCAAAGGCACAATCACGATTATCGGTGGCGGCGACTCAGTTGCGGCAGTCGAAAAAGTTGGACTTGCGGACAAAATGAGCCACATCTCGACTGGTGGTGGTGCAAGCTTAGAGTTGCTCGAAGGCAAAATTTTGCCAGGCATTGCTGCATTGAACGAAGCTTAATTACTCAAAAAGCTCTGTAAATCAAGGCTACAAAAAAGGGGCGCTTCGCGCCCCTTTTTTGTTTAACGAAAATTATCAGGATTAAGCTTTTTACCACTGCTGCCATTGAACCCACTATTGTTCAAAGCATTACCAGTTCCGCCGTCACTAGGATCAAGAAATGGTTTCAAGTACAAGTTGCCGCTCCGTACATCGGTAGTAGGACGACTTGACGACAATACAGAACCTAGAACACTATTAATACTCGATAGATCGATACCTAAGCCAAGATTGCCAGTGATATCGTTTAAGGTGCGATCGCCGCCGCGATAAGTATTTACCGCCGTAGTTTGTTGACCACTATCAGCAGTCGCGAGATTGCCAAATACGCGATCGCGAGTGGCGATCGGATCTTGTCCATTCGGGACTGTTAGCACAATTCGACAAGCAGAATTTTTATCAGTGGTTGCACAAATTACGTTATAGCCATTTTCCATACTGGTTCGCATTTCCAGCAACCCATCAGGACGATATAGCTCCAGACGGCGACCAATTTCATTGCAACGGCGCTCAGGCGACCAACCATCGCCCATCATGTTAGGGGCAGCCCAAGGAAAATATTTTTGAGGTTGGCTCTTGGGTTGATAAACAACGATGTATTGACCTTCGCGCACTTGACAGCTAAAACGTGCGTTTTTATTGTCCGTGGGATTAGCGGCTTTGTCGTTGGGGTTATCGGATGGGAGCGTGGAAGGTGCTGAGGTAGGAGTTGTTTCGACAGGAACAATCTGAGCAAAGCTAGGCATTGCGGCTAGGGGCAATGTTAGCGCGATCGCTGATAAACAGCCGATTTGCCTTTTTAGAAATTTTGGTAAATTTAGGATTAGGGAATTCATAGGATTAGCGGGTGTATAAAGATTTTTGAGCGAGCCAGAATCCACCCCCCCACATATATTTTATAACTCTTGCGTGGTTGCGCTCTACAGAGCGTAACCATAAGTTACTCACAATGGCAATTTTCAATAGCCTTAACAAGGGGCTTAAGCCCCTTGCCTGTTCAAGTTGTTTTTACAAGCTGTAATAGAGCATAACCAGAAGCTAAAATGACCTCAGTTTCAAATAATATGTTCCCAATATCAATTCAATATCAATTGAAGATGTAGCACGTGGCGCTTTTTTATTGAATGATAGTTTCGTCTTCTTCAATTTCTTCGTCAGATGGTAAAGGCGATCGCAAAATTACAGTGTTTTGCAATTTACCGATACCTTCGATTTCGATATAAATGCGATCGCCTTCTTGCATTTGTCCCACGCCTTCAGGTGTGCCAGTAAGAACAATATCCCCTGGTAGTAAGGTCATAATTTGGCTAATGTAGGAAACGATATATTCTGGAGCAAATACCATTTCCTCGATTGAGGCTGACTGAAAAGGCTTTTTAAAATCATTCACGAAGGTCTGAATTAATGCCGTTGGACTAATTTCGCGCACAATCCAAGGTCCTAAAGGACAAAATGTATCAAATCCTTTGCCTCTTGTCCATTGGCTATCACTTCTTTGCAAATCCCTCGCCGTGACATCGTTGGCGATCGTATAGCCCCAAATAGCGGCGATCGCTTGTTTTGGCGTGAGATTAAAGCAGCGATCGCCGATCACCAATGCTAATTCACCCTCATATTCTACCCGTTTGGACTGTGGCGGTAGAGCGATTTTCGCTTCAGGATCGATTAAGGTTGTGGTTGGCTTTAAAAATAGGATTGGTTCCTTTGGCACTTCCCCACCCATTTCGGCGGCATGAGCCGAATAGTTTTTGCCAACAGCCACAATCTTGCTCGGCTCACAGGGAGCTAAAAGCTGGTAAGTGTCTGGCGCAAGTATTTCGCCGTTTGGCTCTCCTCCCAGCCAAGGCGCTGTACTGAGGATCTTCACAGATTGATTCAACTCCAACAGCCCGTAATAAACTTTCCCTTGGGAAGTTTTTACGCGAACATAACGATCCGCCATAACATCTTTTTTTCGTATCTAAACATTAACAAGGAGAAACATAGCAGAATTGTAACGTCTCAATAACCACTGGTAAAATAGGGGGTTGCCAAAAGAGGCAAAATCTGGTTTAACAAAGAGATGAGTATCAACAGCAATACTAACCTAGTACACGCTGGCTGAAGTAACAAGACGCTAACCACGGAACTTCCATTTAAAAGGTTTGGATAAAAGCTCATTGAAATAGTTGATAAAAGCGATAATTTTCTGACGCAAATGGTCAACAGATAAAAAGCTACTGCGA
>JBDNJN010000061.1:0-21911 GCA_041687725.1 Pseudanabaena sp.
GGATATTAATGCTGCTATAAATATTAAAAACATTGCTGTCGGGCGGACAGTGATTAAAGCTCAGCGTGTAACCGAACCAATTGGTGGTGTTGCTGAGAAGCCCGCGCTGTACGCCTAAGCGTCAGCGTCGGGAGTCGTCACTTGGCGATCGCTAAGGCTTAAGGCGATCGCCTGAACCATCGAGAATGTAAGTAACGTAGCCGTCAAAAACTGAAATTTTGTCCTATGCATATTTTTCTTTTTTATTTAAATAAAATGCTGTAACCATTGTCGAAACTCGCGGCGCAAAGGGGCGTACTCTCATAACTTATTGGTGATTTCTTCGATATAGTCGCGATCGCCGCCAGACTGTTGGGCTTGAAGTAGCGATCCCTCAGCTAAAGTTACGAGTTCCCCAAAACTAATATCGGGTTGAATATTTGGAGCCTTCTGATTGTCTAACGCCTTAACCACACCGCCAATACTAATTGTCATCGGAAATAATAACCCTGAAGAAACGGCGATTGGATTACTGCGAATACTTGCCAGCAGATTTTGAGAGAGTTGGATGCCACTTGTATGATCGCTATGGGGAGTGACACAGACAAACTCATCTAAACCATGTCGGTAAATCAAACTATTTGCCATACAACTATGGCTCAACCGCCCCGCGATCGCCTTAATCGTTTCATTGCCAATCTGCATACCATAGGACTGGGTAATTTGCATGAAATTATCAATGTCAATGACCAATACACTCAGGAAACTGTAATTTTTGTAATTACCATATCCTTTAAATTGCTGCATCATTTTCGGCATCACCTCCGCAAAGGCTTGCTCATTCAAAACCTTGGTTAAAGGATCGGATAATGTGAGCGCATCTAGCAGATCATTTTGAGCTAGCAATCTTTGATTTGTCCATGTTAAAGACTGCATCAAAGCACTGACGCGCAGCCCTGTCCGTAATCTTGTTTTTAGCTCAGAGCTATCGATGGGATTACTAAGAAATTCATCGACACCCGTATCTAAACCAATTTGGCGCTGTTGACAGTTCAATGCTTCCACGATCAAAACAAAGTAAGTTGCGATCAGTTCGGGAAGTTCAAGATTTGCCTTGACGCGATGGCATAGAGCTAAACCTGAGATATCTGGAGTAGACCAATCAGCCAAGAGGATCGCGGGTTTCTTTTCGAGAATTATTTCCCATGCTTTTTCGCCACTGGTTTCCGTGATGAAATTATATTTCTCGGTCGCTAAAATTTCAGCGACCGCATCCAGCAGCAGGCGATCGCCACTGGTGACCAAAATCAGTGAATTATGACGGTAGTATTTCAGTCTGCGGAAATCCAAAGTATTTGCCTCGCTATATCTTTTGGCCTGTAAAAATCCAGTCTTAGCAAGAAATATTAGAGATTACTTTTTACCCCAGCCAAATAGCCCGCCTTTTTTTTCGGGTGGTTTTTCGGGTGGTTTTGTCGCCACATTCACTTGATTGAGATATTTGAGCGCCGTTGGTTCTTTAGGATCAAGTTTGAGTGCTTTTTGAAAGCTGGTCTTCGCGATCGCCGCCGCATTTTGATTCATCTGCACTAAACCCTTGAGTGCATAGACCTTGGCACTATTAGGGTCGAGCTTCTCGGCGGTAATCAGTTCCTTGAGTGCATCAGCCCATTGTTTTTTGCTGATAAATAGCTCCGCCATATTCAGATTACGCAGTGCTGGTGATTGGGCAGGTTTTGCCACTGGAGTTGTCTCGGTATTAACAGACTGATTACTAGTAGGAGTGGCTGCGCTGCCTGAACTGAAACTTAGACTGTTTGGTAAACAAATATACGAGATTTAACTCGCTGAGAACGGAGGTATATTCCATAATTGAGTCGAGGGACTCATACTGCTTGGGCGCAACCGTCTCGACATATTGCTTATAGGTGATTTCGTGAGGAAGCCGATACAGTTTTTGAGCAATTTCGGAAGTGAGGGTAGGGACTTCTGCTTTTTGTTTTTTACCTTGAGCAAAAATTCTCACAGTTGCTAAATATTCACCCCGTTCGCGATCGCTATTCAACAATTTATAAGCAGGGCTGACCATCTTTGAAAAGTATTTGGTAGCAAGCTCCTTTTCTTCGGGAGTTTTCCCAAAAACATCAGGATGCAAGATCTTCGCAAGCGTGATAAATTTTTTGCGAATATGCTCGACATCGGTGGTCATCGGTAAACCGAGTACGGCGTAATGATCGCTAATACCGTAACTGGCAAGCCCTTTGTCGATTTTAAAGTTGTCTGGCTTTCCCACAGATTCCACCTCTTAAGTATTTGTTCGAGTTTACCCTCTTGACGCATTTCTGTTAAAGCCTTATCGACTGCTTTTTTGAGAGATACATCATCTTTATTGACGATCGTCACTAAGCGAATGGGAATTAAAGGCTCACCTACAATTATAAAATTAGGATTATTGCGGACTTGCCAAACTGCCACAGGTTCATCAAGGATCATCGCATCAAGCTGGCGATCGCGTAATTGGATCACCATGCGATCGAGATCCCGTGACGAAAACAGGCGAATTGCATTGCCCCTATTTTTATTATAGGTTTCCGCGATCGCCGCGCCTCCGCTATTTGCCACAACTCCCACGCGCCTACCAATCATGTCGCGCAAGGATTTAATTTGCGTCCCATCCGCCCGAATCAATAATCTTTGAGAGCTACGATAATAAGGCCCAGTTTCAATAAATTTACCCTTAGTCTCACCTATTTCTAGCGCTCCTTCTTCCCGCGCACTGAGCAATATATCAACCTGTCGCGACGTTAAATTTTCGGGCTGAGTCGCCCAAGGAATATTAATCGGACGCGGCTCAATATTTAATCTTGCCGCGATTTCTTGAATAATCTCTAGCTCAAAGCCATCATAAAACTGGGTTTTGGCATTCCAAAACATATATGGTCCGCCGATCGCCGCATCCATGCCCACCCGCAAATGTCCACGGCGCATGACAATACCGAGGCTGCTATCTTCAGCGAATACTGGCGACGTTGTGGGGGCGATGCTACTAGCAACTCCCAGACATAGCCCTGTATAGATTGCTAAGCTAGCGAGTTTGTGAGCAAACTTAAACATTTATTCTCTAATCAAGCGATCGCTATAAATATACATCGCTTTGGGCTGAGATAAAAAACGATATTTATGCTGAAAAGCTTGCTAAGTAATCTTTTCAGTGTTATTTGTGGCACGTTAAGTCCTGAAAAGTGGTCATTACATCTAATCGTGAAGTCATTTTTACGCAGCGCACTAGCAGATATTTTACGATCGCCAGAACAAGGGGCTTAAGCCCCTTGTCTTTCATAAAAGTCATCAAATATTAATAAACTACTCAATTAGCTTATCTATTGGGGTAATTGAAGCGGTAAGGTTAGTCAAAGGATTTTTTAAGAATAATTGAGGCTTTAAATGATCACAGACAGCGATCGCGTTCAGATTTTAAGTGAAGCACTGCCATATATGCAGAAATTTGCTGGGCGTACCATCGTCGTCAAATATGGTGGCGCGGCGATGAAAGAAGAAAGCCTGCGCCAAGACGTGATTCGCGATGTCGTTACTATGTCATTTATGGGATTGCGCCCAGTGTTGGTGCATGGTGGGGGACCCGAAATCAATACATGGCTAACTAAGCTCAATATCAAGCCACAGTTTATTGATGGGTTGCGAGTTACCGATGCTGAGACGATGGAAGTTGTGGAAATGGTGCTAGTGGGGCGCGTTAATAAGCAAATCGTGGAAATGATCAACCTTGCAGGTGGTTCTGGCGTTGGTTTGTGTGGTAAAGATGGCAACCTGATTCGCGCTCGTCCTCAAGGCAATAATGCGATCGGCTTTGTCGGTGAAGTCAGTGGCATCAATATCGGTCTGCTCTCAACCTTGATCGAAGCAGGACATATTCCCGTCGTGTCCAGCGTAGCAACCGATGAAACGGGTCAATCCTACAACATCAATGCTGACACGGTTGCTGGTGAACTTGCCGCCGCCTTGGGAGCCGAAAAATTAATTTTGCTTACCGACATTGCAGGCATCTTGCACAATTACAAAGATCCCAGCACTCTCTATCGCAGTTTAACGATTCAAAAAGCGCGAGAACTGATGAATTCAAATGTGGTCAGTGGTGGCATGATCCCCAAAGTGCAATGTTGTGTGCGATCGCTAGCTCAAGGCGTAAGAGCCGCACACATTGTCGATGGACGAGTACCACATTCACTACTGTTGGAAATTTTCAGCAATAGCGGAGTCGGCTCAATGATTGTTGCCTCAGAAACATAAATCTAACGAATAGGGCGTGCTTTGCACGTCCTATTCGTTAGTATGAAATTATGACCGATGCTCCTGACGAAAATCAACAAACTAAGGCGGATCAAGTAGAGGATCAAGTACAAGATTCTAATGATCCGTTGCAATTTGATGTGTCGAAACCAAACACATTAAGAAGTCTAAGCTTACCTAAAATTAGCTTACCTAAATTTAAGCTAAAAAGACCAAAAGTATCTTTCAAAAAAATCGATTTTTTGTGGTTTTGGCTGATCATCATTGCACTTAGTTATGCCTGTATGGGCTACTTTCTATCAATACTAATCACAATTCCAGCGCGTCAGAATTTGGCGATCGCAGGTTTTGCCATTTTTGGACTATTTCCAACTATTACCGCCTTTGCCGACTATGCACTGATGAAATGGAGCTATTTGCTAAGCGGCTTTTTGATTCTTGGCGGCTTAATTTTTTTAGTCAAACTAGAGTTTTATTTTATTATTTTGGCGATTATTACATGGGTGGGATTAACCGCGATCGCCTTTGTCGGCGACATGCTTATAAAAAAACGCAAACTATGGCCAGCGATCGGCATATTAACCATACCTTGTTTAATCGGACTAGCAATTGGTCATCAAATCTGGCGACTCGCAGCATCATGGAGTTGAGCTGTCGCCAAGTATGTTAGCAAATAAAACCCAAAAAGTAGAGGCAGCGCGGTGCGCTGCCTCTACTTTTTGGGTTTTTGGTTTGTCTTAATACAAATAGCGACAGCTATAAAAAAAGGCGAGCTTAGCTCGCCTTTTTTTAAGATTACTCTTCAGTTTCCGCCTCTTCAGCCATTGGATAGACAAAACCATCATTTTTGCCTGAGAGGATGGACTTACCTAAGGAAATAGCTTTTTGAGCATGAACTGCGGCTTTCCGTTTCCATACTGCTTTGCGGCTATCTCTCTTAGATTTAGAAGTTTTCTTCTTGGGTACTGCCATGACGTGATCCCTATATTAAATGTGATAATTTTCTAATTAGAAAATTTTTGACAACCTTCTTATCATATCCGAAATGATCATTCATGCGATCGTAATTTTGATAATCTCGCAATGTCATCGGCGCAAAGCGCCGACGACTCAAATGTTATATCAGTGCGAATTGATATAACATTTGAGTCTAGCCGCCTATTTACGCACGTTGCAAAGCCATGCCCGAAGCCAGATTTTCCTTCGCCGAACATTATCACGAACGTACTAAATATGAGCCTGAAACCCTTGCGAGTAAAGGACAGGGCTTAGACTGGAGTACTCAGCCATCGCCTTACAAGGATTATAAAATTGGCACAGTGTATGACCTCAAACCTCACCTCACTGAAGAAATTCAGCCCGATCGCGATGGATTATTGGCAAGTCGGTGGCGGCGGCTATCGCGGTTGCTATTTTGTAGCTATGGATTGACGGCACGAGTGCCAACGGTGACGGGGGATGCCTTTTATTTGCGATCTGCACCTTCGGCGGGTGGTTTATATCCTGCCGAGATGTACGTGATTTCCGCAGGTACACCGCTTTTGTCCGCAGGAATTTATAACTATCAAGTTCGCAACCATAGCTTGATTCATTTCTGGCAAGACAATAATATTTGGGATGGTTTGCAAAAAGCTTGTTTTGGTCATCCTGCTTTGCAAAATACCCGCATGGCGATCGCCATTACCGCAGTATTTCACCGATCAGCATGGCGCTATCAAGATCGCGCTTACCGCCGCATTTTTCTGGACACGGGGCATTTGTTAGGGAATATTGAGTTGGCTAGCTCAGTCGAGGATTATCAAGCATCGCTGATTGGTGGCTTTGCTGATGAAGCAGTGAATGAATTGTTATTTTTGGACAAAGAAGTAGAAAGCGCGATCGCGATCGTGCCAATTCTCGATCTGCAAGATGAAGAGCGCATCGGTCGTGGTCAAGAATCGCGAGAACCAATGTTGCGATCGTCGAATATTTCCAAAGGAATGATGACGGCTTTGTCATCAACGACTACAACTAGTTTCCCCAAACTCCCCGACGGTCAACTTTTAGAATATCTACATCAAGCCACCCAGATTACGGAAAAGCCGAATTTGCAGAGCATTAATGAGCAGAGTATTAATGAACAGTTTGATAATCAAGCAAGTGTTCTGCAATCTCCTGAACAAGATTCCGAACAAAATTCTGATAAATATAACTTCCCTTTCTGCACAAAAGTCAGTACCGCCACAGAAAGCATCCACTGGGGCGACGATCTGGAAATGTTGGAGAATACGATCTTGCAGCGGCGATCGACTCGCGACTATACTGGCGGGAATTTAGAACTTGCCGAACTTAAAGCGATTCTCGACTTTACTTACCAACCGCAACACTATACCGATCAAGGTATTGATGGTAATCCCGACTATTTCGATCTCAGTCTAATTGAAACCTTTGTTGCCGTAACAGGTGTCGAAGGTTTAGAAGAAGGATGTTATTACTACGCTTCCAAATCCCAAGAACTGCGCCAAATTCGGTTTAAGAACTTCCGTGATGAATTACATTATCTTTGCCTCGGTCAAGAACTCGGTCGCGATGCAGGAGCCGTCATTTTCCACACCGCCGATCTGAAAAAAGCGGTGGAGAAATATGGCGATCGCGTTTATCGCTATTTACATATGGATGCAGGGAATTTAGGTCAGCGCTTAAATTTGGCGGCGATCAGTTTGGGTGTCGGCGTGAGTGGCATTGCAGGATTCTTTGACGATTTGGTTAATGAGGTTCTCGGCATTCCCAACGATGAAGCAGTTTTATACATCACAACCTTAGGCAGAACTCGCTAACCAAGGTTGTTGAACATTTGCGATCGTTTTAGCCAAATAACCAAAAAGCTGTGGCGATCGCCACAGCTTTTTGAGTTTTATAATTATTATTTGGCTAAAGCCTTCTGATGTTGACCGCGCAATTGTCCACAAGCCGCATCTGCCTCAAGCCCTCTTGTCCGCCGCACACTTGCTGTGACTCTATAATCTTCCAAAACCTGCACGAAAGTTTGAATCGCTCTCTCACTTGGACGCTTATAATCAGCATCGCTAACTGTGTTGTAGGGAATCAAATTAACATGGCTTTGGAAACCGCGAATTAAGTGAGCGAGTTCCTTTGCTTGTTCAGGTGAATCATTAACTCCAGCTAAAAGTGTATATTCAAAACTAATCCTGCGTCCTGTCATTTCTACATACTCGCGGCAGTCATCCATTAGCGCAATTAGTGGATAGCGATCGGCGGAGGGAATTACTTGAGCGCGAACTTCTTGAGTCGGGGCATGGAGACTGACCGCGAGCGTCACTTGGAGATGTTCTTGAGCAAAGCGAGGGATTTGATTGGGAATACCGACAGTAGAAACGGTGATGTTGCGCTGACCGATGCCGATATCTTTGTTGATCACCGCGATCGCCCCGACCAGATTTTCATAATTGAGCAATGGTTCACCCATGCCCATAAATACAACATGGCTGACGCGCTGTTGCATAACTTCTTGAACGGTTAGCACTTGGTCGATAATTTCATGCTTTGCCAAATTGCGCCGAAAGCCGCCTTTGCCCGTGGCACAAAAGTCACACGCCATCGGGCAACCAACTTGAGTCGAAACACATACTGTCAAACGCTTACTGGTAGGAATGCCAACAGTTTCGACAATTTCGCCATCAGCGAGCTTAAGCAGAAATTTTTCTGTGCCATCACGAGTTTGTTTGTGAAGATAAATTTCGGCACGCCCAATTTCCGCAGTCGGATTAAGGGCAAATTCTTCGCGCCATGCCTTCGGAAAAACGGTAATATCTGCTAAATATCTTGCGCCCTTGTTATAGAGCCAGTCATGAAGCTGCTTGCCACGATAGCTGGGCTGTCCTTGTGACACCACCCATTCGGTGAGTTCCGATAGCGATCGCCCCAATAGTGGTAGGATTTGAGAAGCAGGATTTGGCAGCGTATTAGCAGTCATGACAGATTGGCAAAATGGGACGAATATATTGATCTTAGCAAAAAATTAGGTAAAGGGTTTGATAAAATCATCACCAACGCGATCGCCACATATTTCAACTTTAATTAAGTCAACAATGAGATTTTCATGAGCCTATACCTGTACGCAATTTTGCAAGCTGAACATATCGAACTAGTCAAAGACTTCGAGCTTAAAGGAATGAATGCTCAGCCCGTGCAGTTTTACGAACTTCCGCCTTTTGCGATCGCCTACAGCGAGGCTCAACAAGAGCGCTACCTCGCCAGCCGTGCCAACCTGATCACCCACGAAACAGTTTTAGAATCGTTAATGAAAGCGATCGATCCCCATCAAGCTGTACCTTTGCCCTTGCAATTTGGGCTAGTAGTCGAAGAATGGCAAGAAGTGCAACAAGATCTCTTAATTCCTCACGAAGCAAAACTCAAGGAACTAATCAATAATTTAATCGGCAAGCGGGAAGTCAGCGTCAAACTTTTTTGGAATCAAAACGAGGAGTTAAATCTTGCTGTCGCTGAAAACAAAGGCTTACAACAAAGTCGCGAAGCTCTCGTTGGTAAAGTATTAAGTATGGATGAGGCGATCGCGATCGGGCAAGAACTAGAATCAGCGATCGAGCAACGTCAACAAATCATCATTGATGCTTTTGTGAATACCCTTAAGCCTCTATCCCATGAATATGAAGAAGGTGAAATGCTCACTGAAAGCATGATTTATAATGGCTCATTTCTAATCGATTGGGATAGAGAACCCGAATTTGCGATCGCCGTTGAAGCGCTCGATCTCCAATTTGAAAACCGTCTCCGCATCCGTTATAACGATTTCACCGCACCGTACAATTTTGTGAATGTCGAGCGAGAATAACGCAATCTATTTACTCAAATGTGACCCGCCCATAAATCTGATGATGGGGAATTTTACATTTGCCATCTGTTAGACTTAAAATCCCATTCTGATCATTAGACTCACTTAGTAGCCAATTCCCTTCTGCGGTTTTCCGAAACTGCTCAATACAAATTCGATATTGGTCAACTAGAATATATTCTTAAAGGTGGGGAAGTGAGCGATAAAAAGTAAATTTGTCACCGCGATCGCGATTACTGGTCGATCTCGATAAGACTTCAATAATAATGCTGGGATTGATCACCGTATTTGTTCGATTTTCCTGAAAGATAGGACTTCCCTTAATCAGCAAAATATCTGGATAAGTAGGGCTTGCTGAATAAGCAAGAAGAAAAAACGACAAGGTAGGATAATCGATATTATCTATACGGAGAAATACGTGATGGGAAACCCTATCAGCCCCACAGCCTTGATAAAAAGACACTTTGGGAAATTACGAGATCTCAGGTTCTATCTCTATTGAACATCGATGTCCACGGATTTGCCGAAAATCTTTACCCTCTAACCTTTTCCGAAAATGAAACCACCCTGCATCCTCGCGTAGCAGGGTGAAGTATTTTATACTAAACTTTGGGCAACTGGTATTGAGCAATGATCCGCTTTGCGAATTCGGGAACGTGAGCTTCTAGCTTTTTGGGATAGTTACGACGCACGTAGAGAAAGTTGCGGACAAAATGGGAATCAATCGAAAATCTGCCATATTCCAAACCCTTGGGTCCCACTTTATTGACGACAAAGCTAATGATCCATGCTAGCCAAATTGGGATAGTCATCGCGTTGTCATAGGCAGAAATACCTTGCTGGACGGCGGCACGGCGATCGCCACTAGAGATGACTGGCTGAGTTTGCAATTGATCCTTAATCAGTTCTAGCATCTCTTTACCAGTCTCGTTACGGACTACGATCCATTGCCAGCCAAAGGTTGCGCCCATGTAGCCAACGACAATATCGGCGAGGGCGTTGGTATAGTCAAAGCAAGCCATGCAGGAAGGTGCAAATACGTCTTTGAGTTCTTTGGTATTTAGCCCAAAGAAGGGAACTTGCTCGGTTGATCCATCAGAATGTTTGAAATGCACATTAAAGTCCTGCATAAATTCGTAATGGACGACGGTTTCAGGAGATCGGCTGGTAGTATCAAGAAATTTCTGTAAGCCCGATCGCGTGACATTATCCGTACAAGGCGTACCTAATACATAGAGCTTTTCTAAGCCGAGTTTTTTCTCAACGGTACGCAATGCTTGAATTTGACAACCCACACCGATCGCTAAAAGTCGTTTCATACCCGACTGTTCGATCTGTTCCAAAACCGAAAGATTTGGCGAAAGTGTGGGTTTATTGACTCGCGCTGCCAAGATTTCTTCACGGGTACGGGCGATGATTGGCTGGGGTTTGAAGCGATCGCTTTCACTAGATTGCACACAAACTACACCCTCGACTAAGCCGCCTTCTAACATGGCGATCGCTAAACTAGACACAATCCCTGTCCATTGCGCCCCCTCGATTGGTTCAGTTTTACGGGCGGCGATCATTTCTTGATGCACACCGAAATATAATTCTTGTTCGTTATCAAGGTCACGCGATCGACCATGGGACTGAGTTTCGAGTTCGTCAATATGTTGTGTGATAAACGCACAAGCATCTTTGACATAGTGAATGTAATGGGTATCACAGAGACCGCATTCACTGCATAATTCTTTGGCAGGACGACGCTGCGTATCTGCAAGCCCTTTTGCCTTGCGGTGGGATGGAACAACCGACATTTTTCTACTTCTTACTATATGGATCTGGCTAGATCATACCTTTTAAACTTCGATAGGCAAGCATAATAAGAACCAAAAAGCTGTAGCGCACGCACAGCGTGCGCCACAGCTTTTTGGCTTTTATTACGCCCATTTACTTAAAATATGAAGATGACTAAAAAACTTTTATTTGTTTGCCTTGGCAATATTTGCCGATCGCCTGCTGCGGAAAATATCATGAATCACTTAATTGAGCAGGAAGGACTAGGCGATCGCTTTATTTGTGATTCGGCAGGAACTGGCGGCTGGCATGTTGGCACATTACCCGATCGCCGTATGCGAGCCGCAGCCAAAGAACGTGGCTTAAACTTTGTTGGTTCGGCGAGACAATTTGAAGCAATGGATTTGCGCGAATTTGATTTAATCTTTGCCATGGATAAGGACAACTATCGCAATATTATCGCTCTCGATCCGCAAGGAAAATTTAGCGACAAAGTAAAGATGATGTGTGACTATTGCGAGACGCATACTGACAAGGAAGTTCCCGATCCTTACTATGGAGGTGCAGATGGATTTAATTATGTAATCGATCTGCTTTTCGATGCCTGTAATGGACTTCTCAAATCATTATAAGTAGGCAAGATCCAAAAAGCTATGGCGCACGCGCAGCGTGCGCCATAGCTTTCTGGGTTTTTTAAGTAGCCAAAAAATTTTGTTGATATATACTACTAATTTCTCTACTGAATTATAAAGGCCTCTAAAAGCATTCATGCATTATCAAAAGCGATCGCGTCGGCAAGATTTCTGGAAAAATCTTTTATATAAGCAGGTCTGGCAACGGGCGATCGCTTGTTTAATAGCAGGTTTATGTTTATTTGCCCTAGCCGCCTGTGAGCCAATCCCAGAGCCAAATCAATCGGTCGCTGGTAGTGCCAATAATCTTAAAAATATCTTAAGTCGTGGCAAATTAGTTTGCGGTGTCAGTGGTGAATTACCGGGATTTAGCTTCGTGAATAAAGAGGGTAAATATTCAGGGCTAGATGTCGATATTTGTCGGGCGATCGCCGCCGCTTTATTTGATAATCCTGATGCAGTGCAGTTTCGCAACCTCAATGCAAAGGAACGCTTCACGGCTTTGCAGTCGGGCGAAATCGATGTACTCAGTCGAAATACCACATGGACATTAAGCCGAGATACTGGTTCGCGTCTTGCCTTTATGCCCGTGGTTTTTTATGACGGTCAAGGCGTGATGGTGCGAAAAGATAGCAATATTAAGGCGATCGCCGATCTTAAGGATGCTGATATTTGCGCTCAAACTGGCACAACCACCGAGCAGAATCTTGCCGATCAAATGCGGAAGCGCAACCTTGCCTATAAACCCGTAGTTTATGAAGATGTGAATGCCACATTTAATGCTTATCAGTCAGGGCGTTGCGCCGCGATTACTGCTGATCGCTCTGCGCTCGTAGTCCGCCGTACTCGACTCGCCGATCCTGAAAATCATGTGGTTTTAGATTTTGTGATATCTAAGGAGCCGCTAGCGCCTGCGGTCGGTGATGGTGACTCGAAATGGTCAGATATTGTCAAATGGATTATTTTTGCGGCGATCGAGGCAGAGGATTTAGATATTTCTTCAACAAATCTGGCGACTCAATTGCAAAGTAAAAATGCTGAAATTCGTAGGTTTCTAGGAGTTGATGGCAGCTTAGGAAAAGATACGGGTATCGCCAATGATTTTGCATCGCGAGTGATCAAACATGTGGGCAACTATGCAGAAATTTACGATCGCAATCTTGGCAAAGATAGCCCATTCAAATTACCACGCGGACAAAATGAACTCTGGAAAAATGGCGGCTTAATCTACGCACCACCATTTCGTTAGCAAAAAAAGAAGCGCTTCGCGCTTCTTTTTTTGTGGGGTTTTACCAGCCAAATACTGAGGCGATCGCAGGTTGAGCGATCGAACTAGGCTCTTCCACCATCTCAGTATTATCAGCTTCCACAATCAATTCTTCAGTACAGAAAGTCGCCTGACTAAATCCTCCAAAACGCTTAACCGTACTAGCCCGCATCCGCACATTGGGCGTAGGAAACCAAAAACGTTCATAGGAACTCATCGAAGGATAATCGGTGATTAACACCAGTGCCTCTTCGTCATCAATTTCATAACGCCCAATTACAGGCACTACTTCCACATAACCAACTTCGCGCAAAAGCTTACCTTTGCGCCCCGTCTCATCATCTGGCACTAGCGCAAATACAGTCTCGCCAGAGTGAGTTTCCCCATCTTCTTTATCCCATGCCATAGTTCCATCCCATTTCACATATGCTCCACCGATCGCGGTGGTTGGCTCGACTTCATGCATTTGACAAATTTCGATCACCTTGGGATCGTTAGCATTGAGCGGATTAACATAAATTTCCGAACCACCTTTTTCGGCACGACGAAAGGCTAGGTGATGCGTAGTTCGTTGCGATCGCCAAGTTCCTGCACTTTTTTGAAAAAACTCTAAAGCATTGATCATGATATTGCTAAAAAAATATTGCTAAATGATATTCCTAAATAATATCAGTTTGCTTGCTTGTCAGTTAAGTAGGTAAGCGTAAAAAGCTATGGCGATCGCAAAAGTCAAGAAATTAGGTCAACAAAGTAACTTTGCCACTCGTTATGTCATAGTAGGCAGGCAATATTTTTAGCTTGTCCGTTGCGATCAACTTAGACAAGATAGAAGACTTTGCCAAAGCCGCAGCTTGAATTTTTGCATTGGCTTGGATCGTTGCCTCAAGGTCATCAGGTACTTTCGCAATCCCCTCTTTTTTTACTTTTTCTGCTATCTCTTTGACGCTAGGCGTAAGATAGGGAACCAGTGAGGGAATCATACCCAAATCCTTTAAATCCACACTTGGTTCATCCAATCTACCCATCGCTGCGACCACCGCACCGCATGCCCCATGTCCCAATACCAAGATTAATTTAGAGCCTAGTACTAATGTGCCAAACTCAAGACTACCAACAGTTTCAGGGCTAGAGATATTCCCCGCGACACGACAGACAAAACAGTCGCCGATGCCTTGATCGAATACAGTTTCAATCGGAACGCGCGAGTCTGCACAACCCAGAAATGCGGCAAATGGAAACTGACCAGAACCAGTTTGAATGACGCTTTCTTTGCCAGAGCGAGGATGAAATGTTTTGCCATCAACGAAACGTTGATTTCCATCCATCACAAGTTTCAGCGCATCATCTGGGGTCAGATCCTTTGCATCAGGACGCTTAGCAATCCCTGCTGGAATTTCAGTTGAAGGGCAGTTAGTAGCTGCGGCGGGAACTGCGGCTTTGGTAGTGGTCGATGGAGTGCAAGCAACTGAGGCAGCGTAGGAAACTCCAGCGATTCCCATAGACTTGATCAGGTTGCGACGACCAAGAAATCCTACGATACGATCCATAAAATATATCCAAATAAATTTTAAATTTGAGAAAAGCTTGTTTTAATATTAAGCTGCGAAGAAATCATTAAATCCTGTCTGCGACTAATTTTCAAGTCAAATAAACTTATATCAAGCATAGATAAAATACTATGCATTATACACTATACATAAGTAAAGATCAATAATAAAGTGTTGAGATCTGGTGAATATACCGCGTCTAGAATGAAATCCGTAGTTCTTCTAGAGGGTCGCAGAACGAAGCCCCGCTTTGGGTTTTCTCTTTTTGTCCATATTGAAAACTTTAGTTTTCAATATGGATGGAGTACAGGTGGTTTCTAAAAAACAAATTATTTGCTGTACCGCTTGCCGACTGCCTGCGTAATCGCAATGTAAGCGAGACGCTTACGCTGGGTTTACATGGGAATATTCTTTTTGATAAATCTCCTTATAATCGTCATAAGGAGATTTACTATAGATAAAAATCTATATGTATTATAAGAATAATAGACTTTACTCTATCAAGCTTTAACTCTAAGATATCCATAACAACAAATCAATCGTTCTCAACTTTTAGAACTTAGTCTCATCAAGTTGAGATTACCTTTGGAGATTGTCTGTCATGAGATTTTCGATTTACTGGTAGGCGATCGCATCTTAGCTTTGCGCTTTCTTAACTTATTTTAAAAATCCACTTTACATATAAGAACGAAACTATGTCCAATTTCAATAATGTTTCTCGCCGCCGTTTCATAGCTGTCGCAGGTGCAACTGCTCTAAGTTCAGTTTTACTTAAAGCATGTGGCAACCCTCCCGCAGAAACCCCCACAGCTACTTCAGCGCCAGCCCCTAAAGCCGCACTTACCACAGAACAAGTGCCTGAAACAACCAAGGCGAGGCTCGGCTATCTGCCAATTGTCGAATCCGCAGCTCTTATCATTGCCAAAGAAAAAGGCTTTTTTGCTAAATATGGCATGACTGACGTGGAGGTATCTAAGCAAGCCAACTGGGGCGCAGCTAGAGACAATGTCAAAATTGGTGCACCCGCAGGCGGTATTGATGGTGGTCAGTGGCAGATGCCTATGCCCTATTTGATTTCTGAAGGCATCATCACCGACAATCTCAAAGTCCCGATGTATGTTTTGCTCCAGTTGAATACTCATGGCAATGGCATTGCGATCGCTGGTAAGCACAAAGGTAAGGGCGTGGGGCTGAAGTCTGACACAATCAAACCACTCCTTGACAAGATGAAGTCTGAGGGAACTAAATTTAAAGCTGCCCACACGTTCCCAAAAGCTAATCAAGAGTTCTGGATTCGCTATTGGCTCGCTGCCAATGGAGTCGATCCTGACAATGATATGGAATTGCTGACCGTACCTTCTGCTCAAACAGTTGCCAACATGAAAACTGGCACGATGGATGCCTTTAGTACAGGCGACCCTTGGCCATATCGCATCGTTAAAGAGAAGGTTGGCTTTATTTCTGCGCTCACTGCCGAAATCTGGAAGGCTCATCCTGAAGAGTATCTCGCCATGCGTGCTGACTGGGTAGATAAAAACCCGAAAGCAACCAAGGCTTTGCTCAAGGGGATTATGGAAGCGCAGCAATGGTGTGACAACTTCGATAATCGCAAGGAACTTGTTCAGATTATCTCAACCAAAAACTATCTTAGCGTTGCTCCTGAAGTCCTTGACGAACTAATGATGGGTAAGTATGACTTGGGTGATGGCAGGGTGATCGATGACAAGAGCATGGCTCCTCTGTATTGGAAAGATTCCAAGGGAAGTGTCTCTTATCCTTACCAGAGTCATGACCTATGGTTCTTGACTGAGAGCGTGCGTTGGGGCTTCTTGCCGAAGGAATCCTTAGCGACTGCAAAAGACTTGATCAAGAAGGTCAATCGCGAAGATATCTGGCGCGAGGCTGCGAAGGAAGCTGGTATTCCTGCGGCTGACATCCCGACTAGCACTTCTCGTGGCATCGAAGAATTCTTCGATGGCGTAAAGTTTGATCCTGAAAATCCTCAAGCCTATCTTGATAGCTTGAAGATCAAGAAAGCTTAAGCTATCTCATTCTTTCTAGAATTCCCGACTTTAGAAACTATTTTAGGCTTGTTCGAGATCCCCCTCAATCTCCCTTTTTAAAGGGGATTGAGGGGGATCATTTAAAGCTTTTAATTTTACAAACTGTTAAGAAGTTAAGAATCTTTTTTAAATTCAACAAATAAATTAAATAACTCCTTAATAACTGTGTAAGAAAAGTTTAAAAATGAAAAAATCTGCTGTTTATGGTCTTGGTTTACTGTTTGTGAGTTTGCCTCTATCTTTAGGAGCGTTTGCTAAATCTGCGATCGCAAACCCTAGCGAATCTCTTAAGTCACCCACTTCTCAATTGTTTAGCGATATTGACCGTGACACAATCAATAGCAAGACCGATGTAACTGCCCAAAACGTGACATCGGTTTCACAGCTATCTGATGTTCGTCCCACTGATTGGGCTTTTACGGCTTTGCAATCCCTAGTTGAACGCTATGGATGTATTGCAGGATATCCTGATCGCACTTTTCGCGGTAAACAGGCCACCTCACGCTTTGAGTTTGCGGCTGGCTTAAATGCTTGTCTCGACAAAATCAATGAAATCATCTCGGCAGGGCTAGCTGATAAAGTCAGCAAGGAAGATCTTGCCACCCTCCAAAAGCTCCAAGAAGAATTTGCCGCCGAACTCGCGACCTTGCGTGGACGAGTTGATGCTCTTGATGCGAAGACAGCTAAGCTTGAGGCTCAACAATTCTCTACCACAACTAAACTCAGTGGCGAAGCGATTTTCAGTGTGTCAGGCGCTACAGGTGCAAATCCTAATGAACCTACTAGCAGAAACACGAATATTGTTTTCAATAACCGAGTACGCTTGAATTTACTGACCAGTTTTACTGGCAAAGATTTATTGATTACTGGGTTGCAAGCTACCAATATCAATAGTCTGGCTGCGCCTTTGGGCTATACAGATGCTAATGGCACAAATACTGCGAGCAATGTCCGCTTGGGATTTGAGAATCAATTCCTCAATTTCAATCCATCTAACTCAAACACGTCAGCCGCGAACTCTGTAAACCTCTACAAGTTACTGTACATTTTCCCAGTCGCTGATAAGTTCACCATGTTTGCTGGTTCTAATGCTGAGGTCTCCGATGCGTTTCCTGCGATTAGTCCCTTTGCTAGCGAAGGGCAAGGCTCTATCTCCCGCTTTGGTCAAGGCTTAAATGCCGCGACTCGTGTATCGGGAGGTACGTCTGGTACTGGCTTAGCGGCGGCTGTTGGATTTATTTGGAGTCCAACGGACAAGATTGATTTCCGCGCTTTATATGGCAGCGTTAACTCTGCGATTCCCACTAATACTGGCACTACTCTCCTTGGTGCTGGCTTCTTTGGTGGAAGTACCATTGCCGCTGCTCAATTGACCCTCAAACCTACCTCCAACATTGATATTGGACTTAACTATGCCAATAGCTATCACCAAATCAATATTTTGGGAACTGGTTTAGCTTCCGCCGACATCAACTCAATTACTGGTGGAGGTGCAACATTAAATGACCCAATCAAGCTTAATTCTGTCGGCTCGACTTTAACATGGCGCATTGCACCTAAGATTGCCTTTAATGTATCGGGCGCTTGGATCTTTGCCAATCTTACAGGCAAGGATGCTTCGACAACTTTTACTAGTTGGATGACAGGATTTCACTTTAGCGACCTCTTCAGTGAAGGAAATACGGCTGGCATTCTTTTTGGACAACCGCTAGCACGTAACGCAGTTGGCGGGTCTGCCGTAATTCCTATAGGTCGCACAGCAACGCCCTACCACTTGGAAGGCTACTTCAACTTTAAAGTGTCAAAAAATATCAGCATTACCCCTGGTGTGTTCTTTGTCTTTAATCCAGAAGGAATCAACAACGCCCCAACTGCAACTGTTGGTGTAATTCGGACTACTTTTACATTCTAAAAACTAAGAAGTAAAAACTCAAACACAAAATCAATTAATCATCACTCACCTTACGGAGAGCGAAAATAGCCCACTCAAACCTAGCCCCTCTTCCATTAAGGGCGAGGGGCTAGGTTTGAAGGTATTGGAAAATTTTACGTAAGGTTGAGATAATCAACAAATCAGGATTAGGAATAACAAGTTTATGGCAGCAAGTGTTGGCAATCGTAATTCACCAAGTACTCTAGCTAAATTTTGGCAGAAAAATGCTCAAAATTGGGCGCTCCCAATCGTCGGTCTCTTAGGCTTCCTAACCGTTTGGCAACTTCTATCTAGTGTCGGCTTGCTGAAGTTACCAGGTCCATGGGATATCATTACTGAGAAATCCACACGCGAATTATTGATTTATCCATTCTATGATCGCGGCGGTACTGACAAAGGACTATTCTGGCAGACTTTAGCTAGTTTTGAACGAGTCGCCAAAGGCTATTCATTAGCAGCAGTTGTCGGTGTTGGCATGGGTATTCTGGTCGGGACAACACCAGTTGTTGACAAAGCACTAGATCCACTGTTCCAATTTTTGAGAACGGTTCCACCACTTGCATGGGTTCCGATCGCATTGGCTGCTCTCCGCCAAAATGAACCAGCAGCATTGTTTGTTATCTTCATCACGGCGGTATGGCCAATCTTGTTAAATACCGCAGTCGGTGTCAAGCAAATTCCTCAAGACTATCGCAACGTTGCACGGGTACTCCAAATTTCTCGTCAAAAGTATTTCTTCAAGATTTTGATCCCTTCAGCGCTTCCTTATATCTTTACTGGTTTGCGTATTTCCATCGGTTTGGCATGGTTGGCGATTATCGCCGCAGAAATCATCATGTCAGGCATTGTGGGTATCGGCTTCTTTATTTGGAATGCTTATACCGATGACAAAGTGGGCGAAGTTATTCTTGCTCTCGTTTATATCGGTGCTGTAGGTTTGCTACTCGACCGTGCGATCGGCTGGATTCAGCATTTGATTTTGCCTGAAGAGCAGAAGTAGATTCACCCCCCTTAATCCCCCCTTGCAAGGGGGGAGATTAGAAATAAAGTCCCCGACCTTTTTTAAAAGGGAGAAACTAGAAATAAAGCCTCCCCTTGAAAGGGAGAAACTAGAAATCGAGTCCCCTCCCCTTGGAAGGGGGAAACTAGAAATCAAGTCCTCTTCCCTTGAAAGGGAGAAACTAGAAATCAAGTCCCCTTCCCTTGAAAGGGAGAAACTAGAAATCAAGTCCCCTTCCCTTGAAAGGGAGAAACTAGAAATCAAGTCCCCTCCCCTTTGCAAGGGGAGGGCTAGGGAGGGGTTCTTAGAGATTTTCAAATAATAAAGGAGCTTTTAAAATGAATAGTTTTGTTTCAATCGATCAAGTCGAAAGAACTTTCCCTCTGGGCGGTGGCAAAGAATATATCGCCCTTAAGGGAATAGATCTGCACATTAAAAAAGGTGAATTTGTTTCCCTCATCGGTCACTCTGGCTGTGGTAAATCGACTTTGCTAAACATGATTGCAGGTTTGGATTTGCCAACAGGTGGCATCGTGATGCTCGAAGATGAGCGCGTATCGCGTCCCGGTCCTGATCGCATGGTGGTCTTTCAAAACTATTCGCTGTTGCCTTGGCTATCGGTACGCGAAAATGTGGCGCTAGGAGTTGATGAAGTTCTCTCGCATTTGCCTAAGAAAGAGCGCCATGATTTGATTGAGCATTATGTAAAGATGGTGGGATTAAGTCATGCGATTGATAAGCCGCCGACACAACTGTCGGGAGGAATGAAACAACGTGTGGCGATCGCAAGAGCCTTAGCAGTTCGTCCCAAACTTCTATTACTTGATGAACCCTTTGGAGCCTTAGATGCTTTGACTCGTGGTAATCTGCAAGAGAAATTAATGCAGATCTGTAATGAAGACGAAGTTACAGCGGTGATGGTTACCCATGATGTTGATGAAGCGGTATTGCTAAGCGATCGCATTGTCATGCTCACCAATGGCCCCGCCTCAAAAATTGGCGGCATTTTGGAAGTTGACATTCCTCGTCCTCGTCAACGGATGGAGGCAGTTAAGCATCCTAGCTACTACAGCCTTCGTAGTGAAATCATCTATTTCTTGAATCAGCAAAAGCGGGTCAAGAAAATGAATGCTCGTACTGTGGCAACTGTGTCGCGGCATGGATTAGAGAAGGTAAATTTGGAAATTGGATTTGTCCCTTTAACTGCCTGTGCGCCGATCGCGATCGCCAAAGAAAAAGGCTTCTTCCAAAAGCATGGACTCGATGAAGTATCCCTTGTTCGTGAAACTAGTTGGCGCGGTATCGCTGATGGTATTGCAGGCGGTTATCTGGATGCGGCGCAAATGCCTTCAGGCTTGCCAGTATGGATGACTCTGGGCGGTAATGGAACTTGCAAACCCATCGTCACGGCTCTAACCATGACTCGCAATGGTAATGCGATTACGCTTGATAAGCGCTTTTACGATCGCGGCGGGATTCGTACTCTCGGCGATTTCAAAGAAATGCTGCAAAATACGAGAGAGATTCAACACCGCATGGGTGTAGTCCATCCTTCTTCGATGCATAATTTGCTCTTACGTTACTGGTTAGCGGCTGGTGGCATTGACCCCGATCGCGATGTGGAACTGAAAACAATTCCACCCGCGCAGATGGTAGTTGACCTCAAAGCTGGCAGTATCGATGGTTTCTGTGTCGGTGAACCTTGGAACTTCCGCGCTGCAATGGAAAATATTGGCTTTACGGTCGCGACTGATTTGGAAATCTGGAATGGTCACCCTGGTAAAGTCCTCGGTGTACGTGAAGATTGGGCAAATGCCTATCCAAACACACATATTGCTCTAGTCAAAGCTTTGCTAGAGGCTTGTATGTATTGCGCCGATCCGAATAATGCCGAAGAGATTCGCTTGATTATCTCTCGTCGTGAATATGTCAGCACCAATATTAATTACATTCATTTAGGAAACTCTAATGATGTCAGCTGCTCGCTAGATACACCAATGCGCGAACCTGCTCACCATCAGTTCTATGGAGCGGGTGTCAATCGTCCCAGTCGGACTGAGCATCTCTGGCACATTACCCAAATGGCGCGTTGGGGCGATGTGCCTTTCCCTCGCAACTGGGTTGAAGTTTTAGAAAAAACCTGTCGCGTTGGCGTATTCAGCACGGCGGCGCGTGAGCTAGGACTGAGCGATATCACTTACAGTCGCAAGGCCATTCAATTGTTTGATGAGATGCCATTTAATGCTGATGATCCGATTGATTATCTCAATCATCTGGAGATTAAGCGCAATATCACGATGGCAGAAATTGGTATGGATTCGATGCGAATGGTTGCTTAACCCCCTCTAACTCCCCCTTGAAAGGGGGAGAACAAAAATAGATTCAAGCTTCCCCCCTTTCAAGGGGGGACTGAGCAGGGTGGTTTCATTTTCGGAAAGGGTTAGAGGGTAAAGATTGTAGAAAAAGGCAAGAGATAAATATTGGGAGAGAAAATAAGATTGAACTAAGGAGCAAAGATCAGGAAAAATGGTCTGATTAAAGCAAAAGCAAA
>JBDNJN010000062.1:0-13819 GCA_041687725.1 Pseudanabaena sp.
CAACATTTGGTGGCATCGGTAGACAGATCGTTTTATCTCCTGATGTTGTTCGGGCTTTGCGTTTTTCCATAGGACTTTTTCTCTCAATTCGTCCACTTCTCCTATTTTATCAAACACAAACTAATTTAGAACGAGATCCATTTATGCAGTTCAGACACATAAGTATCGGCTTCAGTTGGCAAAAAGAACGCTTTCGCATAGTTGCTTTTTGACTCAGCAAGGGCTTTTTCGAGATAGCGCTCTTGATAATGCAAGAAAATTTGATCGTCTTCAAGAATTCCATTTTGTCCAATATGAGAATACCAACGCGGCGTATTGCTAATAAAAAATCTGGGAATTGCCGAACTAAATTGAAAAGGAAATCTCGCAAATAAGCGACATTCACCTTTGCGCGTTGGTGTGGCATACACCACAGTCATTGTTCGCCCAAATTGCTTAGAAGTGAGGTCATGCCACATCAGCGAAGGAGCGACAAAAGCAGTATCTTGTTGTCCTAACTTCCCGCGTCTAGGGCCCTCTACCCAAGTTCCTTTAAAGCCATATTTATCCGTTTCCAAAACCTCTAAAACCATCGGTGCAGCATTGGCGCGATTGCCTACAGATTTATGGTGTGTAAATGGCAAATGACTAGCATCAAGAACATTTTCTAAAAGCGTGAGCGCATCATAAGGAAGGTCGCGAAAAGTCCCAAATAAAGTCCATTTCTCGGTATCGGTTTCCAGAGCTTCGATGATCGGGATTTTAATATTAGGAGCATTTTCAGGCTTACCAGCATATATAAATAGTAGCCCTTGGCGCTCGGCGGTGGGTAAAGCTGAGGCACAAGCACGTTTAGAAGTATGAGCAGTTCCGCCTTCAGGTTGTTGTGGTATGCGATCGCAACTTCCATCACCCTTAAAAGCCCAACCATGATAGGGACATTCTAATAAACCATCTTCAGCAATTCTTCCTTCCGATAGAGGTACAAGCCGATGGG
Source organism: Pseudanabaena sp. (assembly GCA_041687725.1). Taxonomy (GTDB): domain Bacteria; phylum Cyanobacteriota; class Cyanobacteriia; order Pseudanabaenales; family Pseudanabaenaceae; genus Pseudanabaena. Next base: position 977 of record JBDNJN010000062.1, read on the forward strand.
GACAGCGATCGTCAAAGGCTTTCCATGCATTCGTATGCCGATCCCACCAAATGACTAGATCTCGTTCTAACAAAGTAAATTTAGCGGGTTTGGTTTTATCTAAGTCTTCGACATAAAAGACGGGATACCAGACTTCTTGCCAATCAAAGCGATCGGGATCTTGTCCACCCGCAGGTAAAATTTGTGGCGAATCGCGATCGCGATCAGGATTGAGATTATCTCTAAGCAGGGTATTTGCAGTCATATCAGCTAAGTTAATCATATTGTAAAGTTATGTATAGTTTAGCTTAATTGCCAGCCTCTCATTTTGTCAGGATTCATCAAACCGTAAGGATCAACCATGCGCTTGAAGTTTAGCTGATGATGATTGATCGCCTTCGAGCCACCATCTTCAAGAATATAAGTGTGGGGATTGGCAATAAATACGCCCTGTGACTCGTGGTATTTGATGATCTCGTTTAGGCGATCGCCACTCGTAAACCGCACTACCTGAAGCCCCGCAGGAGTCACTACGCCCTTCACCTTCATAAATTCCAAATGCATCATCACCTCATCTCCGAAATGCTCATACATCTGCTGCACAAGTTCTAATTTGGGATCATTCAGAAATAGACTTTGGAGATAGGTAAGAGAAGAATCGGCAGCGCGAGCATGTAAAGTGGTGTGATTCCAAGTGAATTCAACTAGATTAATCCCCTTCTCTGCTTCTTGAGCGCTTTTCTCATAACAGATTTCGCCCTTAAATTCTTGAACCAAGCTTTGAAATGGTTCGCGATCGCTTTCGGCAACTAGTACCAAAGCACAATGGGAGTCTTTGGGAATATGACTCTGCAAAGCCGCGAAATAGTTGGGAATCGGTGCAGCAAGAATACAAATCATCTTTTTGATAATGCCATCACTATTGCCGAGGGCTTGCCCAAATCTAGCAACAGTCATGAAGTTAGGAAAAGTAACAACATATTCAGCCCATCCATAGGCAGGAGCTAAAGGAACTTCTAGTTCCGTAATAATTCCATTAGTGCCGTAGGCGTGATTAACCTTTTGGACATCATCGCCGCGTAGTTCAATAATTCGCGGTTCATCTTCGAGAGTGACTACGCGCAAGGCTCTCAAGTTGCCGCGATCGCGCAATTGTCCATACAAAACTGAGCCAATCCCACCACTACCACCTGCAATAAATCCTCCTACGGTGGCAGTTCTATACGTTGATGGAACCATGCGCGATTCCCAGCCGATTTTTTGAGCTTCTTTGTCAAGATTTACAAGTTTTACGCCTGTTTCCACACAAGCGAGTCCTGCCTTAATCCATTTAATTTCGTGCAACCGCACAGTTTCCAAAATTACGCCGCCCTTGAGAGGAGTGCATTGACCATAGTTGCCAGTCCCACTACCGCGCACCGTGAGCGGGATTTTATATTTCACGCAAGCTTTGGCGATTCGGAGTACTTCGCTTTCGTTGCGAGGACGCAGGACAACATCGCCGACTTTACCAGCTAGTAAGGGGACGAGAACGGGACTAAAGTGAGCATAATCTTCGGAAAGTTTGGTTACTTGGGCGGGATTAGTAATTGCTTCAATGCCTGACAATTCTTCTAATAGATTGTTTAAAGAGATTTGCATGATTTATCGATTTTTTACTACCCCACTATTCTAAAAAATTTTGTCCCTATGTTGTTTGTTTTATTGGGTAATCCTGATTAAAAAACAAGTCTGATGTTCATATGGTCAGATCGAGACCAAAGTTGTCGGCAGATGTTGGAGGTTTAGGACAAAGCATTCTCGATTTGATGTTGTCTGTAGAGGTTCAAGACTTCTACGTAACATCAGTAAATAGCCAGTGCTAGCAGGATTAGCCAAGAGCAAGACAATGGAAGAGATTAATCGCGTCACAATCAATCTATTAGGGAAAGTGGAACTAGCATATTTAAAGACAATGACCTTTGGTAATGGAAGAGCATTCTGTGGACATGAGAAGCTATCTAAAAAAGCCTGAATCTAAAGTATTTCTTTGCTAATCTATATCATTCATGGGAACGCGAATTGAACGAGTATACGAATGGATTAATTAGGCAATTCTATCCCAAATTTACCAACTTTAAGATCGTGGAGGAAGAGGACTTCTAGAAGATTGTGAATTTGATCAACCATAGACCAAGAAAATCTCTTGACTATCATACGGTCTCATGAAGTATTCTTTGGGGCATCAGAATCTGTTGCACTTCAAGTTTGAATTGGCGTATTGTCGCGCAAAAAAACTATGCAATAAATTTTATCCACAAAATTCATCTAAAAAGTTTCTTGAATTGACAACTGAAATATTTTGAATTGGATGTAACACCAATAAGTCGTTGTCTCCAGTGATAATATGCGAAGCTTCACCATTTATAGCAGTGTCAATAAACTTGTCATCTTTAGGATCTCGGCAAAGTTTAATTTGATTGATAATTTCTACAGATAGCCACACAGCTTTAATACGAATAGCCAATCCTGCAATATCTTCGGGGGAAATATACTTAGAAAATTTAGGGCGATTTAGAACTGATATGAGTTCTATCAATGTAGCTTCAGAATATAAAACTGTTCCATTGTTTTCTGCCCAGTTCAAAATCTTGGCAGAAATAGATTTTGGGGACAACAATGCACTGATTAAAACATTGGTATCAAATACAAGACGCATAGAATTATTGATCGCTATTTAAAAGCTCTTGCAATTTTTCTTCAGTTAATCCCTGTTTTTGGGCTTTATAGCCAATATTTGCTCTAAATTGTTGAAACTCTTGGATATTGGTTTGGATGATGCGTTGATATTCTTCTATTGATAGAATTACGGCAACATTACGATTTTGCTGACGAATCATTATGGGTTCGTGTTGGGCTTGGTCAATGACTTGATTAAAGGTTCGATCTGCTTCTGGTGCTGAAATGATTTGCATTGCGGCTATACCTTTTTAGCTTTTATTATAATCAATGGATTATATAATAGCGATCGCTATATCAGGCGATCGCTTGAATACTTCTAACTTTAAAGTCTTATACCCAAATTATTTCATGCAAAAGTCATGATTAGCGAGTTTTTAATAAATGAGTTATCCTGAATGTCTACACACATCTTGAATTATTTATGAGCATCGAAAATTTACTAAATGATGAATACATTAGTCGTAAAGCCGATGAATTTGCGATTAATCTTAAGCAAGCTTTACAAAAAGCTAATAACGAAGAAGATATCAAAATTGCCGCAGAATCGCAAATTCGGCAGTTTGCCAAAGAAGCAAACCTAGAACTAGAAGCAAAATATGAATTTACGGTTGCTAAGGGAAGAATTGACTCAGCCTACGATCGCGTATTTATAGAATACAAAAATCCTAAAAGTAGTGGCGATCGCTTATCCATAAATCGAGATGGTAAAGGAAATCAGAAAGTTATTGAACAGATTAAAAGCCGTTTCGCTGGTCTAAAAGAAGATTTGGGTCATCCCCCAGAATCATTGTTTGGAGTGGGATGCGATGGTAATTACTTTATTTTTGTACGTTATCGTAATAATCAGTGGGATGTTCAAGATCCTGTAGAGGTTAACAAATATACATCTGAAAGATTTCTTCGAGTTCTACTTAACCTTGGCATATCAGGAAAACCTTTTGTTCCTGAGTACTTAGCAAAAGATTTTGGCTCTGAAGGGACAGTTGCTCAAGCTGGAATTAAAACACTTTACGAGACAATCTGTACAACTGATAACCCTAAAGCCCAAACATTTTTCCAGCAATGGAAAATCCTATTCGGACAGGTTTGTGGATATGACGTAAATATCCCATCTGATAAAATTATTCAATTAGGAGAGTTTTATGGAATTAACGAAGGTACAGATTTTTTAAAAGCACCTGAATTACTTTTTTCTGTTCATAGTTATTACGCACTATTTATCAAATTATTAGCTGCGGAAATAGTAGTTTTATCGCAAAGTTTTGCAGCATCACCTCACAAGAAAATGCTGAGGGCAGCTACATCAAAAAAGTTAAAACAAGAATTAGAATTCCTCGAATCGGGTAGCATTTTTAAAGATTTAGGTATAGTTAACTTTCTCGAAGGAGATTTGTTTGCTTGGTATCTGTGGGCATGGAGTGAACCGATTGAAAAGCTAGTTAGAGAAATGGTGAGCAAATTAGATGAATATAATCCTGCTACTCTTTCAGAGGAACCAGCTAAAAGCCGTGACTTACTAAAAAAGCTCTATCAACAACTATTTCCTAAATCTCTACGTCACGATCTCGGTGAATATTACACCCCCGATTGGTTAGCAGAACATACGCTCAATCGTCTAGAGTATGACGGCAATCCTGATCAAAGATTGCTTGATCCGTCCTGTGGATCAGGAACATTTTTGGTAATGACGATCGCTAAAATTCGCCATTACTACGAAGAACATCGAGAAGATTACAATTTTGATGAAGGAGAACTATGCCAAAAGATTCTTAATAATGTGATTGGGTTTGACCTTAATCCTCTGGCAGTAATGGCAGCCAGAACCAACTATTTAGTAGCCATTCGCGATTTGATTCGTTATGTAGATAGAATTGAAATCCCTATCTATCTCTGTGATTCGATCATGACTCCTTCTGAGTATGGTAGTGGTCGTCTCTTAACAGAATCAGGGTTGGCAGTCGATCAGATTGGCTCAACTAAAGAGCTGAAAACTGCGGTCGCTAATTTCTATGTCCCGACAGAAATCGCCACCAGCTTCGATTCTCTCAGTAAATATGTTGAAGAATTAGAGTTCTGTGTGCAGAATAAATATTCACCCGCAGAATTTATTCAACGCTGCCAAGATGAGAGTTTGCCAGTAGAAGCAAAACATATTCATGACGGTTTATATCGAGAATTAGTCAGACTAAATAACGCCAATCAGAACGGAATTTGGGCAAGAATTATTAAAAATGCGTTTGCCCCGCTATTTGTCGGAAAAGTTGATTTTATCATCGGTAATCCTCCTTGGGTAAATTGGGAAAGCTTACCAGAAAATTATCGAGATAGTATGAAACCACTTTGGCAGAGTTATGGACTATTTTCGCTCTCTGGCTCAAAGGGAAGGCTCGGAGGTGGCAAAAAAGATCTATCGATGCTATTTGTCTATAGTTGTGTCGATAACTATCTCACAGACAAAGGACACCTCGGTTTTGTGATTACGCAATCAATTTTTAAGAGTCCCGATGCAGGAGATGGTTTTCGCAAGTTTAAGTTCCAAGACAATCAAAATTCAATTACGATTCAGCCTCTAGTAGTTGATGACCTGAGCGAAATTCAAGTATTTGAAGATGCAACTAATCGTACATCCGTTTTTGTTTGCCAAAAAACTAATCAAACATTTACTTATCCAATTCCGTATTATATTTGGCATGGTAATTCTCGCATTAGTCAAGACAAAACTTTAAGTCAAGTAGAAGCAGAAACAACTCGTCAGAAGCTAGGGGCAATTCCCATAGAATCTCAGAAAAATAATTCTCCTTGGTTGACTGCACCAGAGGCAACTTTATCAGGACTGCAAAAAATTATTGGTAAAAGTGATTATATTGCCTATGCTGGCTCCTGTACTTGGCTCAATGGTGTGTATTGGATTAAAGTCTTAGGCAAACTTCCTAATGGGAATTTACTGATTGAGAACCTTTACGATATCGGCAAGATTAAGGTAGAGCAAGAACAAATGGCGATCGAACCAGACTTAGTTTTTCCACTTTTGCGCGGAAGAGATGTTTTACGTTGGCAAGCTGAGCCTTCTGCTTATTTAATTCTTCCTCAAGATCCCCAAACTCGTTCTGGAATTGCTGAAGCAGAAATGAAACGCAAGTACCGTAAAACCTTTGCCTACTTCAAAAAATTTGAGCAACAACTTAGAAATCGTTCTGGTTATCGCCGTTACTTCCAGCCAGCCGATCCATTCTATTCAGTCTACAATGTTAGCCAACATACGATCGCACCGTACAAAGTCGTTTGGCGCGAACAGTCATCGGAGTTTCAAGCATCAGTAGTCATGTCTACTGATTTTAATCCTATTGTACCTGACCACAAGCTAATGCTGGTCTCTTGCCAATCCCAAGACGAAGCTTACTATTTATCATCTCTGCTAAACTCATCTCCTTGTAAATTTCTGGTCTATTCATATATCATTTCCACTTCTACTTCTACTCATGTACTAAGCAACGTCACTATCCCCAAATTCTTAGATCAAGATCCAGTTCATTTACAGTTATCTGAATTGGCAAGAAAATGTCATGAAGCAGCGAGAGAGGGGGGATTAAAAACAATCACTGAATTAGAGATCCAAATTGATTTACTTGCCTCTAAATTATGGAAAATAACTAATAAAGAACTGAAATCGATCCAAGATGCTCTGTTACAGGTGAAAAAAAGTAATAAGTCTAGAGCGAATAGAATAAGTAAAGTTGAAATGGAATCATAATCTTATCAGTCAAGGAAAAAAACATCTATGCTCAAAAGTTATGAAGTTGCCATTGAAGGCGATCTCATTACATGGTTAGGCAAAAAGCCAAACACACAAATAATTCGAGCAATCATCGTTATTGAGGAAGAATCCAAGCCTCCAATAAAACGACGTTTTCCATCTGCGGCGATCGCAGGTAAAGGCGAAACATTAGGCGACATCGTTAGCCCCATCGTTGATGAAGAGGATTGGGAATGCCTGAAATAATTGTCCTTCGCCTCATTATTGCCACCGCCCTAGAATATGGCGCAAAACTTGCCAGCGTTGACACATTATTTTCTAAATATCCCGAACTAGAAAATATTTTGATGTAAGAGACAGTCAGAAAATAATCGATCCTTTATTTACCTTAGAAATCACTGGGATCGCCCACTCCTATAGCAGCAATTTTTTAAGTAATGGGATCATTTACTTTTTGGTAAGCTCTAAATAAAAAACCTTAAGCTTTTTGGTAAAAATTTTTGTAATGTGCGCGGAATTGCGATCGCACTATCTAAGCCAAATATTGCAAGGCGATCGCATCACCATTTTCCTCATGTATTGTAATTGTTATAGCAATTTATTGAGATTCCCAATTTGTTACCGACAAATTATGGGAGTTCTTGTATGCGGTGCTTTGCGTCGCTAATCCGAACCATTGCAGACATTGAGACGCAGCCATATTGTCGAGCCAAATCAAGGAGAACTTAGGAACATTTATATGTTTAAAAGTCTTCTTTAGATGTAACGAGTACAACGAACTAAAACGAGGCAGGCGTGAACCTTACTGACTTTACTAAAGCAAATCTTACCAAATCTAGCCTAGAAGGAATCAACCTCAAAGGAGCAGATCTCAAGCGCGTTAATCTTAGTAATGCCAAACTTGCAGACGCGATGCTCTCCAAGGCGAACCTGACAGGCGCATTTCTCCATAGAGCCGATCTCAACCGCGCCAATCTGGTCGAAGCAAATCTGACTGAAGCAAATCTCACATCAGCTTTCTTAATCAAAGCCGATCTCCAACGAGCTTGCCTCAATGATGCTTATCTAGTTGCCGCCAATCTCAATGGGGCCGATCTAACCAGTGCATCTTTAATCAACGCCGATCTCAGTCTTGCCACGCTGACAGGAGCCTGTCTCAACGGCGCAAATCTCAGTCATGCGAAACTAAATGGCACATTCTTCATTGAGTCTAATCTGCTGGGAGCCGATCTCAGTAACTCCGACTTCACAGGCGCACTGATGATCAAGGCAAATCTCAGTGGTGCAAATCTTAGTCAAGCTTGCTTGGTGAATGTCGATCTGACCGAGGCAAACCTCACAGGCGCAGAGTTGCAGGGAGTCGATCTTTGTGGCGCAATCTTAAATGAAGCCAATCTCAATGCGGTCGATCTTGTCCATGCAAATTTGAGCAATGGTTCTCTCAGTCGCGCTAATTTGGGCTGGGCAAATTTACTCGGCGCGAATTTAGAAAAAGCAAATTTAGTTGGTTGCGATCTAAGTTGGGCAAATTTGAACGAAGCCAACTTGACCGAAACAGATTTGAGCTGGACAAATCTCACGGGTGCATTTTTAATGAAGTCCAATCTCAGTGGGGCAAATCTTAATGGCGTAAATCTTTCCAATGCCAATCTCAGTGGCGCAAATTTGAGCGGTGCAAATTTGATGGGTGCAAACTTAAGTGGAGCCGATTTGAGTAATGTCGATCTGCGCGGCGCTTATCTAATCCGTACTAATTTGCACAATGCAATTTTAACTGAAGCTAATTTGACTGGGGCAAACCTAGACGAGGCGGTATTAAATGGAGCGAGCTTAAATCGGGCTAATCTCAATCGGGCTAATCTCACCAGAGCCAGCTTGACAGGCGCAAATCTGCAAGGAGCTTTTATGTTGTGGACAAACTTGAGAGGGGCTTTCATGTTGTGGACAAATTTAGATGGCGCAAATATGACAGGCGCAATTTTGCCCACTGATAAATAATCGGATTAAATAATCGGATAAATAAATATGAAAGCTAAAGAACTGGTCGATCGCTATAACCAAGGCTTTCGAGATTTTAGTGATATCGATCTCAGTCGTGAAAATCTTAGTGGTTTGGGTTTAACGGCGATCGAACTGGCTAATGCCAATCTGAGCGAAGCAAACCTATCATGCACGACTTTAAATGAAGCCAATTTATACGGGGCAAAGCTGAATACTACAGTTTTATATCGTGCTAGCTTGAGTGACGCAAATCTCTGTGAGGCGGATCTAAATGGTGCTAGTCTGATTAAGGCAGATTTGCATGGTGCTAGGCTGGAACGGGCTAATTTAAGGGATGCTGACCTAACTGGCGCTAATCTTAATGCTGTGAGTCTTGCTAATTCTGACTTGACAGGAGCCAATTTAAGTTGTGTGTCTCTAGTTGGAGCCAACCTAGAGGGAGCAAATCTCACCCAAGCATTTTTGAAAGGAGCAAACTTAGATGGGGCAAAATTAAATGGCGCAAATCTAAGTGGCGCAAATCTAAGTGGCGCTAGCTTTAATGAAGCTAATCTTAGTCATGCAAATCTAGTTGCCGCCGATCTTTCTCATGCTAATTTGTATGGAGCCAATTTTAGTGATGCTTTATTGGCAAAGGCGGATCTGAGTGGGGCAAATCTAAGTAAGGCAAATCTTAATGATGCCGATCTAAAAGAAGCCGATCTCAATGGCGTATTTCTGGTCGATGCTCAGTTAGGTAGAGCTTGTTTGGATGGCGCAAATCTTAGTAAAGCCAATTGCTATAAGGCAAATTTTAAAGGTGCATTTTTACTAAAGACAAATTTCAACGGCGCAAATTTGAATTGTACTGATTTCTCAAATGCTTCTTTGCAACCAGTTGATCCTGCGGATGATCGCTCAGAAAATAATCTAGTTAGAAATGAAACATGAACGCAACTACCCAACCAGAAACTTCAAAACCAGAAATTCCGAAATATAAACGTGTTTTATTAAAGCTTAGTGGCGAAGCGCTAATGGGCGATCGCAGCTTTGGCATCGATCCTGAAGTTGTCCAAGAGATTGCTTTGCAGATTGCCCAAATAGTCAAAGATGGCATTGAAGTCGCGATCGTGGTTGGTGGCGGTAATATCTTTCGCGGTATTAACGGAGCCGATAAGGGGATGGATCGCGCCACGGCTGATTATATTGGCATGATCGCCACAGTGATGAACGCGCTGACTTTGCAAGATGCTTTCGAGCATTTAGATGAACCAATTCCCACAAGAGTGATGTCGGCGATCGCCATGCAAGAGATCGCCGAACCATATATCCGCCGCCGTGCCATTCGCCACCTTGAAAATAATCGGGTGGTTATTTTTGGCGCAGGTTCAGGAAATCCTTATTTCACCACCGATACGACCGCCGCTTTGCGTGGTGCGGAAATCGATGCAGAAGTGATCCTTAAAGCAACTAAGGTCGATGGCATTTATGACAGCGATCCCAAGAAAAATCCTGATGCGAAACGCTTTAAAAGCGTTAGCTTTGATCATGCCCTCATCCATGATTTGCGGGTGATGGACGCGACTGCTTTTGCACTTTGTAAAGAAAACGGTATCCCAATTATTGTGTTTGATCTTGGTGTTACAGGTAACATTCGTCGCGTCATCATGGGAGAATCGATTGGTACTTATGTTGGAGGTTCCTGTGAAGTTAACTGATGTTGAGACGCGAATGCAGAAAGCTGTAGAGGCGACCCAGCACAATTTTAATAGTGTGCGAACGGGGCGTGCGAATGCTTCGCTGTTAGATCGGATTACGGTGGAATATTATGGAGCGGAGACGAACCTGAAGGCGATCGCCAATATTTCTTCGCCTGATGCGACTACGTTGATGATTCAGCCTTTTGATCGCAGCAGTATGCGGGCGATCGAAAAAGCAATCTCTGAGTCAGATATTGGGCTAACCCCAAATAATGATGGTGTTAGCATTCGCCTAAATATTCCGCCATTGACTAGCGATCGCCGCAAGGATTTAGTGAAAATGGTCTCTAAGCTTGCTGAAGAAGGTAAAGTCGCGATTCGGAATGTGCGTCGTGATGCGATCGATTCCTTGCGTAAGCTGGAAAAGGCAAAAGAAATTTCTGAAGATGATTCTAAAAGCAAACAAGAGCAAGTAGATAAGTTAACGGATAAGTTCGTTAAAAATATTGATAAAGTTACGGCTGATAAAGAAAAAGAAATTTCTACAATCTAAAAAAAAGCGGCGCGATGCGCCGCTTTTTCTAAATCGATTTCAATAGGATGTTTGGCGATGGCTGCGGTTTGTTTGTCTGGTGTTACCAAAAAATTTGGTCAAAATGTTGTGCTTCAAGATATTGATCTAGAAGTAAACGATCGCGAATTTATGGTCTTGGTGGGCCCTTCAGGCTGTGGCAAAAGTACCCTATTGCGATTAATTGCAGGTTTAGAAGAAGTAACCGATGGTTCTATTTATCTAGGCGATCGCCAAATTAATTATTTGCCGCCCAAAGCCCGTGATATCGCGATGGTATTTCAAAGCTACGCGCTCTATCCACATATGACGGTCTATGACAATATTGCTTTTGGCTTGAAGAGGCAGCGAGCGCAAAATTTAGCCCAAAATTTAGTCACTAAGTTAGCTTGGTTTTCAATAAAAAATAAAAAACAACGCGCTGAAATCGATCAACGAGTACAACAGGTTGCCGAGTCTCTGCAAATCTCCCATTTACTTGATCGCAAGCCCAAAGAGTTATCGGGCGGTCAAAAACAACGGGTGGCGCTAGGAAGGGCGATCGCTCGTAATCCCCAAGTATTTTTGATGGATGAGCCTTTATCAAATCTTGATGCTCAGTTACGCAGTGATACGCGATCGCAAATTGTGCAGTTACAAAAGCAGTTACAAGTCACAACGATCTATGTCACTCACGATCAAGTTGAAGCGATGACGATGGGCGATCGCATCGTAGTCTTAAATAAAGGTGATATTCAGCAAGTAGATACGCCTCTAAATATTTATCGTAAACCCGCAAATCAATTTGTAGCTGGGTTTATGGGTTCGCCACCGATGAATTTTTTGCCTGTGAATGTTGTTAATGGCTTTTTACAAGGCGCGAGTTTGGTTAAGGCGATCGCCCTTAACGAATTGCTACTTCAAGAAATCGGTAGCGATCGCGCCTTCACGCTAGGCTTTCGACCCGAAGATTTGCAACCGACAACGGCTGATGAAGCCCACATAGAAGGCACTGTCGAGCTAGTCGAGGCGCTTGGCTCAGAGACAATTGTATTACTCAAACTCGCTGATGTGGAAATCAGAGCGCGTGTGTCAGCAGATATTGGTTTAGAACATCATTGGCAAATCGGCGATCGTAGTTTCTGGCGATTGGATATCAATAGGTTTTATGCCTTTGATGCTCAGTCAGGTGCTACTTTGCATCACCCCTACAGCAAAATTTAAGACCCAAAAGATGATTGTGCCGCGCTTCGCGCGGCGCAATCATCTTTTGGGTCTTAAAGGCGCATCAGCTTATCACCAAATCGATGCAAGTTCAAGAACAAATTCTGGCAAAACAGTTTCGCCAGATAAGGCGATCGGTGATTGGATAATTTCTACAGATTGCCCAATCCGATAAATTTCGACTTGACGATCTTTGCGGTTAATTAGCCAGCCTAGTCTCGCGCCATTATCTTGATATTCTTGCATTTTGGCTTGAGTAACCGACAGACTATCGCTTTGTGACATTAACTCGACTACAAAATCTGGACAAATTGGCGCAAACTTAGATTGCTGCTCTGGAGTCAGAGCTTCCCATCTCTCTTTTAAAATCCATGAAGCATCAGGCGATCGCATTGCGCCATTGGGCAATATAAACCCAGTGGATGACCCAAATGCCACACCCAATTTTTTGCGTCGATTCCAAAATACTAAGTCTGCGCTAATTTCGATGCTACGCATTCCCGTATCACTGCCTTCTGGAGCCATAATCGTAATATCTCCTTGAGCGCTACGCTCGAACTTTAAATCGCGATTTTTTTGGCAGAGTTGAAAAAACTTTTCCTCTGTTAGTTCAAATATTGGCTCTAGGCTGATGGTCAGAGCGTCCATTGATTTATCTCCTAAGCGATCGCCATAGCAACAGTATAGAGCTTGAGCAAAAAGAAAGTCGGCGTGATGCACCGCCTTTCTTTTCTGGGTTTAATAGTTGCTATATAACCGCACATGCATCGATAGTTATAGAACCAAGCATAATCTTACAGAAAAGTACGAGAGATTGAAAGCTCAGTGTCTTCAGCCCTGAGATGAAAATCGGACGAGGGAATTTATTCCCTTTAATCTTTCTATATTGTCAGTCAATTATTGTAAGCCTTACTCTAGAATAGAAAGGATAAGAA
>JBDNJN010000063.1:0-3745 GCA_041687725.1 Pseudanabaena sp.
CAACATTTGGTGGCATCGGTAGACAGATCGTTTTATCTCCTGATGTTGTTCGGGCTTTGCGTTTTTCCATAGGACTTTTTCTCTCAATTCGTCCACTTCTCCTATTTTATCAAACACAAACTAATTTAGAACGAGATCCATGATTTTTACCTAGATTATTATCTTTAATTTTATAATACTCTAGCCGACATTGACCAATAATGCTGCTAATTTCGCGATCGCAATGCCATACCATTTTTGCATTCTCAGCAATTCTCCTTCAAGTGGTAAAATATCTGGAAAATCGCAGATATAGCCAAGTTCGCGCAAAGCTGAAACGATCGCACTAGGAGAAATCCACCATTGCCGAGCTAAATCTAAGAGATTGAGAATCTCGATATTCTCTAAATCAAGGGATTGAATTTGAGTACGAAATTAATCGATAGAAGGAACGGTGGGAATATGGAAACCGAGATAGATATAGTCAGATTTAGTTCTTGATCGCATAATTTGCGATTCTTGGCTCATCCGCAAACAAAAAGCAAACAAATCAGCAATTAGAGCAAGCAATCTTTACTTGCTCTAATTTCCGATACCTTCCATCACTTGACTCATCGACAGCGAAATACTAGGAAAAACATCAGAGACAATGCGATCGCCTTCTCGATAAACTTTCTCGATATAAACTTCATTCACTAAAGTTAAAACCGAAAAAGTCCCTAGTAAAAAGTCTACAATCCAATATTCAGGAATCCCAAACTGAGCATATTCTTCGCGCTTCTCGACCGTATCCACTGTGCGGCAAGTTGGGCTGACGATTTCAATAGCTAGTAAGCATGGTTCATGGAGAATATCAGGCTTATTCCCAAGGCTTTTCTTCTGATCAAAAGTCATCACCAAGACATCAGGACGGCGCGTTCTTTTACCGTCAAATATTTCCGTGCTATTGACTCGGACGCAATAGGGATGTTGCGATCGCGTTATTTCTGTTTGTAAGAAAAAGGCAAAAAACATCATCAAGTCATTATGAAATACCGTTGCTGGAGTCATTTCAACTAATTCTCCATCATTGAATTCATAACGCTTGTCAGTGCGATCGTCATAGGTTAGATATTCCTCAAATGTCATTTTTCTAATAGTGGTGACGGGCATCGATTTCCATCCTTGCTTTTGAATTATGGTTGTTCATTGGCTTATTGTGATTATAGCGTCTTACCAATCATTGATCGCCCCATATAGTTGCTATTTCTCGATTGAGAGGCGATCGCCTGACCATTAGCAATCCATTCCAAACTGGGATCGAAAAGAGTTGAGAGTTTTGGTTTTATGCCCAAAATTTTGGCAGGATTAGAACTCATGGCTTGCCAGAGTTCACTGGCAGTTAATAAGCCTGTGGTGACTAAACTTTGCCAGAGAACAGGAAGCGCAAACTCCAAGCCGATCGCCCCAACAGGCGCAACTTCAAAGGGAACAACTTTTTCTTCATAGGCGCAGGGCGTATGGTCGATCGCAATGCTATCAATTGCCCCTGATTTGATACCTGCGATTAATGCAAGGCGATCGCCTTCACTGCCGAGGGGAGGACTCAGGCGCAAGTTGGGATCATAATTTTCTAAATCGCGATCGCAATGGCAGAGATGTAACCAAGTTGTACTCGCAGTTACGGGCAATCCATCATTTTTGGCTTGAGCAATTAGTTCTACACTCTGAGCTGTGGAAATTCGCATGAAATGGGTGGGGGCTTTGGTGAGACGGACTAACTCGATTAGGGCGGCGAGTGCGGAAGTTTCGGCGGCGGCGGGATAGCCTGTCATTCCATATTGCAATGACCATTTACCTTCACGAATTACGCCACCACCTGCGAGATCAGAATTTTGGGGAAACAGAGCGATCGGTTTGCCCAATGGTTTGAGATATTCCATTGCACGGCGAACTAGTAAGAGATTGGCGATCGCTTTGCCATCGGTGAAGCCAATTACAGACTCGGCAAGCTCCGCCATATCCGTGAGTTGTTTACCTTCCAAACCTTTAGTAATCGCGCCCCAAGGTTGGAGAATATTGCCATATTTTTGCTGCACGTTCCGCCAAAATTCTAGTGAGGCAATGTCATCGATCGCGGGTTGAGTATTGGGCAAAATGCCGACAGTGGTGAAACCACCATTTTTTGCCGCTTGCACAAGTTCAGGAATAGTTTCCCGCGATTCATGCCCTGGTTCGCCACTGGTGCTATACAGATCGATCGCCCCTGTGCCTAAAACAACACCCGATCGCTCAGAGATGTTTGTATCTTGAGGAATTTGGCTTTGATCGAAATTAATATGAATTTGGCGATCGCGATCAATAAATACATCAGCAACGGTTTCTGTAATATTTGAGGATGAATCCACATCAAGAATGCGTACCTGCTTAAACAGAACTGGATCGGCGATGGAATTTTCTAAAGGCATAGCAAAACGATTTTCTTTTTACTCTATAGCGCCATGCGCTTAACTAACTTAAAAAACAGCACTTCGTGCTGTTTTTTATTGCACAAGTTTTTTACTGGACAATATTTAGCGATCGCTGATTTTGATAATAACTACGCCACTGCCATTGACCTTGTGTATCGATATTCGGCGTAAGCACCCGCACATCAACAGAACTTAAGCCAATTTCTTTCACGACAATTTCAGGATAGCGATCGCCATTAATTTCTTGAAGGCCACAGAGCGCATAACTGCTTATGCTGTCATTAATGTAGGAGAGCGCTCGCGTATGAGTCAAAATTGGTTCGGCAATCCAATCACCACTTGTAGATTTGCGTAGTATCACTAACATGCTGTATTCCTGACGCTCTAGGGCAGGGCGCGACAAAAATTCTTTCCAAAGTTGGGAATCAAATCCCGCAGGACGAATTCGATTATCGAGGCGCAGACCTGCAATAATTTCAGGCTGATTATCGCCATCGATATCAGCACAAACTAGCGAGGCGATCGCCACTTGTGAAGTTGCAGCTTGATTTGCGCCAAGTTTTACAAATAAATTGCGAGTTTTTTCTAATACAAGGGGCTGAATTTTACTTGGACAGTTAAAAAAGTAAGTGCGATCGCTTTTGTCAGTATTAAGGCGATCACTAGCCACGATTGTTAAATTGGGCTGACGCAATATGGCAGGATCAAAACTTTTTGTAGATTGATTTTTATCATTCTCATTTGGTGCTTGCACTTTAAAACTGGCGATCGCGCCAAAGGCATCAGAGCCGCGCACCGCACTCACTTGAAACATCCCCAAAGGTTTACCAAACTGCATCAACGCAAACTTGCTACCGACTGGAATCGATTGAATGACCCGATCTATACTGCCTAACTGTTGTACCAAATCAGAAGGAATAATTGCCTCAATTGTTTTGCCATCAGGCGAAGCTTGGATAAACAAAAAAATTGGTACAGGGGACTTAGTTTCTTCGGGCTTTTTGTCATTATTGGAGCTAACGCAAGCATTTAAGCCAATAGCAATTCCTAAAGTTATAAGAAATATAGAATAACGAATTTTGTTTCTGAATTGTCTAAATGGCATGATACGCGAGCAGTCTAGAAGGGGCTTATCTGTAACTGATGTTACGTGGAAGTTTCTAAGACCCTCACCCCTAGCCTAGGCTGTTGACTTTGTGAGTTTTGAAGTGATTTTTATCATACAATAACTACGTTGTCTTTTAGGATAAAAGTTAATGGAATTTAAAAGCCCAACTAGCAGGTTAGTTCGTTTGTTTCGTGCAGGTAGAGATAAC
>JBDNJN010000064.1:0-4374 GCA_041687725.1 Pseudanabaena sp.
AACTGTTGGCTTTCACCCGAAGAATTTGTTGTTCTCGTTCTGCTATGCTCATGCGACACTGCCTTTAAATCTTGTTCCTCCTTAACTTTAGGCTTATATTTTTCTCTCCTGCTAGTGGCGAAAAATTAAAGACACTAACGCATCCCCAATTGTGGGACTTGCAAAAAAGCGATCGCATGGCTAGATGGTCAAGGCATTGCTTACGAGTTTATTAACACCAAAGATTTTCCACCGACTCGAACGGCGATCGCTGAATGGGTAAATGTCTTAGGAGAAAGATTAATGCGAAATACTTCTGGGCAGTCTTACCGAGCGCTCGGTGTTGAAAAAGAAACATGGTCACATATTCAATGGATTGAAGCCTATGCCAAAGATTCGATGCTGCTCAAACGACCTTTATTTGTTAAAGATGGTAAAGCGATCGCGATCGGATTTAGAAATCCTGAAGAAATCAAACAAAAATTAGTCTAAATGCGATCGCGGACTTTGCACGCTCTCATTCTAATGAGTGATAGTAATATCTAATTCTTTTGAAGTATATTAAGTCAACTAATTCATCACACAAAAATATGAGCCAAAGACTAAAGCGTTGGGAATCTCCACGCAATGAAGGTCGTAACGATAAAGGTAAAGGCGGCTCGGCTCGTCAACGCCAAAAGAAAAAGCAATTGCAAATGCTTCGTAAGAAACTAAAAGCAGGAATTAATCAAAAACAAAAAGAGACGGCGATCGCCATCTCTTTTTGTTTTAAGGGAGTGCGAAGCACTCCCTTTTCTTTAATGCATAACCACAGGAACCTGTTGCGTAAAATCGGCATCGCCGACTTCGTGAAAATCAGTTTCACCAAAAATTGCATTTTCAAACTTGTAATGCTTAAACTCCAGAATATTGCCTGAATTGTCAGCCAAGAAAAAAGTACGATGTTCTAAAGGAGTATCGACAAAGCGAACTTTTGGCTTTTGATAAAACTTGAGATGCTTATCGTGAACTTTCTCTAATAAAGCCATCCAGTTACTTTCGGAATAGAAAACTAATCCGAAATGGCGCGGATAGATGCCACGTTGAGCATCGAGAGCATCTTCAACAACATGAGCGACCAACTGGTGACCGTACAAACTCATAATCATTGAGTTACTTGACAATCGCCCTGCTAGACAACCCAACCCATCAATATAAAAAGCTTTAGTACTTGGAATATCTTTGACTGGAAATGCGAGATGAAAAAGTATCTTCGTCATAGGGCCATATTTTCTAGCATGAGTTTGGAGCGCTTGAGTTTGTCAGGAACTTCAATTGGATATTTTCCTGTAAAACAAGCTGTGCAGAAGTTCGCGGTGTCAATTTGTGTCGCTATTAACATTGCATCGTGACTGAGATAGGCAAGTGAATCCACCTCAATCTGTTTCGCGATCACCTCGACAGAATTGTGCGAAGCAATCAAATTATCTTGCGAGTCAGTATCAATACCATAGAAACAAGGATGGGTGACAGGTGGCGAAGAAATACGCATATGTACCTCAGTTGCACCAGCCTCACGCAATGCTCTGACTATTTTACGACTCGTAGTTCCCCTTACGATCGAATCATCAATTACAATTACGCGCTTACCCCGCAAAACATCCTTAAGCGGATTTAGCTTCATCTTGATACCAGACTCGCGCATTGCTTGAGTTGGCTCAATAAAAGTACGTCCCACATAGCGATTTTTAATCAAACCTTCAGCGTAAGGGATTCCTGACTCTCGTGAAAAACCGATCGCCGCAGGGATGCCCGAATCAGGCACACCAATCACAATGTCAGCATCAATTGGACTTTCTTTAGCCAGTTCACGACCGATCCGCATTCTATAGGTATAGAGACTTTCATCATGCATGATGCTATCTGGTCTTGCAAAATAAATCATCTCAAACACACAAAGTTTTGGCTTTGACTCCTCCCATTGCAAGGATTGAATGCCATTTTCCATAGTGATAATTACGAGTTCTCCCGCCGCCACTTCGCGCACATATTCTGCGCCGATAATATCTAGACCACAAGTTTCTGAGGACAAAACATAGGAGCCATCGGGAGTTTTACCGATCACCAATGGACGTACACCATAAGGATCACGCGCCCCCACGATCGCATCAGGCATCGCCATTACTAAACTAAAAGCACCGTGACATCGATGTAGAGCCGTCACGATCGCCTCTTGCCAATCTTTGCCTTCTTCGACCGCTTCACCAACCGCAAAAGCAATTCCTTCTGAGTCAGTTGTGGATTCAAGAGCATGACCTTGCGCTGACAGTTCGCCGCGTAACTCAGTCGCATTTACGAGATTGCCATTATGCGCCAATGCGAAATCTCCTAAGCGCGTACCGACCACAATCGGCTGAGCATTACAAACCTTGCTCGAACCTGTAGTCGAATAGCGGTTATGCCCGATCGCTAAAGATCCCTTTAGTTCCGCCAAAATTGTTTCATTAAAAACTTGAGATACTAGTCCCATGGCTTTATGAGTATGCGTATTACCGCGATCATCATAGACGGTTATCCCTGCTGACTCCTGACCGCGATGTTGCAATGCATATAGTCCAAAATATACGAGCTTCGCAACATCTCCCTCTGCCGCTAATACTCCAAAAACACCACAGGCTTCTTGCGGCTTGTCAGTCTCAATATCTAGATCGCTAGGATTTAAAAAGTGTTTAGACATTTCATCAACAAAAACAGAATGGTCTAACAACATAGCAGTTATACGGAATACTTTAGGTTGGGTAGAAAAGTAAAACCCATGCTTAGATCGTAGCAGTGTTAAGCATTTCTTAACCAAAATCAACCCAGAAAAAGGAAGAGATGAGCTTTACCTGCCTATTTTTTTAGCGCCAAGAAAATTATCAAAACTTAATAGGACTTATTTAATTTTCTTATAGGTTTGGGGACAGTCTGCCCTGTAAACTTAGTGACAAGGTTGTGTAGTAAGGCACAACTAACTTGATTTTGCTTTCTGCTTCTAGAAAATTTCTGGAATACGATAAAGAATTAATAGTTATAAAATTTAAATAAAATAAGGATTCCTAAACATGGATAGCACAATCAGTCTTGAGATTATTGAGGTCGTTGAACAAGCGGCGATCGCCTCTTCTAAATTTATGGGCTTGGGCAAAAAAGACGAAGCTGATGAAGCTGCTGTTGAAGCAATGCGCGAACGCATGAACAAAATTCATATGCGTGGTCGGATCGTGATCGGTGAAGGCGAGCGTGACGAAGCGCCCATGCTATACATCGGCGAAGAAGTTGGTATTTGCACACAACCTAATGCTGCTGAATTTTGCACCATCGAAGAATTGCAAGAAATCGACATCGCGGTTGATCCTTGCGAAGGTACAAACCTTGTTGCTTATGGTCAAAATGGCTCGATGGCAGTTTTGGCAATCTCTGAGCGTGGCGGTTTGTTCCAAGCTCCCGACTTTTATATGGACAAACTCGCTGCGCCTCCTGCGGCTAAGGGTCATGTAGACATCCGCAAATCACCTACCGAAAACCTGCAAATTTTATCGAAATGCCTAGACCGTGCGATCGATGAGTTGGTCATAGTCGTAATGGATCGTCCTCGTCACAAAGATTTGATTGCAGAAATCCGTACAGCAGGCGCTCGTGTCCGTTTGATCAGCGATGGTGATGTATCGGCGGCAATTTGTTGTGCTTTCGCTGGTACAAATATCCACGCACTCATGGGTATCGGTGCGGCTCCTGAAGGCGTAATTTCCGCAGCAGCAATGCGTTGCTTGGGTGGACATTTCCAAGGTCGTCTAGTTTATGACCCAGCCGAAGTCAATACACCTGAGAGCGCTAAGTGGACACGCGAAGGCAACTTGGCACGTCTCAATGAAATGGGTATTACCGATGGCGATCGCATTTATGACGCTAACGAATTGGCTTGCGGTAAGAACGTCTTGTTTGCAGGTTGTGGCATCACCCCTGGAACTTTGATGGAAGGTGTCCGCTTCTTTGCTGGCGGTTGCCGTACTCAGTCTTTAGTCATCTCAACTCAATCGAAGACTGCTCGTTTTGTGGACACCATTCACTTGACCAGCGACAGCCCTAAAGTTATTAACTTGCGTTAAGAAATAACCTCACCCCCCAGCCCCCTCTCCTTGCAAAGGCGAGGGGGAAAAAGATCTTTTTTGTTCTCCTCTCCTTTGCAAGGAGAGGGGGAAAAGATCCTTTTTTCTTGTTCCCCCTCTCCTTGCAAAGGAGAGGCAGGGTGGTTTCATTTTCGGAAAGGGTTAGAGGGTAAGAACTTTCAGGTTGCGCCAGAGGAAATGAATGGAGAGAAATCAGGAAGAGCAGGAGAGAATATCAAAAGCTTGATGAACCTGATTAGCGAGAACA
>JBDNJN010000065.1:0-12289 GCA_041687725.1 Pseudanabaena sp.
ACGAGATTCTGCAAAACTGCGATCAAATTCGGCACGAGATTCTGCGAGACTGCGAGTAAATTCGGCTCGCGATCGCTCTATTGATTGCTCTAATGCAGCAGTTGAGCAGACTAATGCAGCATTGGTCTGTTCAAATAATTTGTAAATATCGGCGATCGTAATTGATTCTGACATGGTCACTTGCCAATAAGTCTACTGATCCTATTTTATCGCATCGCCTCTCGATCATTACAAAATACTTGAGTTTGCAAGCGGCGAGCGCTACAGAGTCAAATTACTAGTATATGATTCTGGACAAATAGCCTAGTCTCAAATAAGCAAATTAGCGGCGATCGTACTATGGTCAATTGTCCCTCCCGCGATCGCAAATACTTCCCCCTTAATAATTCATAACGAGTTTCTTGCCTTGCTTCCCACTCAAAATATTCATCAGGGGAAATTCTTGGGTTATATCGCGAAACATCCGCACCACCGCAGGTCTGACTAACTCTTCCACAAAGCGCCCCCATCGAGTGGTTAAGCTATCAACAGCCTTACTGGTGCGTTCAACTTGAGGAACGTTAATAATACAGGTTTCTAGTAGTTGAAAAGCTGCTTGGGTTAAATCTGCTCCTGCTTCTCTACTTAATTTGCCTGTAGTTACCATGTGAATTATCCGCTTCTGGATCTCGTAATTAGTCTCTTCTAAAACCTTGTTGGCTGCGTATATGCTCAGTTGTCGGTTACGCAATAGTTCGCGTCCGCGCTGACGGAGTAATTCGGCAATTAGGATGTTTGCATCAATAATCAATATCATCATGATTCTTGATTGACAAATGCCTCTACTAATTCATCTTCTGTCAGGCAAGTTTCTAATAGAACTTTTTCAACTGTGCGATCAAGAGAATCTATTGCGCTAGTATCAACATTACTTCGGAGAACTCTTTGGGCTTCGGCGATTTCTATAATTTGATTTTATGTTCAATATTGAGGGTGGTGACGGCTTCGGCTAGTAGTTCAAAGGGGATATTAATTTGGGTGATCGCAGTTGTCATGACATTTTTACCTGTATGGTAATTTTTCCTTAGACCAATTGATTATAGATTTTACTCGACATTTTGGGGTTTGAGTAAGATGTAGTAAGTTGCGATCGCGTTTCACAAACTAAAAAACTCACCGATCACCCACCAATTTAACTACAAAAGCGATCGCCTCAAACACACCAACAAGCGATCGCATTAGCTCTCAATCTCTAACAAAATATGCGATCGCCTCCATTGTTAGTAGCGATAGATCTGCAACAGTATTAGTCATGGAAAGCTTCTTAGTTAAAGATGAAGGGCGATCGCCTGATATCCTATTCCATAATTTGTTGACGCGATCGCGAAAAATCTCCACAGTCATCAATCATCAAGATAATTTAAATAGCGATCGCTCTGTAGTAACATCGTAGTTAAAGCGTATTGGTCGAGAGTATATGAGTATTCAAGAGCTTGAGATGTCGATTATGCGACTTTCTGTTAAGGAAGTGGCAAGTTTAACGACATGGTTGATAGATTATCATGAGCAAATGTGGGATAGACAAATTGAAGAAGATCTTGATATGGGAAGGCTTGATAATTTATTAGATGAGGTCGATATCGAGTATGAGGCGGGTTTGGCTAAAAGTTTATGAATCATTTGACTCTACCTCGATTCTGGCAATCCTATAACCGCCTTCCCAAAGATATCTAAAGACTTGCTGACAAAAATTATGAATTACTGAAAAACAATCCTTTACATCCTTCACTTCATTTTAAGAAGGTGGGGAATCGCAAACAATTATGGTCTGTTAGGATTACAGATAATTACAGAGCGCTTGCTGTGGAGAGGCCAGAGGGGATTGTATGGTTTTGGATTGGTACTCATGGTGAGTATGATGCAATATTGGCTCGTTAATTAATCGCCTATCTCTTATTTGAGAGCTAATCGCTAAAAATCTCCACAAACATCAACCATCAAGAAAATTTTAAGGCGCGATCGCCTAATCTATTACTCTTAGAATCAATGTGAACTAGATGGGATTTGGCGAGATTCTCTAAAGCGTCTGACTTCATCATCTATCTGCGTAGCTATCGCTGCATCACTTTTTGAAGGAACTGGAGAAGATTGCTGCATAATGTTGAGGGTGAGCGTGACTTGCTTGATCATCAGATTTTGAGCGTCAACATCGATGTTGGTGCGAACTGCATCACTACCAACAATGTTGGCAATCAGAGAATTTGCTGTGTTGTTAATGGTTTGGTTGATTAGCCCCTGATTTTCTAAGAGTGCATCGTGCAATATTTGTTCAAGATTGCCGCCTTGTAATAATTGTGTCAACTTCTGAGCGATCGCTGTTGAGTCACTATCAATCACTTGATTTAAAGCTGTTTGCAAATCAAATTTTGATTGTACCTGTTGAATTAGTGATTCAATTTGTGATTTATGTAGTTGGGCGCTCTCAAGCAATGGCAAAATAGATGAAATTGTTTCTGGGAAGTTTAGGATCTGGTCGGGCTTAAATTTGTAGGTGTAAGCATTCAGTGTATTGAGTACTTGATTTTCTAGCGATCGCCTCCACTGTTCGACTTCGTTCGCTAATTCATCAGTAGCTGTGTCAATCACAGAATTTGCGACATTATTAACATCAAATTGATTGACGACTTGTTGGATTAATGCCTCTGCTTGTTCAGGATCAAGCGAGAAGCTGCCTTGCTTTTGTTGAAATGTCAAAATAGAACTAGCGATCGCCTGTAAATCTTCACGAGAATTGGGTGTTTCAAACCGATTCACATAAGCATGAAGTTGATTTAGTAGCGATCGCTCAATAGCACTATTAGTCATAAGACACTCCTTAACAAATTTATTTTGTAGCGCTTGATTGGTTTTCATTGATTGCGCTAACTTTTCGTTAGCATTTTTCATCGCCAATCAAATTTTTCTGGCTAGCGTAATGTCTCGTATTACTATTCAATTTTAGAGATATTGAAATCTGATAAATTAGAGGTCTTTTTCAGTTGGCTTTTTACCAATATTTTTGATATCAATAAATCTACCAAGTAAATCAAACCAGAAACTAGAACCCATAGAAATAGCTATCGCGCTGATAATCCATCCGAATATAGTAAGAAATGATGGGAGGTAGATATAGTATATTGTCTCGGAAATATTAGCATTTTTACTTGAGAAAACTTTAAACTTAGGAAATCGACTAGGAGTTCTATTAGATTCATTCCATCCCATCGGCAAATTTATTTGATTTGTAGCATCCTCAAGTTTTTTTTGAGTCTCTTTTGTTAATTCTCCGTTAGATTGGGCAATAATTTTTTCAGCCGATTGACTTACTGATTGCCGTAATACTTGATCCTTTGCGAGTCGATTTACAATGTGAGATGTGTCAGCATTTGCCACAACTGCAATCACAAATCCAATGATAAGAGCAACAAGGCTTGAATTACGCTTATACACGCCGCCAGCCCTAATCATTGAGCGATCAAACCAGTTTTCCAAGTCCACTTGAAATATTTGTAATTGAGACTCAGATGCTTCAAATTTTTTCTGAGACTGCTTAGCTAGATTATAAAGGCTCTTTTGCAAAGGCTCAGGAATTTCCAATGGAATAGGAGAACGACGAGTTAAATTTTCAATTTCTTTATTTATATGGGATGAATAAGAATTTAAAGTAACAACAAACAAAACAGATCGACTAATATATTCTTCCCCAACATATTCTTCCCCAAAGTACCTTAAGGTATTACTTCTAAATAGTTGATAATCTATCGTTCCATCCAATCTCTTGGGTGTTTCTAGTTCAATTTTAGAATAAATCTTCTGAATCTTGGGATTACGATAAAAAATCAGTAGCTGCACAGCATCCAACATACTAGATTTAACTTTTTCTAGTAAATGTTCCTTGCTAATATCTTTAAAAAGGGAATCATACAAAGTCTTGTCAATCTTGAGTGATTCTTCATAGAGTCTGTTAATAACATTGATAGTATCAATATCATCATTATCATAAAGTATAAAAATCTCACGTTTTATATTATTGAATTTATTATAATCAGATTTGTTTTCGGTAGGATAACTCTGATCTATTAACTTTTGTACAATAAAGTTTTCTAATTTGAGTTTAGTCAGAATTCTAATAAAACTATCAAGATGTAAAGTTTCTAGTAAAGCCGATATAAAAGTCTGCTTGCCAATCGATGAGGGACCACTAAAGTGATTTTCCCCAAACACTCCGTCTATCTTTTTGCCAAAACAATCACCAATAGCTCTTAAAAACTTCTCTACTCTACCCTTTGCTGAATGGTTAATGTCTTTGATAAGAGGATTGTTATATATTTCGTTGGCTAATTTCTTTGCTTGATCAAACTCTGTTTCTTCATTCCCATTAAGTAAACCTTCAATCGATTGCTTTACATGAACTGCTCTCCATTGTAATAAGGTAGCTATTAATTCTTGTATTTCCGAAGCGAGTAAACTTAGTATTAAGTAAATAAAAAATAGCCCAATAACAATATCTAAAATGTATGAAAATCCCATTTTTATTAACCTCGCATCTATTTTTTGAAAACAAAACTAAATATGGATTTGCTACAAGGAGCCGTTAGCGATCGTCGAATTTGCAATTTTAATCAATATATCTTGACTACCGTTCTTAATTGCAAATGTATACAAATATTTTCCTTGGTTCCAAGATAATGTTGCATCCGAACAAACATCTGTACATTTAGAAGCTTTAAAGTAGGCAGTAGTATTTTCATTAAGGTTTATAATCTGTAGCCCTGAGATTGGTTTTGATACATCTTCTTTGCCAGATATGCTACCTAAACGACAAGCTTCTTCACCGAAACAATTTTCTGTAGAACTCAGTATAATTTCGTATTGCGTTAGTGTAGATTTTTTCAGAATTGCGAAAACTTGATTTGGCTTTTCAGATTCAGGGATATAGGTTGGTAAGAGAATAGGGATTTTAGTCTCATACTTTAGGGCAGGAAAGATCGGTCTAAAGATAGAATTGGGCTTAGGGTTTTTGGCAATTGGTAGGACTGAATTAGCACTTTTTGACTGAGTTCGTTGTATTGATGGGGAAGGAGAAGCTAAAGGAGTCTCTTTTTGCTCTTGCGGTTGTTTATTGAGTGGCTGGGATGTTAGAGGCTGAGAAACATTGGGACTACAACCAAGAGGATATATCGCTAATAGTGAATAGATTAGATACCTTGTGACAGTAGAAATTTTGAAATAAAACATACATATCAGAAAGAAATATTACTTCGCAGCATAGCATCTCAACACAATCGCTTAGATCTCTAATGAATCAGGACTAATCGACCTTTTGCATCTTTACAGCACGTTAATGCTTAAATGGTACAGAGAAATTTTTGAAAGTGCCGCAAAGCGGCACTTTCAAAAATTTCTCACAGCAGATCACAGCGCTGTATCAGAAAGGCATTTTTAGCAACTCGTCACCAGGAATAATAGTGGAGTAAAAGATATAAGTCTTTTCAGAAGGATCACCATCAAAGATGGCAGCACCTTTAGGAGTAGCTAAATATCTTGAATCTTGCTCAATAATTTTCAAGAAATCTTGATGACCTTGAGTAGAACGTCCGACTAGGCAACCTGCTCCAGCAACGTTTATATCATTTTTAGGGAAATTAAAGCCCCAATGTTGATTAATTGCAAAAACACCTGTATAAACTGAATCACCCGCACGACTAAAGTCCTGATTGAAATCTCGATAAACGCTAATTGGCGCAACCTGAATAAGCGATCTATGGGGATCAGCCACACCATGGATTCCTATTCGCCAAGCCTTGTACTGCCCAAATTTGATTCTTGCAGCACCATCTGGGTTCATTGGATTATGTGTGTAGTGAGAACCTGGTTCAGTTGTCGCTTCCCAGCTACCAACAATCTTTGGTACTCCATTTTCAAATTCAATGACTAGACGCAGATCATTGAACTCATTGGATGCGTCGTTGTTGAGAGTTCCATCAGGGTTCATTCCTTCAACATAGACAATGTTGAATTCTTTATTGCCTGTTGCCACAACATAGCCCTTGTTGAGCATATATTTGATGATCCGCCCTGCCAAGTTTCTGGGGAGTGGAAGTGTAGGAATATCCTCCCTCTTGGTTTCGATCAATTTCTTGGCAGTGTCTTTGCCAAGAAACCTTTTTTCGGCAGTTTTTAGCAGATCTTGAAATCTCTTTAGTGCATCCGAAGAAACAGGTCCAAACTTACCATCGGGCGTTGAAGATAATAGTCCCAGAAAGATCAACCTGTCCTGAATTTGCGTGGCAAGAGACTTGTTTTGGGCGATCGCCTCAAATCCAAACTTAATGTCCTGATCGAGAAAATCTTGTAACTTGAGATCTCTAACTTTTACAAATGGATCAAATTGAGTATTGTCGGCATTAAGAACCAAGCAATGTCCCTCAAATATCATCCAAGTATTGCGTTGCTGATCGCCAGCAGGAAAAACAATTTGCTCACCCGCAGCATTTTTCCCAAAGGTAACTCGTACATGAATATCATCAGGAGCCGCAAAAGCACTGATAGGATATTCATCTCCAGCTTTGACTGCAAATTTCTGATCATCGGGCAGATCTTTCGATTGCAATGGCTGCAATTTCAGGAAAGTGTCAGCAGTTATTTTGATTTTAGCGTTGCTCATAATTCTAAGTTCTAGGATAAAGATAATGTCTGAAGTGCGATTCTCGATGAAATGTTATTAAAGACAACGCAAGAATTTCTGACCATAATCTGCAATCAAATCTGCTTGGTCTTTTCCGTTAATGATCCTCCTTGCGTTAACCCAATCAGTCCGATCTTCAAAGAAATGCTTACGGAATGAATGAGTTGTGTATAAGCCATCAACCATGCCTTTAAACAAGATTTTGACAGCAATGTCCATATTGAGAGCAAGAGAGGGATTATCGTATAGCTGATTGCCAATGCCGATCGCTTGACCCAGTCTCTTGTAGTTATCACCGAATGTAATCTGAACCAAGCCTCTACCAAAGTAGCTTTGACCATTGGCTTCACGCAAGGCATAGTTTTCGCCAATTCTTCCACGATTAAACAAGCTGGTAACTGCATTAATAGAGCCTTGATCGGAACTAGCAAATCCTTCTCTAACAGGTTGCAGATTTTCTCCTGTTTCATGGAAAGCTGTTGCCAGAGCATAGGCAAGCCAGCGATTATCAGTCAAGTTGCTCTTGTCCCAATAATCAAAAATTGCATCATAGCCTTGAACTTGCGATTTATTTGGATCTCTAAATTGAGTACGAAAAGCAGAGAAGAACTTAGCCCGATTGACTTTACCTCCACCAGAAACAATCTCATCAAAGTACAGCGCAGCAGTTTGACTACCAATGACACCTCTGAAGTTGCCAGTATTACCAAGCTGATTCTTCTCCTTAAAGTCATTAACACCTGCCTCAGACAGATCAAAACCTTGGTCTTTAAGTAATTTGACGAATTGCTTAAGCGTAGTGGGACCAAGGACTCCAGGATCGGTTAATTTCATCAATTTTTTCAACTGATCAAATTTTACGATTGGTAGATTTGTAAGAATATCGAATGCATACTTCTCTTCAATCTGAGAAAGGCTATCTCGATCAATACCTGAAACTGTTATTATTGCCATAAATTTTTTCAATTTAATAACGAACTTTAATATCTATCCCTAAGCTTTTATTCAAAACTTGCGGAAACCAAATAACACTACAAAATCTATTGACATGAAGATATTGTTGGTTGGTTTATGAAATTTTAATTTGTCTTGGAAAAATTAAAGGTCAGAAAAGGTCGGAGAAAAGTCGGATATTTTAGGTGTATTTGTGTAAACTTTTTTAACGCATAGAGCTTATACTATTTGAAATCTAGATATGTCAGTCAGTTTGAGGCTCTATATGTCAAGTGAAGAGGCGATCGCATTAGTCACGCGATTATTAGAACGTGGCTACTTAACAAAAGTCCAAAAGATTGTGTTTGAGCAATCTTGGCAGGGGCAGAAGTACTCAGATATGGGTATTAAAGAAGGCTATGACCTTGGCTATATCAAGGATGTCGGCTCAGAGCTATGGCGATCGCTGTCTAAAGCATTAAACGAAAAAGTCACCAAAAATAACTTGCATGGCGTATTACAGCGATTTGTCGAGCAGCAGAAAGACGCGCAGCAAATCGCAAAATTGCAAGCAATTAATGCTCGTATAAACTGGGGTGAAGCGATCGATGTCTCGATTTTTTATGGGCGATCGCAAGAAATCACAAAGCTGAAAACGTGGATTGTTCAAGACCATTGCCGCATCGTAACGATTATCGGTATGGGTGGTATGGGCAAAACCTCTTTTGCGATCGCCTTAGCCGAACAAATACAGGATGAATTTGATTTTGTGATTTGGCGATCGCTACGAGATGCCATGCCAATTGACGAATACCTAACGATATTAATTAAGTTTTTTTCACAGCAACAGGATACTGAACCTCCTGATAAAACAGGTGGTAAAATCTCGCGATTAATCGAACTATTAAAGCGATCGCGTTGTTTGATGATCCTTGATAACTTTGAAACTATATTGCAAGGTGGTAAACAGGCGGGAACCTATCGCGAAGGCTATGAGATGTATGGAGAACTGCTGAAGCGGGTTGGGGAAATCTCTCATCAGAGTTGCTTGATTGTCACTAGCCGCGAAAAACCTCAAGAAATTTCCTTGATGGAAGGCGATCGCCTGTTTGTACGGACGATGCCTCTAGCTGGATTAGATATAGATGCAGGACAGCATATTCTTGATGACAAGGGATTGCAAACAATCGGCGATGATTTGGAACATTTGAGAGTCCATTATCGCGGCAATCCACTGGCGCTAAAGATGGCGGCGAGTGCGGTTCAAGATTTGTTTGCGGGTGACATTTCTCAATTTCTGCGGCAGGGTAATTTTGCTTTTAACGGCATTGGGAAGTTAATTCAGCAACAATGCGATCGCCTGTCAAAGCTAGAGCGATCGATCATGAATTGGCTAGCCATTAATCGCGAACCTGTCACCATCGCCGATTTACAAATGGATTTGGTGATCGAATTTCCTCAATCAAGGCTGATCGAAGCAATCGAATCTCTGCTTTGGCGGAGTTTGATTGAGAGCAGCGCGTTTGGTTTCACTCTACAGCCTGTAGTAATGGAATCCGTGACAGAATCTCTGATTGAAAGTATTGCCCAAGAGATATTGTCAGAACAGCCGCAGTTGTTTCTCAGTCATGCATTAATCAAGGCTCAGTCAAAAGACTATATTCGCGACAGTCAGATTCGAGTGATTCTCAAGCCGCTATGCGATCGCCTATTCATAGAAATCATGTCTCCTCAACAATTAGTGCAGAAACTAAATTGCTTATTGACACATCTGCGAACCAATTATGCTAAACAAACAAATTATGGCGCGGGTAATTTGCTAAATCTATTCCGTCGATTACAAACAGATATTACAGGCTATGACTTTTCACGATTGAGCATCAGACAAGCTTATCTGCAAGATGTCAATCTACATCATCTGAATTTCACTGAAGCGGATTTTGATAATTGTACCTTTGCTAGTACCTTCGGAGGCATCACATCAGTTGTCTTCAGTCCCGATGGCGAGCAGTTGGCAACTAGCGACACCAATGGCAGTATCCATATCTGGAACTCAAAGGATGGCAAGCAGCTAGCCACTTGTATTGGACATAACAGTTGGGTGTGGAGTGTCGCCTATAGTCCGACTCAACCAATCCTCGCTAGCTGCGGACAAGATCATCAAGTGCGACTGTGGAATAGTCAGACTGGGCAACTTCTCAAAGTCATGACCGAACATACAGGTATCGTTACTTCTGTCACCTTTAGTGCGGATGGTCAGTGGTTAGCCAGTACTAGCGGCGATCAAACTGTGCGGATTTGGAATGTCGCAGGAGAGGTCGTGCAAACTTTTTATGGTCACGATGCTTGTGTCTGGAGTGCAGCATTTCATCCTGATGGTAAAACTATCTTCAGCGCTGGTGAAGATAATCTGATTCGGCGGTGGAATATTGCCAATGGAGAATGCATCCAGACGTTAACAGAACATCAAGCATGGGTTAGGGCGATCGCCATCAGTCCCGATCGGCAACAACTGGTTAGCGGTAGTTTTGATAAAACCTTGAAAATCTGGGATATTGCCACAGGGAACTGTCTAGCCACCTTAACTGGACATAAACAACCGATTACTTCTATCGCTATAAGTGCCGATAGTAAAACCATCGCTAGCAGCAGCTATGACCAAACCGTAAAACTTTGGTGCATCGACTCCAAACAATGTTTGCAAACCCTGCAAAGACATACTAATTTTGTTTGGTCAGTTGCATTTCATCCGACTCAGACGACGCTTGCTAGTGGTGGTGAAGATCATACCGCCCGTCTCTGGAATATGCGGACGGGGCAATGTACGACAACTATTCAGGGGCATAGCAATTCGATTTATGCGATCGCATTTAGCGCCAAGCATCAACTTATGGCGAGTGGACATGAAGACCAGACGATTAAACTCTGGAAACTCAATCAAGATTCCCTTACCGATTCATTACCGCATTATCCCTTTCAGACTCTGCGCGGACATGCTGGACGAGTGCTATCAGTTGCTTTCAGTCCCGATCAGCAGCTTCTTGCCAGCGCTAGCCCCGATCATACAGTTAAGCTTTGGAATCCTCATACAGGCGATTGTTTGAGAACTTTGCGTGGTCACATCAGTTGGGTATGGGCGATCGCCTTTCATCCCAACAGCAAACTAATTGCCAGTGTTAGTTACGATCACAGCATCAGAATATGGGATGTCGATACAGGCGATTGTTTACACACATTCAAAGACCATGCTAGTGCCGTCTTAGCCGTTGTCTTTAGTCCTGATGGCAAATGGTTAGTCACTGGTGGCTATCAACAAACAATTAAACTATGGAATCCTGAAACATGGGAATGTGTGTATACGTTAAAAGCTCATCTGAACCGAATTTGGGCGATTGCCTTTAGTCCAGATAGTCGCTTCTTTGCCACTGGCGGTGACGACTATCTGGTAAGACTATGGGATGTAGAAACGGGGCAATGTCTCAGCATCTATACAGGGCATACAAATCAGATCGTATCGCTGTTATTTAGTGCAGATGGCAAGAACCTGATCAGCAGCAGTGCCGATCAAACTATCCGAATTTGGGATCTTACAACTAACGAATGTACTAGTATTCTCCATCAGCACGAGCATTGGGTATGGTCACTATCTCAAGTTTTGGATAATGAGACTGATCAAGGCTTTCTCTTGAGCAGTAGCCAAGATGCAACGATCAAAGTTTGGAATCTTCAGGATAGAACTCATCGCAAAACCCTACGTTGCCGCCTTCCCTACGAAAAAAGCATCATTACCGCCACAACTGGATTGAATGAAGCTCAAAAAATGACTTTGCAAGCATTAGGCGCGATCGCAAAACTATAAAGACAATCGAAAGCTTATAGCCCTAAAATAAAGTTAACTTTTGTTAACTTTATCAAATACATCATGAATTTGACTATTCCTCCATCACAGATATTGCTTTATGGGATTGCGATCGCGGCAGGGCTTGTATATTTGCCTTATCTCGTCGTTGCTTACGGGCGGGTGAGTATTGGTATTGATATGAATGCACCAAGGGCGATGTTCGATCGCTTGCCAGAGTATGCAAAACGGGCTACATGGGCGCACCAAAATTCTTTTGAGACATTTGCACTATTCGCGGCGGCGGCGCTGACTGCCTATGTGAGCAATGCTGCATCTGACAAAACTTCGCTTTATATACTTGCATTTTTAGTAGCGAGATTTTTGTTTAGCTTGTTCTATGTTCTAGATTTGCCATTTTTGCGATCGCCAATGTGGGCGGTCAGCATGGTTTGCATTGGCAGTCTTTTTACAGCTAGTCTCACCTAGAGAAAAGCGGCGCGATGTGCCGCTTTTTTTGTCAAAAGAGAAAGAGGAGGTTGCATTGCAACCTCCTCTTTCTCTTTTGAGCTATAGAAGTGCAGAGATATCAAGGTCGCTAATAGGTTGAAAAAAGGTGAGTAATTTTTTCGCGATCTTCGCAACTCCGCCTTTGACATTGGACTCGATATTTCTCGTTCTAAATTAGTTTGTGTTTGATAAAATAGGAGAAGTGGACGAATTGAGAGAAAAAGTCCTATGGAAAAACGCAAAGCCCGAACAACATCAGGAGATAAAACGATCTGTCTACCGATGCCACCAAATGTTGAGTA
>JBDNJN010000066.1:0-15178 GCA_041687725.1 Pseudanabaena sp.
GAGTCAAGGGGCGACAAACATCGCAGTCTTGGTAGGTAACACCCGTCCGGGCCTAGGTCATAAGGAACGTGAAACTGGTGCAGTGAGTCCAAAAGACGATGACCTGTATCTTCGGACGTAAAGCTCAAAGTACGAGTCTCCGGTAAAAGGGCTTTCTGCGAGAAGCCCGCGTTCTAACTGTACTCAGTTGAACGTCGGGAGGATGTCACGATACTTTTGTTACGACAGTTAGGCAAAAATGCCTGTAACTTATAGGAACGCAGCATATTTGTTCATAGCTGTTCATTGATTAAAGAGGAGTTTATGACATCTGACAAGCAAAATTTTGGACTGATTGGTTTGGCTGTGATGGGTGAAAACCTTGCTCTGAACATTGAACGCAATGGGTTTTCAATGAGCGTTTACAACCGTAGCCGAGACAAAACCGATAAGTTTTTGGCGACTCGTGCTGCTGGTAAGAATTTTAAAGGCGCGTTCACGATCGCCGATTTTGTGGATTCTTTAGAGAGTCCTCGCAAAATTATGATCATGGTCAAGGCGGGAGCGCCCGTGGACGCAGTGATCACACAATTGAAGCCTTTTTTGGATGAGGGTGACATCATTATTGATGGTGGCAACTCGCTATACAACGACACCGATCGCCGCACTGTGGAGCTAGAGAAACTTAACCTCAAATTCATCGGTATGGGCGTGAGTGGCGGCGAAGAAGGCGCACTCAATGGTCCTAGCATGATGCCTGGTGGTCAAAAGTCGGCTTATGCAGAGATTGAGCCAATCGTGACCAAAATCGCGGCTCAAGTCGATGATGGTGCTTGCGTAACTTACATCGGTAAGGGCAGTGCAGGTCATTACGTGAAAATGGTGCATAACGGCATTGAGTATGGTGATATGCAGTTGATTGCTGAAGCCTACGATTTGCTTAGCACGGGTTTGGGCTTAACCGCGAGTGAGTTGTATGACATCTTCACCGCTTGGAAGAGTTCGGAACTTGATTCCTATCTGATCGATATCACAGCAGATATTTTCACCAAAGCTGACGATCTGACTGGGGATGCACTGGTCAATAAAATTCTTGATGCAGCAGGTCAAAAGGGGACTGGCAAATGGACAGTGGAAAGCGCTTTCGATCTAGGCGTACCGATCCCCACAATGATCGCGGCAGTGACGGCGCGGGTAATGTCTTCTTATAAAGAAGAACGAGTTGCGGCTTCCAAAGTTCTAACCAGTTCAACTTCTGCTAAATATGAAGGCGATCGCCAAGAATTTATTGATGCTGTCCGTGATGCGCTGTACTGTTCTAAGATTTGTTCCTATGCTCAAGGCATGGCATTACTTAGCGCCGCTTCCCGCGAGTTTGATTATGAACTGAATCTTAGCGAAATTGCACGAATCTGGAAAGGGGGATGCATTATTCGCGCTGCTTTCCTTGACAAGATCAAGCTTGCTTTCCAGCGCAATCCAAATCTACCTAATTTGTTAGTGGATGAAGATTTCAAACAAACTGTTCTTTCTAAAGAGGCCGCATGGCGCAAGGTGGTGATGGCTGCCGCGCAGTTGGGGATTCCGATCCCCGCGTTTAGTGCTTCGTTAGATTATTTTGATAGCTATCGTCGCGATCGCCTACCTCAAAATTTGACACAAGCTCAGCGCGATTATTTCGGCGCTCACACCTACGAGCGCACCGATAAACCCAGAGGTGAATTTTTCCATACTGAGTGGATGAAATAAACCAAAGGAAGCGGCGCTAAGCGCCGCTTCCTTTGATATTTATCTAGAAAAAGTGCAAATCTTAGTTTTGGCTCAGAATTTACTTAGAAAGCAGTAAAATTTTCATTGGTAATGTAACGCAAAACTTTTAATATGCCGATTACAATTTTGTTAGCAATATTTTCGCTAATTTTCTTGTGGCTTTTGTTTAGTCAAAAATCATCAGCTACTGCTAACGACAAATTAGCAAGGTTTTGGAAACGGTCAAAATATGTCAGTAAATCGGATATTCAGAAAAAATACCCTAAGCCAAAACATTTGCAGGAAAAAAGTATTGAGCGTAAGCGTAGAGAAGCAATAGAAAAAGAGCGATTAGAAGCAGAACGTAAAAAGCAAATTATTGATCGTCATATCAAAGCTGCTCGTGATGAAGTCAAAGCTACTCGACCTATGAGTAAGGCAGAATTAAAACTTTTGTCATCCCTATTTTACGATTATCCAGAAACCTGTCGGCTGATTAAAGAGGTACAAGCCAATAATCCTGAAAAATCTCGGCAATGGTGCGTGGAAAGAGCATTATTAGACATAGAAAATGATCCTAAATGTTTTGAATTGCGCTAGAAACTCTTGCTCGATACAACAACTTTTCGCCTTGCATATAACCAACATAACGCACGATCGCGATCGCCCCTTCTTCTAGTTCATCACTTCCTTCCATTAACTGATGCTTTTGCGGATCGTAAGTAACTTCTGCACTAATGGAACCAATGATAGTAATCCCCCATTTCTGCAAGAGCGAGTCTAAAGGACGTAACAGGGGCAGAATATTCTTCGCCAGCATATTTGGATTTTGTTGAGCCGCATATGCCGCCGAAGGTAATTGTAAAAGTAAAGATTCTAATTGTTGAATTGTTTCCCGCTCAAATTGCGATCGCAGTTCTTGTTTTTGATGTTCTAATTTTTGCTGTAAATGCTGATATTCTTCGCGCAAAGCGACGATCGCATCGCTTGCAGATTCTGGATTGCTGGTATTGCTAATAAATTTCGCGATCAATTCATTTACTTCAATTTGCAAAACTTCCGCTAACTTGGCGAGATCGCTATACCTCAAAGTTGCCGCATTGCCTTTACGCAGCGTGTCGAGCGCCCGCCGTGATACACCTGTGCGATCGCTTAGTATTTGAAAGCTAGATATATCCACTAGCTTCATAAAGTGACGTAATATTTCTGTGCGCTCGTTCATATTTTTATCAAAATCTCTCAAAGGTTAAAGTATAGAAATTCAAAAAGCCTTGCTTAGCAAGGCTTTTTGAATTTCTATTTATTTAGAAGTGATCGAAATCTAGCATTAAAGCAACAGATCAGAATTTAAAGTTACAGTTAGGTCAGTATTCGGATTGACAGATGAAAGAGTTACGCTGTCACGTCCTAAGAATAGACCAAGTAATGAGCCAATACCTGCACCACCAAGAATTTCTTCAGTTGCAAGAGCGCGATCACCTGTGACTGCGGAAATTGCAGCGGCGGCTGCTGCACCGAGAGCAGCATTTCTCACAATAGTACCAACACCCAAGCCCTTATCAACTCTCTCAGTTGTGGTGACAACCTTAGAAGTTCCATTGATTGGGACTCTACGACCATCAGCAAACACAAGTTCACTAGCAAAAAACTGAGTGCCGCCTGATACAGTTCGCAATTCACCGACAACTTGAGTTGCAGCAGGAATAAAAATGATACCTTGGGAATTGGAAATGTTTCGCGCCACACTTAATACAAGAGGCACTTTTTCGTCAGGTCCAAGCAAAATCTTATTTTTGGAATACTGCACCGCAATTGTGTTACCTGCGGGAATCCTAACTTGATTCTGCACTGGTGGATTGCTATTTGTCTGTCCGACAATGTAGGGTGAAGCGATCGCATTTGCTTGTCCCGATCGCACCAACGATTGATAGATAAATGCAGCAACTTCAGCTCTAGTCGCCGATTGATTAGGACTCAAGAACTGCACATTGGGATAATTAACGACCAAGCTATTCTCTGTCGCTGCTGCTACACTATTTTGAGCATAATTAGGAATACTACCCGCATCAGAATAGACTTGTAAAACTGTCGCAGGAGCTTGACTAGCCAAATAATTCGATCCATTCGCTAGAGAAACTAAAATCTGCACGCGAGGGATATTTTGTTCAGGTTCAAAAACATTACCAGGATAGCCAGCCATAAAACCAGTTGTGTATGACTTTTGAATTGCATTTGCGGCCCAATAGTTTGAAGCGACATCAACAAAAGTAACACCGCCACGCATAGGAGCTTTGTTCACAGCTTTGCTCAGCATCGCCGCAAATTGCGCCCTAGTCACAAGATCATTGGGACGAAATTCCCCGTCAGGAAAGCCTTTAATAATGTCTCTTGAGGCCAATTCTTGAATGAAAGTTTGCGCCCAATAACCTGTAGGCACATCATTAAACGTAGTCTGAGCAAAGACAGAGTTTGCGCTGATCAGAGGTATTGCAGAGCTACCAATAAAGCTAATTGCAACAAGCAATGCAGTGCTAGAAAGTTTAGTTTGATTTGTCATTTTGAGTTTTTCTCCTAATACACATTTGTGTATATACTACTGCAAGACTGCATATAGAATCTAAATGTTCCTAAAACTTTGCAATAAAATTAGGGTCATATATTGTGTGTTTTAATTAATGTTTGATTTGTTTGATTTGTTTGATTTCTTTTGTTTGCTTTGAATATATATTGAAAATATTTAAACCTAGAATTTTTAACTAAATCAAATTTATATTGCAAATAATTCAAATATTAAATGTATTTAATAAGGCTATAAATGCTCAAGTATAAAACAACTTAATTTCTATTTTTCAACAAAAATCTTGGGTTTTATTTCAGGGCGAAACGCTGTAAAGCCCTATAGACATTGCTATATGATAGGTATAAATAGCTTGAAGCCATACAGTAAGCCTTGACTAAGTTTGAATTTGACTCTATTCCCGATGCGCTTAACGACCTTAAATCTGGTCGTCTCATTGTCGTTGTCGATGATGAAAACCGTGAAAACGAAGGCGATTTGATTGGTGCGGCTCAATTTGCTACGCCTGAAATGGTGAATTTTATGGCGGTGAAGGCGCGAGGTCTGATCTGTCTAGCGATGACAGGCGATCGCCTCGATCACCTTGATTTGCCACTGATGGTCAATCGCAATACCGACAGCCAACAAACTGCTTTCACTGTCAGTATTGATGCGGTGGATGGGACATCAACAGGAATTTCGGCGGAAGATCGATCGCGTACTATTCAAGCGGCGATCAACCCGAATACTGTTCCCGATGATCTATGTCGTCCTGGTCATATTTTTCCGCTCAGAGCAAATGATGGCGGCGTACTCAAGCGAGCAGGACATACTGAGGCGGCGGTGGATTTGGCGCAAATGTCGGGGCTATATCCCGCAGGGGTGATTTGCGAGATCCAAAATGATGATGGCTCGATGGCGAGATTACCTGAACTGATTGAATATGCCAAGTTGCATAATTTGAAACTTATCAGCATCGCCGATCTGATTAGCTATCGACTCGCTCACGATCGCTTTGTGCAACGAGAGGCGATCGCTAATTTGCCATCATTATTTGGTGATTTCAAGGTCTATGCCTATCGCAATAAAATTGATAACACAGAACATCTAGCGATCGTTAAAGGCGATCTTCAAGATTTCCCGAATAAAGAAGTTTTAGTCCGTGTTCATTCTGAATGTCTGACGGGTGATGCTCTAGGATCTCTGCGTTGTGATTGTCGGGGACAGTTACAAAGCGCTTTGAAAATGATCGAGTTTGCCAATTGGGGCGTAGTCGTTTACTTGCGCCAAGAAGGGCGCGGCATTGGTTTGGTTAATAAAATCAAAGCCTATTGTCTGCAAGATGGCGGCTTAGATACGGTCGAAGCTAACGAAAAACTCGGATTTGGTGCTGATCTGCGTACCTACGGAATCGGAGCGCAAATTCTGCACGATCTTGGTATCAAGAAAATGCGCCTGATTACGAATAATCCTCGCAAACTGGCAGGACTCAAAGGCTTTGGCATTGAAGTTGTGGGACGCTTGCCTCTATTAATCGAAACCAATGAGCATAATTTTCGCTATCTCGAAACTAAGGCGGAAAAACTCGGACATTTGCTCTTGCAAACTAAATTGGTAACGATGGGGATTCGCTGGACAGATCGGAAGTCGCTCGAATGGCTTGAGCAATTGCGCGAAGTTGCCGCCGCTAACGATCTCCTACTGCAAGAAGAAACATCTACGGCATTTGCGAGTTTGTTCGCCAATGCAGATACGCAAGATCCCCAACTATTGGCACAAGATTTTCCCAGTAAGCTCTCAATTGTGCATTTAGGTTTCGATCGCTCCAACGAAATTTCTGATGATTGGTATGAACAGCCCAATCACCCCTATCGTCAGGCGATCGTGCGGGTGTTTAAACATCTAAAGCAATGGGAACAGGTCGCAACCTTTAAATTTTGTATGGCAATCAATGATGCAAAAACATCTGAAGGTTTTGTGGAAACGATCAATCTTGGTCTAGCTTGGCATACGCCTTGGCAAGGCGATCGCATGTACGAGTGGTTTAACTTTTTCCATCACGACGGCGACGATCTTGCCATTCCAGATAAGTAAGATAGCCGATGCCACTGGTCGCGATCGCCAGCAGAACAATGGCAGCCCAGAAAAAAGTATTAAAAAGAATAACTTCTGACATAAAACTTGGCTAGTTTTTGCTAATTGACAGTGATTTATCAAGTGTATCGCGATCGTCGTAGAAAACCAAAAAGCTGTGGCGCACGCTGCGCGTGCGCCACAGCTTTTTGGCTAAATTGAAGTGCGGCGCGGAGCGCCGCACTTTTAATTCTTCACGGGGAAGGGAGTAGCCATTTTCAAGACATGTTAAAAAAATTATGGTTTTGGGTAATATCTTGCTTGTTAGAAACAGAGCAACCATATATTCAAAAAGTTGCCAAAGACATTGAGAC
Organism: Pseudanabaena sp.; assembly: GCA_041687725.1. Classification (GTDB taxonomy): domain Bacteria; phylum Cyanobacteriota; class Cyanobacteriia; order Pseudanabaenales; family Pseudanabaenaceae; genus Pseudanabaena. The sequence continues at coordinate 6,733 of JBDNJN010000066.1, forward strand.
CCAGTGAGGTCTAAGATGAGGATAAATCATGAAAGCAGTGCGATTAAATCTAGAGGATAGACAGGCTTGGCAGAAATTGCAGCATGTTTTGACTAGTCTTGCTTCCGACTATATGGATCTAGTAGCGGCTGAGCAAACTGAATTTAAGTTTGAGCGGCAAGTTCTATCCATTGCTTTTACGCTGATTACTTCTGCGGCAAATCGCGATCGCCTCAATGAATTCACTCAAACTGTTGATCGCTATTTCAATCGTCTGCAATTGGTTGGAGTGCGGCGTATTGAATGGGAATTTTATGTAATTGGAGAAGCTGCACCATTTTTAGTCCAAGGACGCGATATTCCCTTGATCGAGGCTCCTGCGCCTCAAAATGCACTTGCTCGTGATACCACTAAGCGATCGCCTGTTCGGAATACTAAAGAGAGTTCTCTAAGCAAATCCAAAGCTAGCGATCTAGTTCGCCGTTTGCGGGGCTGGTTAGTCGATCCCAAAACGATCCAAGCAGCGCAAACTGTTAGCCGTATTACGATTCGCGATCCCAAAGGCGCATTAGATGCAGTGCGAATTAAGGCGATCGCCAAGTTCAATGACACAATCCAATGGGTTGATACTTTCCCTTGGGAAGCTTGGACAAAGGAAAAATCCCAACAAATTAAACGTCGCCACCAACGCAATTTAGTGCGATCGATAATTGAGGATGTGCTGATTTTAGGAGTGATGGCGATCGCCGCTCTATGGCTGATCGAGTCGCTCTCTGGCCCCACATTTAACTTAGCACTTCTGCCAAAACAGCATCACGATAGTAATATGACTAGTGTGCAGTACCGTTGTGGAAATCCTGCGATAAACCTCAAAAATTATGTCTGTCTTGGGCGGGGAATGAGTTATAACCAAGTATCTAGCATCTTAGGTGCTGAGGGTAAGCCATTGGGCATCGACCATAAGTTTGGCGATCGCGCCGTGATCATTAGTTGGTCAAGCCCAGACCTAAGCATGAACGCCACATTTGTAAACGACAAACTAGTTTCAAGAGCCTATCGTCAACTTACCGCAAGCAAATAAAATAGAAAAAGCTCGCTCTGCGAGCTTTTTTATATAGCCATCAAGGAATTCACTTTGAAATGCTCGCCTAAAATTTTCAGTTTGTTAAATTTAACGATGCTAGTAACCAGCATCATTTTTGCGTTTCCGACGATCGCCGCTAATCCCAGCCCCAAATTAACTAAAGCGGATAAATTCGCCGCCGATGAATATCGGCAGATGGGACTCACCTATCGCAAACAAGAGCGTTTTGAAGAAGCGATTGCTGCTTTACAAAAATCAGTTGCTCTCGATCCGCAAAATCTTGATGGCAGAATTATTCTCGGCTGGACACAGCATCTTGCCAAAAAGGATGACGATGCCGCCATATCACTCTGGGAAGCAATTTATCGATCGCCAACATCACTACAAGCATTTAATGCGATCGGGATCGTTTATCTAGTGCGCGGCGACTTACCCCAATCTGTAATTTTGCATAGTTGGGCAGCGATGCTCAAAACCGATAACGAAATCGCCCATTACAATCTCAGCTTGGCTTACCAACGACTCAAGCAATATGATCTCGCGATCGCCTATGCTCAAAAAGCGATCGAACTCGAACCTAATAACCCGCATCCCTTTGTGGCTAGTGCGATCGCGCAATGGACATCAGGCGATCGCCTCATTGCCAAAAAAACATTTCGCGAGGCGATCGGCGTTGATGGACGATATCGCAGCCCTGAATTTCTCAACTTTCTGAACGAAGCAGGATTTAATAATGAGCAAATTCAAATAGCAAAACAAGTTTTAGCCAGCTTATAGCGATCGTATAACTGTCGCCAAAAACCAAAAGAGGGTAGCGGCGCGAAGCGCCGCTACCCTCTTTTGGTTTTTGATTTGTCCTGATACAAGTGGCGACAGCTATAAATATCTGTGAATTACGATCAGGCGAATTACGATCAGGTCAAATAAATTTAAATTTTTTTGCTGCTTAAAGCCTCAGCAGGTTGTACAAGCGATTTTTATAATGAAAATCTGAAAATTAATTTCATGATCGAGATTGTTAAGCTTCTGAATTTTCACTGTTTTATCTGTAGGAAATATATGATTATTAATATCGCAATTATTGCTAATATTGGGTAAGATACTATTACTTGTCTGGTTTAGAAACCATGAAAGCTCTTGTTTAGGTAACTTAATGCCGAGGATCAACAGTGGAAACCCCGAAAACATTTCGCATAGATCGCGGCATCGGTCAATATGACTTTAATGACTACTATGCCGTACTCGGTTTACCACTAACAGCCGAAGCTTCTCTCGTGCGTAAACGATATCTTTTGATTGCCAAATGCTTACATCCTGATATTCATGGGCGATCGCATTCCGAGAAACAAGTAGCTACTCAATACTTATCGAAGCTGGTTAATCCCGCCTACAGTGTGCTGTCCCAAGAGCGAGAACGGACAGAATATTCTGCAATTCTGAAACTGCTTGGCAAACGTTTGATGAAGCATAATCAGAAATTTTTGCCGCAGTCAGACATTGCTAAAAAATATTTAATTTGTTCTCAAGATATAAATTACGAACAAATGATTCAGGAAATTGCTAAAGTTCAGTATCAAGATATGGGGCGAGCATTGGAACAGATTGGCTTATTAAGTGAACTGAACTTAGTACATATACTGTTGCAAGAGGGTTACAGGCATTTACCAAATTTATCCATAAACTCTTCTAGTACAAGTTCTCCTAGCCCTTCTTCTACAAGTTCTTCCAGTAATGTAACTGGGAACGCAAATCGAAACACAGGTACTAATACAGGTGCTAATAAAGTAAATACAGCTTATACCAACAGTGCAGCCAACAGTTATCAAATGCGGAGTGAGTCTCAAGCACCACTGCCTAATACTGGTAACACAGTTAATAATTCAGCAAGCAATACCCATCAAGCTGGTAATAAAAATAATGTTGCTGATGTTTCACTTAGTCAATATATTTGCCAAGCTGAAAATTACATCAAACAACAATTATGGGCTTTAGCTTTAAAAGAACTGCGTAGTGCGATCCAACTTGATCGCAATAGTAGTAAATGTCATGCTTTGTTAGGATTAGTCTATATGAATCAAAAATTGTCAGGCATGGCAAAGGTGAGTTTTCAGCAAGCATTAAAAATCAATCCTGATGAACCCATAGCTAAACAATATATTGACCAAGTGACTGGCACAAACGCTAGTGGCTCTAATACATCAAAAACAGATCCTAAATCTAAAAACAATAAGAAAGGTGGATTTTTTTGTTGGTTGGGTGGTGGTTAATTAGTGGCTCTAAGCAAAGAAGATCTGAAATTAGCGATTCAAAATCAGGCGATCGCCATCGGTTTCACCAAAGTTGGTATTGCTAAGGCAGAGTCTGGGATTGAGGCGGAACGCTTGCAGGAATGGCTAGCACTAGGATATCAAGCGGATATGGCTTGGATGACAAATCCGAAGCGGCAAGATATTACGGAAGTAATGGCAGGTGTCAAGTCGGTAATTTGTGTGGCGCTGAATTATTACACTCCACATCAGCATTCAGGCGATCGCGATGTTGGTAAAATCTCGCGCTATGGTTGGGGGCGTGACTATCACAAGGTTTTGACGAAGAAGCTCAAAGCTTTAGCAAGTTGGCTAACGGCGCAAGGAGATGGAATTCAGGCGCGTTACTATGTTGATACGGGACCGATCTCCGAAAAAGCTTTTGCTCAGAGAGCAGGAATCGGTTGGATTGGTAAACATAGCAACGTGATTACGCGAGACTACGGTTCTTGGTTGTTTTTGGGCGAAGTGCTGACTAATTTAGAATTAGAACCTGATCGCCCCCATACCGAGCATTGCGGTACATGTACGCGCTGCATTGATGCTTGTCCGACAGGGGCGATCGCCCAGCCTTTTGTGGTAGATGCTAATCGCTGTATTGCTTTTCACACGATTGAAAATAAAGCCGAACAGATTCCCGATGCGATCGCGGCGAATTTACAAAACTGGGTAGCAGGTTGTGACATTTGCCAAGATGTTTGTCCTTGGAATCAACGTTTTGCTCAAGAAACCTTAGAATCTGATTTTCAACCTTTTCCTCATAATATTGATCCTAAATTAGAAGATTTAGTGAATATGACTGATCAGGAATGGGATCAGCATTTTACAGGTTCAGCGCTGCGAAGGATTAAACGCGAGCGTTGGCAACGCAATGCTCAAGCCCAAATTGATGTTAATGATAGGATTTAGGTAAACTTTGTCGAGATAAAGATGGGAAGCATTGCATATTTAGATTGTCCGACAGGAATTGCGGGTGATATGTGTCTGGGTGCGCTTGTGAGTGCGGGTGTACCTTTAGAGTATTTACAAGAAATTGTTCATAAATTAGGACTCGATCGCGAAGTTAAGCTATGGACAGAATCCGTTTATCGTGGCGGTATTGAAGCGACAAAAATGCATGTTGAATTATTGAACTATAGCGGTACTGAGCCGCCCACGGTTGCATCAGAACATGCACATTCCCACGCTGAACATGTTCATTCCCATAGTCAGGAGCATTCTCATCAAGTTCATCGCCACTTACCTGACATTCAAAAAATCATTCGTGATGCGAAATTACCAAAACAGGTTGAAGTTTGGAGTTTGGCAACTTTTCAAGAACTAGCGATCGCGGAAGGAGCAGTACATGGAATTGCGCCCGAAGCAGTCCATTTTCATGAAGTGGGGGCGATCGATGCGATCGTGGATATTGTCTGTACTTGTGCGGGATTTGCTTGGCTAAAAGTTGAGAAAATCTATTGCTCAGCTTTACCTGCGGGTGGTGGTTATGTGGATTGCGATCATGGCAAGATGCCTGTTCCAGCCCCTGCGACATTGAAATTATGGGAAATGCATGAAGTTAGTATTTTTGATAATGGTATCAGGAAAGAATTAGTCACACCGACAGGGGCGGCGATCGCTGTTACACTTTGCGAAAAGTTTGGTGAAGTTCCCTTAATGAAAATCAAAAAAGTGGGACTAGGTGCAGGTACGCAGGATTTAGAAATTCCTAATGTTTTGCGGTTGTGGGTTGGCAAGAGCAAAAAAAAAGTCTAGAACTAGATAAGGTTCTTTCCCTTGAGAAAGAATCTTATCTAAATAATGAAACAATCGCCGTTTTAGAAACTCAAGTCGATGACATGACCGCTCAGGCGATCGCTTACACCATGGAAGAATTACTCAGGCATGGGGCGCTTGATGTCTATACACAAGCGATCGGTATGAAAAAATCTCGCAGTGGAATTTTGCTTACCGTCATTTGCCCATGCGATCGCCAATCTATATGTGAGCAAATTCTCTTCCGAGAAACCACTACACTCGGTATTAGATATCGTTTGCAAGAGCGGAAAATTCTGTTTCGGGAAATCTGTGAAGTAGAAACAGAATATGGCAAAGCGAGAGTGAAGATTGCTTGGCGGGATGGATTTTGTACGGTGCAGCCAGAATATGAGGACTGCGCGATTTTGGCGCGATCGCATAATATCCCATTAATTCGAGTGCAAGAAGCCGTGAAATTCGCAGGAGAAATATCTTTGCAAAGCAGAAGCTCAACCGAAAATACTTGCCCTTAGACCATAGTAGGTATGTATAATAAAAACTAAAAGGCTGTATCGCACGCGCAGCCTGTGCTACAGCTTTTTAGCTTTTGAGTTTTATAGGGAATTATGCTTCCTACGTTTAAAGTGCAAAGAAGAAGAGTGATACGCAATGTGTATCACTCTTCTTCTTTATTGAGTAATAAATTGGTGGATTAAATTCATCAAAACAGTTTGGGAAGATGATCCTAAACTAGTTACTTTTTGTTGAAATCGCTCAAATTCATGTTCTGGCAAAGTGAGACTAATTGTATGGTGTTCTTTCATCCAAGCAGTGGCAGCTTGACTATAAGAGTTCATTTCTTCCTGAAGATTGTTAATTGATTGCCACTCGCCACGTTCGTAACTAGCCAAAAGATCTTCTTCTTCAACAGTTAAATTATTAATCATTGCTATCTCCTGAATAAGTTTTATTCGCCTTACGACTAGGAAATGCTGTTTTTAGAAAACATTGTTTTCCATCTCTGACAAAAGGAACTAGCCATACATAACCCTTTATTCTGACAACAAAAAAGTATTGATTGGGATATTGCTCTTGATTAGGATGATCAAGAATATCAAGAAAATTTTCACTCTCAATAGCTGCAACAATTTCTTCAAAAGAAACTCCTCGCTCTACCTTGAGTAAATCATTTTTTTCTTGGCTCCATATGTAGTCAACAGAAATAGGCAACTGTTTTATACCTCATTCTATTCTAACTTAGTTTAAGATTCAGCCATTTACAAGCAAATCTAAAATATTGTTAAATTTTAGCCATCACTTGTTCAATCACAGTATTTCTCGCCCATTTATCAGCTTCGAGAATATCTTCAAGCTCTGGCTTAGAAACACAATTATGCCGATCGCATACATGTTTAATCAAATCCGCAATCTGGACATAGCGAATTCGCTCTTGCAAAAATAGTTCTACTACCTGCTCGTTAGCAGCATTCAACACCGCAGGCATGGTTCCACCCGCACGACCTGCGGCGTAGGCTAGCTCCATGCAGGGATATTTTTGATGATCGGGGGCGCGGAAGGTGAGCGTGCCACACTTGACGAGATCGAGGCGTTCCCATTGTGTTGGCACGCGATCGGGATAGGAAAGGGAATAGAGCAAGGGCAACCGCATATCAGGAATGCCAAGCTGGGCTAATACTGAAGTGTCTTCCAATTCGATCAGCGAATGAATAATACTTTGGGGATGAATCACGATCTCGATCTGGTCATAACTCACACCAAAGAGATAATGGGCTTCGATTACTTCTAAACCTTTATTCATTAAAGTTGCTGAGTCAATCGTAATTTTTTTACCCATCGCCCAATTAGGATGTTTCAGGGCATCGGCGACGGTGACTGATGCAAGATCCTCTGTGGGGCGATCGCGAAATGCACCACCCGAAGCCGTGAGAATAATCCGCCGCAGTCCGCCCTCTGGAACTCCTTGCAAACACTGAAAAATTGCCGAATGTTCAGAATCCGCAGGCAATAATTTCACGCCATGTTTTTTCATCAATGGCACAACCACTTCACCACCTGCGATCAAAGTCTCTTTATTCGCCAATGCAATATTTTTACCCGCTTTAATGGCGGCGATCGTTGGCAATAGTCCCGCACAACCGACGATCCCCGTTACCACCACCTCAGAATCCCCATAGGCGGCGACAGTTTCCACGCCCTCGGCTCCTGCTAATAAGATCGGCTTTACAGCGAGATCGGCGATCGCCTCTTTTAGTTCTGTGAGTTTAGTCTGACTAGCGATCGCCACAATTTCGGGCTGAAACTGACGAATTTGTTGGGCAAGCAGATCGATATTATTCCCTGCGGTCATTCCCACTACCTGAAATTTTTCAGGATATTCCGCCACGATATCTAGCGTTTGTGTGCCAATCGAGCCAGTGGAGCCAAGCAGGGTAATGCGTTTCATAGGAATAATTTTATTAATATTTATTATTTAATAATTTAAAGTCTTGCATAGTTTTTTGAGCGATCGCTTCAGATTTTTGATTTTATAAATCTGAGACGGTACTTTCTGGCTCAGACTTATAAAATTCAAGATAAAAACTTGATTTCAGTCCCAAATATTAATTTGTTTTAAGTTATCTCACAATCTGATCATGGAATGTAAAGCACTACGATAAACTTGGGTTTGAACATACCGTGCCTATTTTTTTCTTTTAATAGGCACATATATTGATTGGAGCAATAGCAATATGTCCCATGCAGTCAAAATTTATGACACCTGTATCGGCTGCACTCAATGCGTGCGAGCCTGTCCTTGTGATGTTTTGGAAATGGTTCCTTGGGATGGATGCAAAGCGGCTCAAATCGCTTCTTCTCCCCGTATTGAGGATTGTATTGGTTGCAAACGTTGCGAAACAGCTTGCCCCACTGACTTCCTAAGCATCCGTGTCTATCTTGGTGCTGAAACCAGCCGCAGTATGGGTCTTACCTACTAAGTTTTGCAATGATTTGCAATGATTTTAGTTGGCAAGATTCTTGATTTTTTTCGTTAAGTGCAATTATTCTTTATCCTGCATTTAGATTTAGGAGAGCAAATTTGCTCTCCTAAATCGTTTTTAAAAACAAAAGGCACGCATAGCGTGCCTTTTGTTTTAATAGAGACGGTGCTAAGGCAGTTTGTAAAAATTAAGTTATAGCTTTAACAAGGGGCTTAAGCCTAGGCTGTTGACTTTGTGCCTTTTTAGGCTATTTTGGCTCATACAACTTCTATGTCGTCAAGTAAGTCCGAAAATAAGGTTTTTCTTTTCGACAGCATAGATTGACCAAAAGCTTCAGCTAA
>JBDNJN010000067.1:0-9425 GCA_041687725.1 Pseudanabaena sp.
GAACGCTTTCATAGCATTTTGCATCGTCTATTAGATGGCTTAAATTTATATTCAGCATAGCTTGTGGCGGTGGTTGACTCTTTTGTAAGCTTACCTTATTTCCTCCCATCCTTTCAACTCCCCGAAACACCTATTGAGCCATTATTTTTAGTAAAAATGATAACTGTATGTCTATGCCGCAACCTATATCAGACAATACGCTAGATTCAAGCGCGATCGCCCCAGCACATCTTGAAATAAATCCTGAAGTCGGGCTTAGCGAATCCCAAGTTTCCGATAGAAAGCAGCGCGGTGATATTAATGTCGTAGTCATGCGATCGAGCCGCACTTATGAAGACATCTTCAAAGAAAACGTTTTTACATTATTTAACGTTACCTTTGGTGTCGTTTTGCTGCTAATGATGGTACTCGGACAAATTACCGATGCTTTCTTTTCAGGGTTTTCAGTATTCATGAATATTCTTGTCGGTGTGACACAAGAAATTCAGGCTAAGTTGACATTGGATAAACTTGCTTTGTTGTCTGTGCAGAAAGTAAAAGTGCGGCGTAATGGCGAATCGCGGGAGATTCCTGTGGGGGATGTAGTGCGCGATGATTTGATTGAACTTAACCCTGGCGATCGCGCTCCTGTCGATGGCGCAGTATTAATTTCGCAAAATGTGGAAATGGATGAATCCTTGCTCACAGGCGAATCCGATCCAGTTGCGAAGCAGATTGACGATATTGTCTTGTCAGGCTCTTTCTGTTTAGCAGGAAGTTGCGTATTTCGGGCTGATAAAATTGGCGATGAAAGCTATGCAGTAAAGCTATCGCAGTCTTCGCGGGTTTATAAACGTGTCTTTACACCATTACAAAAAAAGATTGATGTTCTTGTCGAGATTTTTGTACTGGTGCTGATTGTGGCTGCATTTTTACATGTGGCCTCTAGCCTCAATTCGGGGCGGACAATGGTAGACACGATTCGCTATGCATCGGTAATTATCAATAGCTTTGTGCCAGCAGGTTTAATCCTATCGATTAGTGTTGCCTTTGCGATCGGGGCGGTGGAAATCAGTAAGAAGCGAACTTTGATTCAAAAAATTAATGCTGTTGATTCAATGAATAGTGTGCGGATTCTCTGCACTGACAAAACGGGGACGCTAACCCAAAACAAGCTAGTTGTAAAATCAATTGTGCCTTTAGGTGATACCGATGAGGATTCGCTACGCGAATTAATCGCGCTCTATACAAATTTGATGGGAACTCAGAATAGTAGCGCCAAAGCGATGGCGACATTCACCGATAAGCCCCGATCGCCATCAAAATTTGTGAGCGAAGTTCCCTTTAGCTCTAGTCGTAAATGGGGCGCGATCGCGATTGATATTGGCACGACGATTATGGTCGGTGCGCCTGAGATTTTATTCAGTAGTCCTGAAATGCAGGAGCAAGCAAAACAATACGCGCGTCAAGGTTTACGCGCGATCGCTGTCGTTACCAGCGAAGACAACATTGATGTATCTGATAAAAATCCTGCTTTACCCAATAACCGACGCGATCGCGGATTAGTCTTGTTAGAAGACAGTTTGCGTCCTGACGTAATCGAGACAATTGCCGAATTACAAAATAAAAATATTCGCCTCAAAGTCATTTCAGGCGATAGCGTTGAAACTGTTACTTCGATCGCGCGTCAAGCAGGAATTGCGGTTCCTGATCAGGAAGTCTTTACCCAAAAAGACTTAGAAGCGATGGATAGTCAAACCTTCAGCCGTGCCGCCGCTTCTGGTACTGTCTTTGGTAGAATCACACCTGACATGAAGCGGCGCTTGATTTCGGCAATGGTGAAACGCGGCGGCTATGTGGGCATGGTCGGCGATGGTGTAAATGATGTACCAGCCTTTAAAGAAGCACAACTGGCGATCGCCATGAATGATGGCGCACAAATCAGTAAAGATGTTGCCGATATCGTTTTGCTAGATAACAATCTTTCCGCACTTCCCCAAGCCTTCGCCGCAGGCGATGATATCAAACAGAAAATTCTCTCTTCAGCATTGCTCTATCTCACCAAAAATATTATGGTGATTCTCACAATTTCCTTTACAGGATTTGTGCAACTTCCCTTTCCTGTCGAACCTCGCCAAATGACAGTTTTAACGATGGCAGTGGTGGGTTTACCGACGATTTGGATTGCATTTGGCTGGTTAAAACCGAAACGTCTTGAGAATTTCTTGCGCGATGTTTTGGGCTACAGTTGCATTGCAGGTCTTTTTGGCGCGATCGCCATGACCACAGGTTATGTCTTTTCCTATTACATCAGTGGCTGGGCGATGCTGAGAATTCCCAACAGTTCAACCTTGGTTAATTCAGATGCTTTTCAAAGTATTGCTAAAGGTCAAGCGCAATGTGTTAGCACTATCATCGGGATGCTTTTCTGTCTATTTGTTTTTTGGAGCATTACCGATATATCGATATGGAAATTGCGGAGTTTGTTCAAGAACCTTCCAGCCGCTATTCTGGGCATCTTATCAGTTGGACTTTCCGCGATCGTGATGTTGCGCTTTCCGACATTTTTTCAAATTGAAGTTCCCGATCAGTTTGGTTGGTCGATGATTATCTTTTTACCAACTTCTAGCTATTACCTACTGCGAATGCTGCAATCTAGCAAGTTACTTCGCCATTTACCACGCTATCTCAGTCAACCTTAATTTTGATCGCACTACCCAAATGAAATCTAAAACTAGCAAACGCCCGATCTCCCGTCCGATCGCTATCACTATTCTCGCAACTATGATGATGGGAATGAGTTTTGTGTTGATTGCCGATCGCACACTTAACTTCTATATTTACCGCTTATTAGAAAGCGATGTTCCTTTAGTAGATAGCAATTCTATTAATCTGCAAGTAATCTCAGGAATTGCTTTCCTTGGTTTTAGCCTCGTGCCAATTTTATTGGCGATCGGGCTGTGGTACTTGAAGTCTTGGGCAAGATTTCTGAGTATTTGTTTATTTAGTTCAATTATGTTTCCCGCGATCGCGGCTTCATTCCATTGGATTTCACCACCTTCAGCAACCAATTTTTTAGAAATACCCATAGTTTTCGATGACGCGCTTAATGTCGATGTCACCGAACCGATCTCGCGTCTGATGCTTTTAAATCCATATATTGCCCTTGGTAATGCGATCGTCCTTGCGATTTTGCTCACACCTGCGATCGCTAAGGCTTTTCAACATAACTCTCAGCCCTAGCCAATCCATTACCCAAAAAGCTATGGCGCACGCTGCACGTGCGCCATAGCTTTTTGGGTTGCTTATTATCTTTTTCCATGACGAATAAAATAGATTAATCGCTTAGGAAAATTGATCAATCCTTTCCAAAAGCCAATCATCAAATCTTCAATTTTAAGCGCGATCGCATCAACCCACAAAACCACTGTCATCACAGGATTATAGACGTAGCCCAAAATCGTTGCATTTGTTTCGATCCATGCTCTTAAAGGGCGATCGCTTGCTGTCTCAGAAGTTTGCTGTTGAACGCCTAAAAAATCCTCTTCAAAGACCAAACTTCCATCTAATCGATCTTGAGAAATTTGCGTAGTCGTGGTTTCATAACTTTGTAACTCACCTGATGAATGGATTACATTTCTATCTGGTGATTTGCTAAAAGCGATCGATTCATGTTCTGAGGACATTGGCCAAGGTTCATTGTCGTTACCAAACATATCTTCCATAGTTAGCGAAGATATTTCCGTGAGATCTGAGGTTTCATCTAGAGTTGGTTGCGATCGCTGTTTACCAAAGAAATAGGCGATCGCTGCTTCGATTAAACTTCGTAACTGCTCTAATCTTGTGTTTTTGCCTAGTGCGACATTTTCGGCTAATCCATTACTTTCTTTTAAAGAATTTGAATTTTGAGAACCTTGACCTTGCTCAACCTGTTGCCGCCAGATTTCTGCAAAAATGCGATTGGCAATTAATTTTGACTCTAATTCAGAACTGTCTGATGTCGCAAGATTATCTGATTGTCGCTTGACGATCGCCGCAATATTGAGATCTAACTGAGCTTTGGTGCGATCAATCCAATTCAAAAATTTGGCTAATGGACGCAAAAATAATGGAAGTTCTGGCTTCGGGAAGTTGTTATTATTTTCAGGAATATTATTCTCAAATTTGGGTAAAAGCCCTACCGAATCTGGTTGCGATCGCAATTTCTCTTTAGCCTCGGCTTTACTGCGATCGAGTGCTGGGAAAGTTCGCTTTACTGTCGATACAATCAGATATACAGGATATAAGACTGCTTTAGCGACTTGATAAGCTAGCAAACGCGGCAGTTCTTGCCGAGGCAGTCCCGTAAGCTGTTGAATTTTTTGATCAAGCGATCGCCTCACACTGCGTCCTAATTGAGCAGGTAATGAGCGATCGATCCAATTAAAAAGTCGGCTTTGAAATCTTGGCATAAAGTAAAAAGTCAGTCCGCATCCAGTTTCTCGATATATGTACCTAACTCTTTAAAAGTTCCAGCATAGGTAATTGTGGGAGCGCTGTAACCTTTAAGCTCTACTGAAAATTGCTTGAGTGGCAGCAAAACCGCCGCATAGGGCGTATGACTGTAAGTCGCAGAACCGATCGCCACATCTAGTCCCAATTGCTTAGTCGATGACTCCAAGCGAAAAGCCGCATTGACTGTATCACCTAGAGCAGTGTAATCAGGATGTTCGCTAGTTCCCATCTGACCAACCATCGCATATCCCGTATTTACACCTGCACCGACCCGCAATTGAAACGGAAAATCAAACTGTTGATTGAGTTGGTTACTCATTTCGTAGAGTTCATGCAAGGCGCGATAGACTTTGAGCATATCTTGCGTAGCGACCGTATCTGAGCCTTTTCCCATCTCATGAATCCAGACAGTCATTACCGCATCGCCAATATATTTATCGACCCAACTACCATAGCGATCAATGATTTCACCCGCAAGGCGGAACCATGTCCCGATCGCCTCTGAGAGAATATGCTCGTCCATTTGTTGAGTCAGTTTTGTGAAATCACGAATATCAACTACTAAAACTGTAATTAGTTGCCGCTTATGCAGCATCGCTGTCGCCGCCGAATCAGTATTTTCTTCATTTCGAGAAGTGATACTGTCGGGAGAGGTGATCGTTTCAGGACAATAAAATTCTAGGTTTGTTTCGCCAAGGGTAATGCGATCGCCATTTTTTAAGCTTATAGGAATAGTCACTCGCCGCCCATTCACAAATGAACCATTACGACTACCAAGATCGATCAGAAAATAACTACTTCCTCCAACAGTTTGAAACATCGCATGGTTCCGCGATGCACATTTATCAGACAAGGGGATATCATTTTCTGAGCCGCGCCCTAGCGTCCAAGAATATGCATTGACAAGAGGAATCTGCCTCATACCTTTAGATCCGTGAAGTACGATGTGCGCTTTATTATCCAAATTTGTGGGAAGCTGACTCACAAAATTATTAACCCCAGATATGAATTTATAAGTGAATTTACAAGTAGATTTATAAATATCTTGCGTCTCGTTCAGTCTCTGACTTTGTTAATATACCGTTTTTTGATGGTTGCGAGTACAGCCAAAAGCTAGAGCATTGATTCTGAGGGGTGATGCAAAACTGACAGTAGTATCATAGATTATTGACATAAGCCTAATTTTTCAAGCTGTCAGCTTTGGTCAAACTTAACTTCGATGCAAACTACTCTTCCCAAAAAACAAGAAAATAATAAGCTCAACAGCCTGTGGAAAAAGCCTTGGCTAGTTGTAGTTGTACTCGTTGTGTTACTAGGCGGTGGCTTTGTGGCTTTTCGGGCCTTGACTGGCAGCAATCAAAGCTCAACAGCAAATGATAAGACCGAGCTAGTTGAGTCGAAATCTTTAGCAATCAAAATCAAATCTAGCGGCTCAGTCGTACCAGTTGAAACTGTTAACCTCAGCCCTAAACAAGCTGGGAGATTAGTTGAGCTATTGGTGGAGCAAGGGGCGCGAGTAAATCGAGGGCAAGTTATTGCCAGAATGGACAATGCTAATCTGATCCCGCAACTTTATCAGGCCCAAGCGAGTGCGGCGGCTAGTGAAGCCAATTTAGCAAAGTTACGCAACGGTAGCCGTCCTGAAGATGTGGCGGCGGCGCTGGCTAGGGTAGAGGCGGCAAGGGGGCGCTTAGAGGCAGTGCGATCGCGTTTAGCATTAACTAGCTCCAAGACTTCGCGCTTTCAAGGTTTACAAACTGAAGGCGCAATTTCTAGCGATCGCTTTGATGAAGTGCTAACCGACAATCGCAGCGCTCAAGCTGATTTGGTTACAGCCCAAGCAAATCTGGCAGAAGCAACTCGTCAAGTCGAGCTATTACAAAATGGTAGCCGCGTTGAAGATGTCGCCGCCGCCGAAGCGCAACTCACTCAAGCGATCGCGGGGATCAGAGTAGTTGAAGTCCAGCTCGAAGACACCGTTGTTCGCGCCCCTTTTGCGGGGATCATTACTCAAAAATACGCCAATGTAGGAGCCTTTGTCACTCCGACAACAACTGCTTCATTGAGTAACTCATCGACTTCGACTTCGATTGTGGCGATCGCGAATGGCTTAGAAATTATTGCCAAAGTCCCTGAAGTGGATATCTCGCAAATCAAAGTTGGCCAAGAAGTGGAAATTGTTGCTGACGCTTTCCCTTCTCAAGTTTTCAAGGGTAAAGTGCGGCTAATTGCTCCTGAAGCAATCATTGAGCAGAATGTAACCTCGTTTCAAGTGCGTGTAACCTTGGAAACTGGCAAAGATAAGTTGCAATCAGGCATGAATACCGATTTGCGCTTTATTGGTAAAAAAATTGATAATGCGCTAGTCGTGCCAACCGTGGCGATCGTGACGCAAGAAGGGAAAACAGGCTTACTGATCGCTGATGAAAAGGGTAAACCACAGTTTCGCCCTGTGACGATTGGTACAACGGTGGACAATCAAACTCAGATTTTAAGCGGTGCAAATGTTGGCGATCGCGTGTTTGTAAAACTTCCAGACAAAAAAAAGCCATAAATAAAGACGAGTCGCAAAGCGACTCGTCTTTTTTATGGCTTTTTAGGCGGCCTTCGATTGTTTGAGTGGTTGCCAAGTTACTTCGCGACCGCTACCAACTTCGATCACAATTTTCACACGCGGATCGCGATCGGGAATCTGACTGATGATTTCTAGTTCTTCCCTAGACAAATATTTACCCTCAATCATCCATACAACCAACCCCTTAGACTTAGCAGGTAAAGCATTAAGGCGAAATTGAATCGCAGGTGGAATCAAATATGTGCGAATTTCGGTCTTGCCAAGATGCGCGGGACGCACACCATGAACACCTGTAAGATAACTATTTACATCACCTAAACCCCTTGCAGTAATGAAAAGAATGTCATAACCCGCATTCTTGAGTCGGAGTTGGTAACGACCTTCATACCCACCTTCAGGGGGGACACGCATTGCTAAAGCGCCTGCTTTCTCAAGGTCTTTGACAATTTTATCGGTTGCAATCAAGGGCATGGCGACATCCTGTGCTGAAAAGAATTAACAGTATTTTACCTGATTGACTGACAAAATTCTGTCTGCGATCGCTCAAATCCTTACTGGCTAGTTACAGCGCTTTGCGCTGCCATAAAACCCAGATAAATTTTTAAAAGTGCCGCAAAGCGGCACTTTTAAAAATTTATTAATCTGTTTTCGCTTAAGATGCGTAATTATTGATAAAGCTTGCAAAAATTAACGCACTTGCAAAGCTAACGCAAATTCATTCTTTGTTAACAAACGGTAATCCATGTTGTTCTTGATCCCACACTATGAAACTTGCTGACCAGACGGATGCCGAAATATTGCAAGCTTGGAAATCAGGCAGTAGTCAAGCCTTTGGTATCTTTTACGATTGCTATGGTGAGTTGGTTTACCGACTATCGCTCCGAGTTCTGGGCAGTACCCAAGAAGCCGAAGATCTCACTCAAGAAATTTTTATTCTGCTCAGCCGTAATACCACCTATGACAGTAAGCGCGGCTCTCTCACGGCCTTCTTAACGGTCTTAACCCGATCGCGAGCCATTGACCGTCTCCGTAAAATGCGATCGCAACAACAGCATCTCCAAAAATGGGAACACAGTATTTCGTTAGAACCTGACATTAGAAACTCATCACTTATGGAAAATGCGTCGCTATCTGAACGCTCAGAAAAAGTCAAATTCGCCTTGGCTAGTTTGCCTGACAAGCATCGCCAAGTTTTAGAGATGGCTTATTTTGATGGTCTCAGTCAAACGGAAATTGCGAAAGCGCTGGATACGGCACTAGGAACGGTCAAATCATGGGCGCGAAATGGATTAATTCGATTGAGAGAAAGTTTGAAGGATTCGCTGGAGGAATCGTGATGTCACAACCAAATTATCCTGACAAGTCTGAAGAATTATTAGCGGGATATGTCTTAGGCGATCTCAGCCCTGAAGAGATTGCAGAAATGCATCAACTCATTGCGGAGCATCCCGAAATAGTTATCGAAATTGATCGCTTCCAAGAAACCTTAGCGATGCTTCCCCTTGGATTAACTGAAAGTCAGCCACCAAGTAATCTACGCGATCGCATTGCGGCTGTGGCTATTCCTAAAAATGAGGAACTTCCCTTAGCCAGTTTATTAACAAATGCATCATTAGAGTCGGCAAACTCAAGCCCTAAACATTCGCCGCGTCAACGTAACTTCTGGAAAATTGCCGCGATTACTTTAGGCAGTATTAGCGCGATCGCCCTTAGCGCATTAGGCTTTGACAATTACCAAATGCGTCAACAAGTTGCTACTAATCAAATCGAATTGCAAAAATATCGCCAAGCGATCGCTTTATTACAAAGTGCTGATAATCGGATGATTTCACTCAAAGGAATGGGAGCAATTCCTGCTGCTTCGGGAAGCGTAATGATCGCGCCAATGGAAAAAACTGCGATGATTAGCATTCAAAATCTGATGCCGATTCCTCCAGAAAATAGTTATCGACTCTGGGCGATCGTTGATGGCAAAAAGGTGGACTGCGCTCAATTCCGTCCTGACGAGCAGGGCAAAGTTTTTCTCAAAGTACCATTAGGTAGCGCTCTTAAGCAGTCTACAACATTAATTATTACGATCGAGCCAAACAAAGATATGCCTGAACCAACTGGGGAAATGGTAATGAAGGGCGAAGTTTAATCTTTCTTCATCCGATCTGCAAGGTTATCCACCTTTGTTTAATCTTTAGAAAAGCGCAACTAATAAAGGTTACTTTTATGACTGCAAAATCTGCTCCTAGTGACGACTCCCGACGCTGACGCTTAGGCGTACAGCGCGGGCTTCTCAGCAACACCACCAATCGGTTCGGTTACACGCTGAGCTTTAATCACTGTCCGCCCGACAGCAATGTTTTTAATATTGATAGCAGCATTGATA
>JBDNJN010000068.1:0-9060 GCA_041687725.1 Pseudanabaena sp.
AAACTGGTGCAGTGAGTCCAAAAGACGATGACCTGTATCTTCGGACGTAAAGCTCAAAGTACGAGTCTCCTGTAAAAGAGCTTTCTTCGGGAAGCCCGCGCTCTAACTGTACTCAGTTGAGCGTCGGGAGGATGTCACTTGCGCTAATAGCCGATTTTTCCGCACAGCACTTTATCCTAATACTGGCGTGGCGCAATTATTGCGCGATCGCTTTATTTTGCATTGGCAGTCCGAGCGCCCTGTCCCTAGAGTGACGATTGATTTTGGTGATGGGCGCAAGCTAGAGCAAACGATCACAGGTAATAGCATTCACTATGTTCTTGACAGTGATGGTCGTCCGATTGATGCGATCGCGGGTTTGTATAGTCCCCAAGCCTTTATCGAAAATCTAAAGGATGCTGAGCAGGCGGTGCAATCGGTTAGCAATACCAGTGGGGATGTAAATCTACGACGTGAAATTTTGGTTAAGTATCATCGCGATCGCTTAGCCAAGCTCGAAAAAAATTGGCAAACAGATCTCAAGCGCCTCAGTCTGCCTACACAGCCATTGCTTCAGGTAATCCCCACGATTTCTGTAGTTAGCGCGAGTGCAGCAAGTCGATTGGCTATAGGCAAAATGGCAGTCGAATCACTAACTTTAAGCCTGACAACTAATGAGCCACTAGCTGAATCGAAACAACCTTCTCCATTTGATAAACTTAGTGATGCAAATTGGGTAAGACTGGCAAGGCTCTATCAAAATCGCGTGTATCTCGATCAAGGGAGTTTGAACGTGATGCAGCGCAAATTACCAATTACTGCTTCTATGCCTAACGTGGTAAATAGTTTTGAAAGGGCGATCGCACAAGATACAGTTCGCAATGAATATGTCTTTCACGCCCAAATTCACAATTGGTTCGCCAATGGGGAATTCATGAATGAGAATGGATCTTTAACCGCCCTTAATCGTCGCGTTTACGATCAACTATTTCTCACACCCGCCAGTGATCCTTGGTTGGGCTTAGTAAATGAGAATGTGTATACAGGGATTAGTAAGCTAAATTAATAATTTTTAAGTATTGTTCATGACAAATCGAAATATTCGCGATCGCATTCAGAAATTTAATCTCAGTCAACCACGCGATCCCGATCTACTCAAAGATAAATATGCGGCCATGCGTGCAGACAAAGAAAATCCCTTTGTGTTCTTTCGGGCTACTTGCCATCTTTTTTATGAGGATTTACCGATTCAATCGTGGTTTAAAAAAGCCCCTCTAGTCTGGATTTGTGGCGATCTGCATGTTGAAAATTTTGGAAATTATAAAGCCGATAATCGTCATGTTTATTTTGATGTCAATGATTTTGACGAAGCAGTACTAGCTCCATGTACTTGGGAAATTGCACGGTTATTGGCTAGTATTTTTGTAGCTTCAGAAACCTTCGCCGTTGGGCAAACCGTTGCCGAAAATCTCTGTTGGCAATTTCTCAATTCTTACACGAAGACTATTTCTGAGGGTAAAGCCTATTGGATGGGCGAAGATACGGCTCCTCAAGTAATTGAAGATTTGCTATCTCGCAAAAGTCAAGTTAAGCGGCGAGAATTACTCGAAGAACGCACGGTTTTAGATAAAGATAAGCAAAGGCGATCGCTAAAAATCGATTTCAAAAAGTCACAACCAATTTCTGATCAACAAAGACAGAAAGTTGAAAAATTTATAGAAGTCTTTGCGGCTCAGCAACCTAATCCTCAATTTTTTAAATTATTAGATGCTGCCCAACGTATTGCAGGTAAAGGAAGTTTAGGAGTTGAGCGTTATGTTTTGCTAGTCGAAGGCAAAGGTTCACCCGATGGTAATTATCTTCTCGATCTCAAGAAATCTCTACCTTCATCGCTTGCTCCCTATATCATTTGGGAACAACCAAAATGGGAAAGTGAAGCCGATCGCATTGTCTCGCTCCAGAAGCGATCACAGGCCATGCCGATCGCTTTCCTGCATTCAGTGACGACTGACAAAGATTCATTTGTGTTGCGAGAACTTCAGTCCACTCAAAGCCCAACTGATCACTTGAAAATCGAAAAATGGGATAACGAATTGCCTCATTCTGAAAAGTTAATGCAGTCTTTAGGAGAAGTCGTTGCGTGGTCACATTTGCGGAGTAGTGGCAGACAAGGATCGGCGATCGTTGATCAATTAATCGATTTTGCTGGTAAATCAAAATGGAAAATTGAAGTAATGGAATATGCTAAGACATATAGCCAACAAGTACATCAGGATTGGCAAGCATTCAAGTAGGTATCCCCAAAAGCGCGGCGTGCGCTACGCTTCTTGGGTTTTATTTACCTATGCCCTGAGATGCAATCCAAGCCGTAGTCCAAGCACTTTGGAAATTAAAACCACCCGTCACACCATCAATATCTAAGATCTCTCCCGCAAAATATAAACCTTCACAAATCTTACTTTCCATCGTCTGAAAATTAACATCTTGCAAACGAATCCCGCCACAAGTCACAAATTCTTCCTTAAATGCACCTTTACCCGCGATCGCATATTCACTAGCCGTTAATACATTCACAATTTGCTGAATCGCCTTATTAGAAATATCCGCCCAACGCTTTTCGAGTTCCACTTCTGCTTTATCTAATAAATATTCCCATAGGCGCAACGAGATTTCGACGGGACAATAATTAGAAATAAATTTTTTCGATTGATCGGTTTTCGCATTTAATAAAATCTGCTTAACTGCTTCCGCTTTGAGCGTAGGCATCCAATTAACTGCTAATTTTGCTTGATAATTACAATCATGCAATTCTCGCGCTCCCCATGCTGACAACTTTAAAACGGCGGGTCCACTCATTCCCCAATGGGTAATTAGTAAAGCGCCCGATTGTTCTAATTGATTACGAGCAGACTTCTTCTTTTCAGGATTGGGTGACGAGGTTAAAAGCTTGACAGTGGCAGGATTTACACTCACACCTGCTAGTTCATGTAAGTTGGAATCTTTGATATTAAAAGTAAAAAGTGAAGGTACAGGAGCTTCCAGTTCATGTCCTAAAGATCTGGCGATCGCATAGCCAGAAGGACTACTCCCTGTCGCTAATAACAGGCGATCGCAAATTATATTCTCGCCATTTTTAAGGATCACATCAAATTTGCGATCGCCTAAACGTTCAATTTTTTGAACCAAAACGTTGTTGCGAAGAACAACACCAGCTTTTTTGGCGGCAAACATTAATGCTTCTACAATTGTTTCCGAATCATCGGTAATAGGAAACATTCTGCCATCGGCTTCGGTTTTTAACTTCACACCTTCAGTATTAAACCATCGCACCACATCAAGTGGCTGAAAACGAGAAAATGCACCGCGTAAAGCCTTGCCACCTCTGGGATAGTTCTGGACTAATTGCGAAGTTTCAAAGCAATGATGCGTAACATTGCAACGCCCACCGCCTGAAATCCGCACTTTAGCTAAAGGTTGCCGTCCTGCGTCTAATAAGGTTACTCGCGTATGCGGCGCTTGCGCTGCATGGATTGCGCCAAAAAAACCTGCCGCCCCGCCACCAATAACTACAACTTCTATATTTGCCACACTATGACCATACTTTCTAAAACAATACCAACTTCTTTCTGTTAAACTATTTTGCGCTTAAAAAAATAATAATAAATAATTAATATGAGTACAGCCGTTTTTATTAAAGATCAAACTGAATTTGAAGTCTTAAAAAAAGATACACCTCTACTTGTTGTGGATTGTACCGCCACTTGGTGCGGTCCTTGTAAAGTGATCACTCCCTTAATTGACAAGTTGGCAGAAAACTATGGCGATCGCGCCAAAGTCATGAAATTAGATATTGATACAAATAAGCCATTGGCTAAGGAATTTGGACTAAAAAGTATTCCTGCGGTGCTGTTTTTTAAACAGGGGGAATTGGTCGAGAGCATGATTGGAGTCAAGACCTATGAAGAGTTTAGTGCCACCATAGAAAAATATCTGTAATACTCCAACAAAGGCGGCGCTGTGCGCCGCCTTTGTTGGTTTTAAGCTAGCAATTGCTCAAGCTTACCTTGACGATCTAAGTCGTGAACGGCATCACAGCCGCCAATATGTAGATCGTTAATAAAAATTTGAGGCACAGAGCGCTTACCATCAGAACCTCTTGCCACCATTTGCGATCGCGTTGCATCATCACCATCGATCACATATTCGGTATACTTTACGCCCTTCTTATCAAGCAGATGTTTTGCTCTAATACAAAAAGGACACATCCGCCATGTATAAATCTCAACCTTTGCCATTATAGTTTCCTAAATATATTAGATCGCATTTCAATTTTAACCCAAAAATTAGAGGCGGCGCGAAGCGCCGCCTCTAATTTTTGGTTAGGTGCGATCGCGAGATGGTTTCAGGTCAGAACTTGGAGTAGTAGGCGCAGGTGTTGGCTCTTGCAGCGATGGCGATCCTGAAGGTGATGGCGTTGCTGTTGGCTGTGGATCGGGAAGAGTAAGAGTCGGTATTTTGGAAGTAACTTCCTCAGGATGACTTGGTGGAATCCCTTCACTGACGATAATCTCTTCGATTACAGTTTTCACGATCGGAGCCGCTACGGTGGAACCAAAGGCATCATCACCAATGGGTTCATCAATCACCGCTAGCACCACATAACGCGGCTCTTTAGATGGAAAGATGGCAGCAAAGCTAGTAATTTTGGTATTGGCATAACCACCGCCAGTGGATAATGCTTTTTGAGCAGTACCAGTTTTACCGCCCATGCGATAACCCTCAATCCGCGCAGGTTTACCTGTTCCTTTTTCAACGACATTAGTCATCATCTCCACGACACGTTGAGCCGTAGCGGGTGAGATAATCTGGCGCGGCGTAGGCAATTTAGGCTGATAATATTCTTCGCCTTCTTCATTAATCAGTCCTTTAACAACATGAGGCGTAAGTAATTTACCGCCACTGGCAATGATTCCATGCAGTTGCACCATCTGAATGGTCGTGAGCGAAAAGCCCTGACCGAAAGAGGCGGTGGCAGGTTCAATCACATACTCAAGGAATTGCTCTTGAGGCTTGAGAGTGCTAGGTGTTTCGGCAGGAAGATCGATGCCCGAAATATCACCTAAGCCGATTCGCTCTAGCCAACCATAATAAACCGAGGGCTTCATGCTTTGGATGATATGCACCATGCCCACATTGCTTGATCGCTCTAAAATTTGACTGATGCTTAGAGGCCCAACTGCACCCACTTTTTCATAATCAAAGTTAGCCACGGGCCAGCCGCCAATCGTCAAAGCTCCTTCGTCATTAAGGACGGTATCGGGTTGGATTGCTCCTGCTTCGAGGGCGATCGCCACATTGAGCGGTTTAAAAGTAGAACCTGGTTCGTAAAGATCGGAAACTGCCCAATTTTTGAAAAGCTTAACATCAGTATCGTAATAACGATTCGGGTCGTAAGTTGGTTCCGTTACTAGCGTGAGTAAGCCGCCATCCCGTACATCCATCACAATCACAGCGCCACGCTTAGCACTATACTTAACCATCTGTTGCTTGAGAACTTGCCTTGCCGTGCGCTGAATTCTAGAATCAATCGTGATCTGTAAATTGGTGCGATCGCTATTGATCATTCCCGCAGGAATTCGATTGGGAATTAACTTCCCAGCTCCATCTTGAGTAACAGATGGAGATTGATCGGTACGCTCCAACAATTTTTCCTGACTAAGTTCAATTCCCGCTTGACCACGATGATCGACATTCACATAGCCAAGGACTTCGGCGGCAAGATCTTGCTGGGGATAAAGACGATGGCGTTGTTGAATTAGCTCTAATCCATCAAGTCGCAAGTTGTAAATCAGATCGGCATTTTCTTCTGATAGCCAATACTCAACTTGAATAGAAGTTGTATCACGAGTTAAGACATTGAGAAGCTTGTCAGGTGGACGCTTGAGAATTGGGGCAAGCTTAGCGACGACTTCTTCGATCGCTGATTCTTTCTGACTTTCCTTCGATTTTTTAAAAAGGTTCGGATAAGCAAATAATGTATAGACAGGGCGATCCAAGGCTAAAACTGCACCTTTGCGATCAGTAATCGTGCGGCGGGGAATAAATGGGCGCAGCGTAAACATTTGTTGTCGCCTTGCCTTATCTAATAATTCGGGTGATGTGACAACTTGTAAATAAACGAGGCGCACGACCAACGCCACGATCGCCAATGCCAAAATTATCCAGATCAGCACAGTTCGGCGTTTGAACAGATTGATAGTAGAAATATTTTTGGACGAGGAAGATGGGATCATGGGAGTATTTAGCCGAGATCTTGACAAAGTTGGCGGAAGCGATCGCCGCGTTGCTCAAAGTTAGCAAACTGATCAAAGCTTGCACATGCAGGGGAGAATAGCACAGTTGGCAGAGGCTGACTAGGATGATTATGGGCGCGGCTATGGGCAATATCGGCGGCTTGTTTTACGGCTTTTTCGAGCGTATCGACAATTTTATGATTTCTAAAGCCTTCAGTTGTAAGCATCTCCGCAAATAACGGAGCCGCCTCACCGATTAATAACACCGCGATCGCCCTTTGATGAATTTGCTCTAACCAGCCCTTAGCATCACCTTGCTTGGGCGCACCACCCGCGATCAAAATTACGGGTGCTTTTACAGACTGCAAACCCACTACCGCCGCATCATAGTTAGTTGCCTTGCTGTCATTGATAAAGGCAGTCCCTTCATAAGTGCGAATATGTTCGAGGCGATGAGGTACGCCTTGAAAGTCAGAAATAGCGCGATCAATAGGCTCAGAGTCAATACCTGCAAGCTTCGCCGCTGCCACTGCCATTAATAAATTTTGGCGATTATGTCTACCTAAAAGCTGCCAGTGGGAAATTGGGAAAACTGGCTCACCGCGAAACTTCACCCAACTTTTTTGAATACAAGCACCATCGGCGATCGCCTCAATAATTTGCCCATCAACTCCTGTCCAGATCGCTTTCGGCCACATCGCCGCCCCAAATTTTTCTAAGTAAGGATCATTACCATTGAGGATGACATGTGCGGAGCAAGCGATCAAACTTGCCTTGATATCGCGATAAGCATTGAGCGTATGGTGGCGATCGAGATGATCGGGGGTAAAGGTTGTCCAGATGCCAATTTGGGGCTTAACGGTTTGGGTGGATTCGATCTGATAGCTACTTAATTCGGCAATAATCCAATCTGGCTGAATTTGTTGCTGCAATACTTGCAAAGCAATCTCGCAAGCAGGAAGACCAATATTGCCACAGGCGATCGCCTTCAGCCCCGCCGCCTGAAAAATTGCTGTCGTTAATGATGTGACGGTGGTTTTCCCGTTAGTGCCTGTGATGCCCACCCAAGGAATATGCTTGAGGTAGCGCCATGCCAATTCAATCTCGCCGATGGTTTCAATGCCAAGCGATCGCGCCTGTTCGACTTCAGCACGATCCCAAGGTACACCAGGACTAACGGCAACGAGATCAACACTCTGCCCCATTTCGATTAATTTGGCAAAGTCAGGAAATCCACCAAGCTCAACCGCAATACCTTCGGATTCTAAAGCTTGTTTGCGCTGTTCTAAGCTCGGACTAGCATTGCTATCACTAACTGTCACCTGCCAGCCATCAGCCTTGAGCAGTTTTGCAGCAGAGATTCCCGACTGTCCTAGTCCTAATACATACGCTTGTGGCATAGCGATCGCTTGATTTATAAATTTATTAAAAAGTTAATAACCAAGAATACAGGAAGATGCGACTAATAATTACTACTGGATTGGATCAATTCTTGAAAACGCGATCGCTACGGATGTTGTCAAAATCTGATTCGGTCTTTGCCATTTTGCGATCGCCAATCCCATTCCTAATCTAATGGAAGATACAGTATTTTTGATTCCCATTCTAATTGTTCTGTAACGTCAACAAGCAATAATAATTCATCAATTGCTTGCCTGAATGACATTCGATCGCTAACCACGAACATTCCTGCCATGTCCTGACTTTTTAGTAATCTTTCATAGGCGAAGTCTGGCATTGTGGCGCGGTCGTGAGTTAATAAAATTCGATTGTTAATTGCCGACCACTCTAAAATCGTTGGATCGTCAGCCTCTTGTAAATCAACATCTTGAACTCTCAATAGATCTAAATTTGGCTGACGCAAAAATAGACCGCGTAGAATATTGCCGTTAAAGTTTTCGTCGCTTAATAGCCTCAACATGTTTAAGCCTCGCGATCGCGTTGTCTGGCTAATAAACGCGATCGCAATAAGTTCATGTCGGGCTGTATATCTTGGATGCGTTGATAGACTTTTTCTGCTAGTTGTTCTCTTTGTATGAGATAGGCTTCTATGGCTTCTTGATGTCGTAGGTAATATGCGATCGTGGAGTAGGTATCAGATAGGGTTAATGTGGAATATTGCTGCACGATGGTTTCAGGTGATGCACCATCTAAGAAAGCTCTAATTACTAATTCTAGAAGTACTCTAGTTTTTCCGACTCGGATCGAGCCAGTTGCGTCTTGTTGAAAGGGTGGTGCTTCGCGTTCTAAAACTATGCTCATAGGTTTAAGCCCTAATTACTAAGTTTTATTTTACTCTATCTGAAGACTGAAAGCATAGACCGCTGCGGATGTTGTCAAAATCTGCGTCAGTCTTTGCTATTTTACATCCCTAATTCCTACTCTAATGGAAGATATAGTACTTTTGGATTTTCTCCTACGAAAAAATATCTAGAACGATAATCAAGCTTTGCTGAATATTTTGCATGGCTTGTTCGTCTAGCTGTCCTAATTTCCGAACAAATCTTTCTTGGGATAAGGATCTCATTTGAAATGTGTCAGCAGCAGAGGCTTTGCTAAGCCCGTTTTCTGCCGATGGTTCAAGTTCTACCATCCAAGGATAAATTGTATATCTGTCTTTCCAATCAGTAATTGGAACAATTTAGTTTGGCTCAATAGGTGTTTCGGGGAGTTGAAAGGATGGGAGGAAATAAGGTAAGCTTACAAAAGAGTCAACCACCGCCACAAGCTATGCTGAATATAAATTTAAGCCATCTAATAGACGATGCAAAATGCTATGAAAGCGTTC
>JBDNJN010000007.1:0-19611 GCA_041687725.1 Pseudanabaena sp.
GAGGTCGAACTCTCCACAGGCGTTAATTTGGGTATGCCCTACCCTACTCAAACCAAGAGCCAAGATATTCAGTGCAGCATTGTGATCTCTATCCAATACCGTTCCACAATGACTGCATTGATGCGTTCTGGTACTCAGAGTCTTTTTAACTAATGTTCCGCAGGTAGAACAATTTTGGCTCGTATAGTGAGGCGGTACTGCAACAGTGACCTTATCAAACACCTTGCCAAAATACTCAACCCAATCGCGAAACATTGACCAGCTTGCATCACTGATTGACTTGGCTAATTTATGATTCTTAACCATATTCCGCACTTGCAAGTCTTCGTAAGCAATCAGGTCGTTTGACCGAACTACGCATCTTGCAGTTTTTACTGCAAAATCTTTACGCTGCCTACTGACTTGCAAATGTTTTCTTGCTAATCGCTTAATCGCTTTTCCGCGATTAGCTGAACCCTTTTTACGCTTAGAAACTTTACGCTGTAGCTTTTTGAGTTTGCGCTCTGACTTTCTAAGGTATCTTGGATTCTCAACTACTTCACCTCGCGAATCGGTATAGAAATGGTTTAATCCAACATCTAAGCCGAGTGTTCTGTGAGTAGGCTCTAACAACTCTCTACGCTCAACATCTATGCAGAATTGAGCATAGTAACCGTCTGCACGGCGAACTAGCCTGACTCGTTTAATCTGCTCAATTTGGTAAGAATTTAGATCTCGACTGCCAACTAACTTTAATCTACCAATTTTAAAGCCATCAGTTAAAGTTAAGTATTTCCGATCTTCAGATAGTTTCCATCCAGCTTGTTTGTATTCAACTGAATTGCCACGCTTCTTAAATTTGGGGAATCCTTTCTTACCTGATACTTTCTTTTTACAGTTGTCATAGAACCTAGAGATAGATGACCATGCTCTCTCAGAGCCTGATTGCCTTGCTTGAGAGCCTAACTTCTTAGCAAAGTCAAACTCTTTTGCGAGTACAGCCATCTGCTTATTGAGATCATAGCCATTCACTTTCTCGTTATCCATCCAGTACCGCAAGGCACTGTTACGACAAAACAGCGCAGTACGAATCGCCTCATCCATGAGTGCGTACTGCTCTGTTTTACCTTTTAACTTTGCTTCGAGGACTATCATGGTTAACTTAATTCTTATATAACTTATTTTAAAATAAGATTGGCTGTATTGGTTGTTAAGTTAGAATATAAAGCCGCCCTAGAAGGGCAGGGTTTTAAACCCAGTTTTCCGATAAATAATTCAGAGGCAATCTCTTTTCGCTCTAATAGTGAACGCATCTATTTCACCATTACTAGCGATCGCGATGTTGCAGCATCTGAATATAATGGAGAATAATTAGAACCAAATTTCTCTATATTAAATATTTTCTCTATGTTAAAAATCGAGCAAACAGAACTATTATTGCTAGTCGCTGCTGTTGTGGCAATGTTAGCAAAGCGATTACGATTACCTTACAGTGTGGGGTTAGTCTTTGCTGGAATCGTATTAGCATTGAGTCCCTTTGCGCCGAATATTCAATTAACCAAAGAACTTATTTTTAATGCATTCTTGCCACCATTGATCTTTGAAGCGGCTTTTTATATTAATTGGAAAGAACTTCGCAAAGATTTGCCTGTTGTCTTGCTATTAGCGACAGTGGGTGTAGTTTTATCGGCGGGAATTACCACGTTAGGAATGCATTATCTTGCCCATTGGGATTGGATTACATCATTACTATTTGGAGTATTAATTGCGGCTACCGATCCAGTTTCGGTAATTGCTACATTTAAAGAAGCGGGTGTGCATGGGCGACTGCGGCGACTAGTCGAAGCTGAAAGTCTGTTTAATGATAGTACGGCGGCCGTAGCATTTGGGATTGCGATCGCGATCGCCACAGGCTCTAGTATTACTCCTCTCGGCGTTGCCGAATCTCTGGTTGTAACGATCATTGGCGGTATAACTTGCGGAGCCGTAGTCGCAGGTGGCGTTTTGCTATTAGCGGGGCGTACTGAAGATCCTCTGGTAGAAATTACTTTCACGACCATTGCTGCCTATGGCTCTTTTTTACTTGCTGAGCATTTTCATTTTTCAGGGGTATTGGCAACGCTCACGGCTGGATTAATCGTCGGTAATATTGGCTCTTTAGGAGCGATTTCTGATGGTGGAAGAGTTGCAGTTTGTTCTTTTTGGGAATACGTTGCCTTTGTAGTTAATTCCCTGATTTTCTTGTTGATGGGAATGCAAGAAGCACATCAAGATTTTATGGCTGTGTTAGTCCCCATTGCGATCGCGATCGCTTTTGTCACATTTGGTCGCGCTGTTTCAACTTATCTTTGCTGTGCGGCTTTTATGGGTTCCTCACTTAAGGTTGAAACCAATTATCAGCATGTTCTATTTTGGGGCGGATTGCGTGGTGCATTAGCGCTAGCATTAGCTCTAGGACTTCCCCCAGAACTTCCCCATCGCAACGACATTGTGGCAGTATCCTTTGCGGTTGTTGCCTTCTCAATTTTTGTTCAAGGTTTAACGATTACACCACTTTTACAACGTTTAGGGGAAATCACGCCTATTGAGCATCAATAACTTTCGTTCCAATAGTACTCAATTGCACCATCAAAAGCTATGACAGAAGAAATTAATGAACTCCCTCCCATCGTTGTAGTCGCTTTAGACTATGGCGATCGCTTACAAGAAATTGTCTTGATTCTTTTAGCAGGAGGATTGGCGGTTCTTGCAGGATTAGGAATTATTTTTGCTTTGCGATTAGTTTTGACATGGTTAGCGCCAGAGTCAATGGTTAAGGCTTATATGCGGGTAGTCCTTGCCTCGCAGGGCATAGTGCTGATGCTATTTACATTTGCTGCTATGGAAGTGATGTTATTTTTACTGCCTGATACCGACTGGCTAGCACTCTTAGAATTTTTCTTGAGTGTCGGTATTGCTGTATGCGGTGGGTTGGGCTTATCGCGGTTATTTCAAGAATTTTTTAATACTGCGATTGTTGGCGCAGCTTTTGAATCAAATCCTAAAGTTAGGGGTGAATCGATCTTTTTACTGCGTTATCTCGGCGACTTTGCGATCGCGATCGTGGTGCTGCTGATTTTTTGTATTGACCACAATATTAATGTTTTGGGCATTGTGGCTAGTCTTGGCATTGGTGGACTTGCCATAGCTTTTGCTGCTCAAAAGACCTTAGAACAGTTTTTGGGAGGCATTGTGTTGACGCTCGATCGCCCATTTACGGTTGGCGATTATATCGGGCTGTCGGATGGTTGGCAAGGAAAGCAAGGCACGTTTGGTAGAGTGGAAAGTATTGGTTTGCGATCGACCAAAATCCGCACCTCTGGCAAAGGCACGCTCACCATTATTCCTAATAATTCTCTGACTCAAGCAACAATTGAGAACTTCTCAGGGGCGAAGAAGGAAATGTCAGTAATGACGCTCGAATTTCCAAAAACATTATCCGCAAACGATCAGGCGATTGTCCGCCAAACAATTATGGATAGTACAATGGATATTTTTGGGCTAGATTGGCGAAGTACGGAGGTATCTTTTGGCGATAATAATGCTCAGATTTCATTCTTTATTCTTGGCTCAAATGAATTGTCAATGGGGTTAAGACGACAATTACTAGATCTTGCTACTCAAAAAATCACGAAGCAGCTCCAAAAACACAATATTGCTTTTGTCCTCAATCAACCAACAATCTATGTGGATTCACCAATTTCCCTTTAAACCAAACTTTAAATCAACTTCTAAGTTTATAAATCTTATTGTTCTATTTCTGGCGGGTTGCTTGTTGGCGATCGCGTCTAATTTTATTTTTATTACTCCTCACGCGATCGCTCAGATTCCTCAAACTCCTCAAAATACTTCAGTTAGCGATCGCGCCCCCATCGTTGTGGATGGGATTCCGCTTTTTTATCTGCAATCTACTGATCGATTTGGCGCAATGGAACGAACTCAATTTGCTAATAAAATTCTTGCTGAGGCGATCGCCAACGACCAAATTATCAAATTGAATGTCCGTAATGATGAGATTAAATTAGCAACTTCAATTACCCTCAACAACAATTACCTACTTACAGTTACAGCACCTGATATTCTGCCCAATTTTTCGGCATCAAAGCAGGCTGAGCAATGGCAAGTTCTTCTAGAAGAAGCGATCGCCAAGGCAAAAAACGAGCGAACTTCCCCATACCTATGGCAGCGTGGACTATGGATTTTGATTGCTTGTGCAATTGTTGCTGGAATCCAGTTTTTGACCGTCATCCTCACGCGCATATTTAAGTTAAAGCTGCAACTTTTTGGGACGCTATTTCTGAGTTTAGCTTGGGGTGCGATCGTTGCTGTTAGTTCGGAGTGGTTCCCAATACTAAGAAGTATTCGCTATTATCTTCTATCTCCATTTACACAACCGCAATGGCTAATATTTTTTGGATCTTTAGGATTCTCTATTGTTTTTAGCTACTATGCTACAGGTCTAATGAGATTACTAATCAAAAAAGCTGCTCCACAGACCATCGAAACTATCTATGTAGAAATTATTCAACCTATTGATCGCCTTGTACAAGTAGCTGTTCTCAGCATTTGCCTAAGCTGGTCATTCAGCTTATTGGAACCATTAGTACCAGTCGTCTATAACTTAATCAAACCGATCGCCAGTTTATTTTTGATAATAAGCCTATATTGGCTATTGACAAACTTAGCTAGCCGCTATTTGCGTACCTTCGGCTTTAAGATCGGAGGCAAGTTTAGTACTAATAGCGATGATGCGATTTTGGTATTTGAAACTATATTTAATGTCTTAATTTTTATTGTGGCGCTGGTTGCCTTTGCTCGTAGCCTCAACTTTGATTTGATTGGCTTAGTGGCAAGTTTAGGATTAGTTGGTTTAGCGGTTGCCTTTGCTGCTCAGAAGATTTTAGAACAGCTAATTGCAACATTGGTTTTATATCTCGATCGCCCATTTGTGACTGGTGACTATATTCGATTGCCAGCAGGTGAGTTAGGGAAAGTGGAAAGTATTGGTTTGCGATCAACAAAAATCCGTTCTCTTGGTACTGGCACAATTATTATCATGCCCAATTCGATTCTCGTCAGTGTAGAAATCGAAAACGTCACCCTCGCCAAGAAAATCATGGTCTTACTTTATATGGATTTTGTCACTGAATTAGGCGAAAGAGAACAGGCTCTAGTACAACAAGTAATCACCGAAAAAACTGCTTCTCTATCAGGAATTGATGCGAACAGTACCAGCATTGCCGACGCTGATGGATCGGGTAAAAGACTAAGGGTGAGTTTCGCGATTTTAGGTTCTCAAGAAAATGCGATCGAGGTGCGTAAACGCTTGCTAGAACTGGCAGGTGTAGAAATAGTCAAAGCATTAGCTGTGCATGGAATTGTATTCACGATGGAAGAACCGACTATTTACGTGCAGTCACCTGTAACGATTTAGACATCGAAGACGGATAGGGACGGGCGGCGATTTAGCTAAATTGACCCGAACTGAGGTTAACTTAGCTGTGATCCCAAAGAAATTGTGAAGAAAGTATAAACAACTTCCCCTCAATCTAGAAATTAAAGGCTATAGTAATTTTCTCCGTCTTTAAAGAATAAGCTGTAAGCTTCCGTTGACTAAATCCTATTGACTAAATACTTTGCAGGATCAGCACGATAGGGAAGCCTAATCATGAAAAAAAACAACTTAATCTCAATTATCGTCATTATTGGGCTAATTGTTGCAGCCAGCATTTGGTATGGGCGCAACAATGGCTTACTACCAGTCGCCGCAGGTGATGAAGCCGTTTTATATGACGGCTTATTTAATACGATCTTAGCGATCGCCTTTGGATTTTTCCTCATTGTCGAGGGAGTCTTGATCTATTCGATCGTTAAGTTTCGCCGCCGCAAAGGTGATGACACCGATGGTCCCGCTATTCATGAAAACTTAAGTCTTGAAATCGTGTGGACAGCGATCCCCACGGTGATTGTGATGTGGGTAGCAATTTACAGTTTTGATGTATATACCGCTATGCAAGGTTCTCAGAACCTTGATGGCATGGCTCACGGCGGAATGCATCAGACTGTAGCGGCTCATCAACGGGGCGGTATGCCAAAAGCAACTCTCGCATCTTTAGATAGTGACGGCGTATTAATGGCAGGGACATTGCCTGCTGGTGGTGGTGATGTCGTGGCGATCGATGTGAGCGCAATGCAGTTTGCATGGATTTTTAATTATCCCAACGAAATCGCCACTGCCGAGCTTCATGTTCCTGTTGGCAAAAAAGTTCGCCTTAATATGACTGCGGTGGATGTGCTTCATGCTTTTTGGGTTCCACAGTTACGCATCAAGCAAGACGTGATCCCTGGTCGTGAAACCTATCTTGAATTCACGCCGCGTGTTGTCGGTGAATATCCTGTCATCTGTGCAGAATTGTGTGGTGCTTATCATGGCGGTATGCGTACCACGATGGTCATTGACACTACTGAAGACTATCAAGCATGGCTAAAGGAGCAGCAAGAAATTGCTAGTACCGATCCCGAAGCGATCATGGCATCTCGTAGAGTGCCTTCACAAATGTCTGAGCAAGAATATCTTGCTGGTAAGGTCGCACAGATCGGCGGCGAACACGATCGCATGATGATGCAGCATTAGCAAATAGGGGCTAAACCTCTTTTGTTAAACACAAAAATAGCAATTATTTTATAAACATTTCCCTATGACCCAAACCCTAACACCACCCCAAAGTTCGGGCGCGATGGAATCAGAACCCCAGAAAACACCTTGGTGGGAGTTCTTCACCTTTAGCGTCGATCACAAAGTAATCGGGATTCAATACCTAGTTACTTCGTTTATTTTCTATTTAGTCGGTGGGGCGCTTGCCTCCGCTGTACGCGTTGAACTTGCCACACCAGATTCAGATTTTGTTGATCCCGCTTTTTATAACAGCCTGTTCACGATGCATGGCACGGTGATGATCTTTTTATGGATCGTACCTGCGGTGACGGGTGGTTTTGGTAATTACCTTGTGCCATTGATGATTGGGGCGCGAGATATGGCTTTTCCCCGTTTGAATGCGATCGCCTTTTGGTTGACGATTCCTGCGGGTTTATTGCTGATGAGCAGCTTCTTTTTTGGACCCGCTTCTTCAGGTTGGACAGCCTATCCACCTTTGAGCATTTTGACCAATGAACACCTCGGTCAAGCCGTCTGGATTCTCAGCATTCTGTTGGTGGGAACCTCATCCATCTTGGCGGGGGTGAATTTCCTTGTCACGATCTGGTCGATGCGGATGCCAGGAATGGATCTATTTAGTATGCCTTTGTTTTGCTGGGCGATGATGGCAACCTCAGTGCTAGTAATTTTGGCAACGCCTGTACTGGCAGGGGCCATGGTGCTACTGGGTTTTGATTTACTAATCGGTACAAACTTTTTTAACCCGACAGGTGGCGGCGATCCCATCGTGTATCAACACTTATTCTGGTTTTATTCGCATCCCGCCGTATATGTGATGGTATTGCCAGTATTCGGGATCATCTCTGAAGTTTTGCCTCCCCATAGCCGCAAGCCGATTTTTGGTTATAAGGCGATCGCCTATTCCAGCATGATGATTTGTGCATTGGGTTTGTTTGTATGGGCGCACCACATGTTTACCAGTGGCACTCCTGACTGGCTACGCATATTCTTCATGGTGGCAACTTTGCTAGTTGCTGTGCCAACGGGGATCAAAGTATTTAGTTGGGTGGCCACACTTTGGGGCGGCAAGTTGCGCTTAGAAAGTCCTTTGCTATTTGCAATGGGCTTTATTTCGACATTTTTGATCGGCGGCTTGAGCGGCGTTATGCTTGGCTCGGCTCCGATTGACATCCACGTTCACGATACTTATTTTGTCGTTGCCCATTTCCACTATGTCCTTTTTGGTGGCAGTGTGTTTGGCATCTACGCAGGTTTATACCACTGGTTCCCGAAAATGACTGGTCGGATGCTGAATGAATTTTGGGGCAAAGTACATTTTGTACTGACCTTCATCGGAATGCATTTAACCTTTGGTCCTATGCATATTCTTGGTTTGCAAGGTATGCCGCGTCGCGTTGCTCAGTACGATCCCCAATTTGCGCCGATCAATGTGATCTGCACTGTTGGCGCATTTATTCTTGCCATATCCACAGTTCCTTTCGTAATCAACGCTGTTTATAGTTGGTTTAAGGGCGAACAAGCACCTGATAATCCTTGGGATGCTTTAACTATGGAATGGACAACTTCTTCACCGCCAATTCCCCATAACTGGGCTGGTGAGCCTGTCTTGTTAAATGGTCCCTATGACTACGGCGAAGAATATAAAGAAGCTCGCAAAGAAGCCGCGATCGCCGCTTCTCAAGCCACAGCTTAACCTCAAAATTTCACAAACAAGGGGCTTAAGCCCCTTGCTTCTTAATCCTGACAAGGGGCTTAAGCCCCTTGCCTCTTAAATCCTATTCATTTATCCAAACATTTACACTATGCAAGGATCGATCGCCCCAGTTACAACCACGAATGATGCAGTCATTCTCGACCAGGCCACCGAAGCAGGTCATGCCGAACATCCAGATTTACGAGTTTTTGGCTTGATTGTCTTTCTCGTCTCAGAAGGCATGTTGTTTTTCGGTCTATTCGCCGCCTATCTCACCTTTCGCTCAGTCGCGACATCTTGGCCGCCTGAAGGCACACCCAAACTTGAACTTTTACTACCAGCGATCAACACAATCATTCTGGTATCAAGTAGTTTTGTGATTCATCAAGC
This sequence comes from Pseudanabaena sp., assembly GCA_041687725.1. GTDB lineage: Bacteria > Cyanobacteriota > Cyanobacteriia > Pseudanabaenales > Pseudanabaenaceae > Pseudanabaena. The sequence goes on from JBDNJN010000007.1 coordinate 8,778, forward strand.
CGATGATGCGATTAAAGAAAATAAAATAAAAGCGGCTCAGCTATGGTTTCTCGCCACATTTATCATGGGCGCAATCTTCATTGCTGGACAAATCTATGAATATCAGCATCTAGAATTTGGTCTAACCACAAACCTGTTTGCTAGCACTTTTTATGTACTTACAGGCTTTCACGGTTTGCACGTAATTATCGGCTTGTCGTTGATTGCTTCAGTATTAGTGCGATCGCTAAAAACTGGACATTACAGCAGCACCAGTCACTTCGGTATCGAAGCCGCATCGGTATATTGGCACTTTGTCGATATTGTCTGGATCGTTTTATTTTTATTACTCTATATTCTTTAGCTATATTTTTTGCCATAGTTAATCAATAAGATATAAGCGGTACTCTAAGTGCCGCTTATATCTTATTGATTAACTATGCTTGATAATATCTTTCGCGGTGACTTCTGTTTCTATGCTTTTGCGGCTTTGTAATTGGCTAACTAAGAGTGACGAAGAAGATCTTGAAGACGCTTAGATCGATGCGCGAGGTGGATGATCGTAGTCATCATCTTGATCTAAATCTGGATCTAAATTTTGATGTTCGCTGCGACGAGACTCGCGACGATAGCGTTTTTTGAGTAATCTTGGTTCCTGTTGTTGTTTGCCATCACTGGTATCTTTTACTTTGACCGAAGCATCAGCATTAGCCGTATTTTTTAGCTTTTGTTGATAGGCGATCGCCTCTTCTAAGTACGCCATGTAATGCTCATAGCGCTCCCAATCACCGCGCACCACACAATCTGGCTCATCACGACGATGCAAACAATTTTTAAAATGACAAATATCTCCTAAAGCCAATCTTTGTCTAGCTTCAGGGAAACAATCTGCTAATTCTTGCGGGGTCACGGTCAAGTCTGGTTGCAAAAATCCGGGAGTATCGGCAAGATATCCCCCCGCAGGCAAGGCGAATAACTCTACATGTCGAGTGGTATGTCGCCCATGTCCTAGTCGTTGAGATACTTCGCCGACACGGATTTGTAAGCTGGGAATTAATAGATTGATCAGGCTCGACTTGCCCACGCCTGAAAGCCCTGCAAGGACAGTTACGCCTGTTTGTAAATGTTGGGCTAACTCTTCAATTCCTTGCTGCGTATAAGTACTAATCGCAATCGGTGGATATCCCCAAGACTTTAAGCGATCGCACCATGAATCCCAAACTTGATCGCTAACTAAATCGCGCTTATTTAAACACAGCAAAACATCAACCTGAGTGCTTTCGGCTTTGACCAAAAAGCGACTTAGTTGGTATGGCTCCAGACTTGGCTCGGCTAAGGAAAAAACTAATAAGATGCGATCGACATTTGCCACGGTCGGGCGATCGAGCAAATTACGGCGCGGCGCTACTTCCGATATCGCTCCGCGTCCGCCTTGCCAATCTGGTTCCTCAATCGTGACGCGATCGCCTACACAGATTTGCTGCCCAATTTTTTTAAGTCTGGCGCGACGGGTGCAAAGCAGTTCATGAACAAGCTGACTAAAGGTTTGCCCATGTTCATCAAACAGATCCAAGCAAAAAGCTTGATCTAGCATGACCCGATAAAAGTTGGCTTGTACAGCCAAGACTGTACCTGTTAAAGCCAACATAGAACAACTTGCATCATGCTTTTTGGACTGTTAACGCAAAAAAGCGATCGCGTTCTTCGATCCCTTTGACCAGATGACCATCAGAAATCAGACTATTAGGAACCTGTTCAATTGGTTCACCGCCATCTAGCAAAACTTCTAGTAATTGCCCTGTTTCCAGCTTTTCTAAGTGTAATTTTGCTCGCACAAAACTAAGCGGACAAGGAACACCGCGTAAATCGATTGACTTGATTACTTGAATGCACATATGTCTTTTTAATGTCTCGTTTATTTAGTTTTTTCAGGATGAGCATCGCTCATCCTGAAAACTTTAATGATTGCCAAATATACCGCCCAGAATGTCACCGATCCCGCCTTTAGCTGTGTTACCAAACTGCTTTTCTTTGAGCTTTTCAAGGGCTTCTCGCTCCTCATTGCCAATTTTGGTGGGAATATCGATCTTAATCCTGATTAAATGATCGCCACGCGCAACAGGATTACCCAGCTTCGGTACGCCTAGCCCTTCTAAGGTCAAGATTGTGTCTGATTGCGTACCTGAAGGGATCGTGAGTGGCTTTTTGCCATCGACTGTATTAATCGCGATCTTGTCACCCAAAATTGCTTGCAAATAGCTAATCTTGAGTTCTGATAAAATGTTGATGCCTTCGCGCTCAAACTCATTGTCTGCTTGAACGAACAAATAGACATAAAGATCGCCAGAAGGACCGCCGCGCAATCCTGCATCACCTTCATTGGATACACGCAATCTTGTGCCGCTATCGACACCTGCGGGAATTGTGATTTTTAGCTTTTTGGTGACTTGATTTAGTCCCAAGCCGTTACAGCTTTCGCACTTATCCTCAATGGTTTGCCCCGTGCCGTTGCAAGTGGGACATGCCGAAACTTGAGTAAAGCTACCAAAGGGAGTACGGGTAGCGCGTCTTACTTGACCAGTTCCGCTACAAGTGCCACAAGTACGAGGTCGCGTGCCTGGTTTTGCGCCAGAGCCGCTACAAGTGCCGCAGGTTTCTAAATGCGAGATTTTGATTTGCTTTTCGCCACCAAAAACTGCTTCACGGAATTCTAATTTTAGATCGAAGCGAAGATCTTCGCCGCGAGTGGGTCCACTGCGACGGCGGGCTTGTTGCTGCTGACCTGTATTAGAAAAGCCACTAAAGAAGTTTTCAAAGATATCGGCAAATCCGCCCATATCGCCCATGTCAGGCGAGCCACCGCCGCCACTTGACACGCCAGCTTCACCAAAGCGATCGTATCGCCCACGAGCTTCTGGTTCTGAGAGAACCTCGTAAGCACGGTTAATTTCTTTAAATCGTTCATCTGCCCCCGTTTCTTTGTTGACATCGGGGTGATATTTTCGAGCTAAACGTCGATATGCTCGTTTGATCTCCTCTTTGTCAGTACTGCGATCGACTCCGAGGATTTCGTAATAATCACGCGCCATGGGGGGTTTCTCTGTCGCTTAAAGGATTCATGAACAACTATATGTATTTTAAACTAGCACTTATCGCTTGGTTGTGGATGTTTATCGCAAGTACGTTTTACCGCACATATCACGACTAAAAACTATGGCTTCGTCTTTACACTTATATTTCCTTGATTTACTAAGGTTTGACAGGCTAGACGATAATTATCGGGTTTGTTTTTAAGCTTTTTTAGTTCAAATTCTGTTTTGGGAGAAAGGTTTTCCAGCCCCTCGACAATCTCGACAACACAGGTAGCACATTGTCCATAACCATTACAGTTACTGAGCTTCGCCATAAACTTATAGATGTCAATGTTGTTTTCGAGAGCTTTCATGCGAAGGTTTACGCCGTCCATAGCGATCGCCTCTTTGCCTTCATTCACAAACTTAATGTTTGCCATAACTGAGTATTAATTTTTTGTTAATTTTTATTACTTACTCATTATCTTATCAAATGCGTCAGATCCAGAGAATTTTTAAAAGCTTTGCTTAGTACAGCGCTTTGCGTTTTCAAAAATTTCTCTGGGCTTTATGAAAGCGCAAAGCGCTGTAAAATTAACTCACTATGGCTACAATTCCTTCACGTTCAGACATCGAAGCTCTTGCTAATGATTTGCATAAGTTGGTTGACAATCTTGAATCAAACGAGCATGGGGAGCTAATTTATAGGGCCTTACAGGCGATCGCCCAAATCAGTCAGTCCGACGCGGAACGCCGAGACTGGAAAATTCTGGCAGGGTCTTTGCAAGATATGCAGAAGGCGATCGCCATGTTTTATCCGCATCGCTTTAATCGCAAGGTAAGCATTTTTGGTTCGGCGCGTACTAACCAGAATGAACCTGAATATCGCCAAGCCTATGAGTTTGCCGAAAAAATTACCAAACAAGGATTTATGGTAATTACTGGTGCTGGGGGCGGCATCATGGCAGCAGGCAATGAGGGCGCGGGTGACAATTCCTTTGGATTAAATATCGATTTGCCCTTTGAGCAATCGAGCAATGGATTTGTATCTGAGGCTTCGCGTTTAGTTAAGTTTCGCTATTTCTTTACTCGCAAATTATATTTGGTAAAAGAGAGTGATGCGATCGCGCTTTTTCCTGGTGGATTTGGTACGCAGGATGAATTTTTTGAATGCTTAACTCTTTGTCAAACAGGAAGGACAACACCGCGCCCAATCGTCTTAATCGATAAACAGGGCGGCGACTACTGGAATGACTGGGATGTATTTGTTCAGAATAATTTGCTCACCAGAGGTTTGATTGTCAAAGAGGATCGCAGTTTCTATAAAATCACTGACGATATTGATCAGGCTTGTCAATACATATCTTCGTTTTATAGCGTTTATCATTCCATCCGATGGGTTGATGATTTACTTGTAATTCGGATTAATGTGGAAATTACAGATGAACATCTCGATCGCTTAAATAATAATTTTTGGGATCTATTAACTAAAGGCAAGATAGAACGCAGTCAAGCGCTGCCGAAAGAGGAGAATGAGCCACATATTATGGATTTACCGCGTTTAACGATGCATTTTAACCAACATGGCTTTGGGCGCTTGTATGAACTAATCGCGGCGATTAATGATACTTGTGATGGCGAAAGTGTAATGATTTGTCATCCTGAACAACGTTAGCTAATGCATACAGCGCCTTGCGCTGCCGTAGAACCCAGATAATTTTTTAAAAGTGACGCGAAGCGTCACTTTTAAAAAATTATCTGTAAGCCTAAACAGGCTTTTGGTACATGTGCCAATGGTGGGCAATATCAATGCGACGACAGAGCCAGACTTGCTCATGGCTCTGCACATAATCAAGAAATCTAGCTAAAGCAGCAGCCCGACCGGGTCTACCCGCAAGGCGACAATGTAGCCCCACACTCATCATTTTGGGAGCGGTCTCGCCCTCAGCATAGAGAACATCAAAGGCATCGCGCAAGTACGCAAAAAACTGATCGCCACTGTTAAATCCTTGTGCTGTAGCAAACCGCATATCGTTGTTGTCAAGCGTATAGGGAATTACGAGGTGAGGTTTACTAGGTTGCTCGTAGACCCAGTAGGGTAGATCGTCAGAGTAGCTGTCAGAATCATAGAGAAAGCCCCCTTCTTCAACGACTAACTTACGGCTGTTGGCGCTGGTGCGTCCTGTATACCAACCAAGCGGACGGCTACCTGTAACTTGGGTATGAATCGCGATCGCTTTTTGTAAATGTTCTCTTTCTACGCTTTCAGGCAAATACTGATAGTCAATCCAGCGATAACCATGACTGGCAATTTCCCAATCAGCTTCTTTCATCGCCTCGACAGCTTCTGGATTACGGGCTAGTGCCATCGCAACTCCATAAATCGTAACGGGAATAGCTCTTTCGGTAAACATCCGATGTAATCGCCAAAAACCCGCTCGACTGCCATATTCGTACATCGATTCCATATTCATGTGACGCATTCCCTTAACGGGTTCTGCACCAATAATTTCAGAAAGGAAAGTTTCTGAAACATTATCACCATGCAGAATACAGGTTTCGCCCCCCTCTTCGTAGTTAATCACAAATTGCAAGGCGATACGGGCTTGATTTGGCCATTGAGGATGGGGAGGGCGGCGACCGTAGCCGATTAAATCTCTAGGATAGAAGTCATTCATAGGGAATCCCCAATTAAATTTTGTAGTCGAAACCAAGCAATTTGGGAAATCTCTTTGAGTGCTTGATCTTCCTCAGTTTGAGAATCATTCTGCGATCGCTGTTGAAAGGCTTCCAAAATACTGACTTTAGAATGATTTTTGACAGCAATGATGAAAGGGAACTTGAAGCGATCGCGATAAGCTGCATTGAGCGACTGGAAGAGATTGTATTCGTCTGAAGACAGGCGATCTAAACCAAGACTTGATTGTTCGATGACAGAGGCTTCTGCCATTTTGACGCGATCGCCGAGGCTAGGGTGGGCGCAGATCAATGCCATTTTTTCTGATGGATTCATGGTATTGACAACATGAATCATCGCTTCATACAGTTGTGTAATGCTGTGGAAAGGAAGGTTGTTCCATGTGAGTTCAGCGATCGCGGGAGTATCTTCAAATACAGCCCCAAGTACATCCGTAAATGCGGCTCGATCCATTTGGTTGAGTTGTGTCAGATTGTAAGGCATGGTGTGGGAATGCAAAATAAACTAGCTGCCGCGATAGGTGCTGTATGACCAAGGAGAAGCTAGGAGTGGAATGTGGTAATGGGAGTCGGGATTGGCAACGCCAAAGCGAATGGGAACGCGATCGAGAAACGGCACAGTTTCTGGTTCGTAAAATTCAGAAAAATAGTTGCCGATCGCAAAGACTAGCTCATATATACCTGCTTTTAGATCGCCATCGCAAAGCAATGAGGCTCGTCCATCAGCATTTGTGATCACACTCTTAAGCAGTGTGGAGCGATTTGGAAGCGCATCGATCGCCCATAATTCGATCGTGATTCCTGAAGCAGGGCAACCGCGGGCCGTATCTAAAATGTGGGTGGTAAGCTTGCCAGACATAGAGATCCTTACTGTATACAGTCTACGGTAGTCAAAATCATAGAAATTATTGTAGCCATCAGTACAGAATTATTCACCTAGCCTTGGTATGTATTCTGTATACAGTATACAAATTGTTCATGTACAATCTTAAAGTTGCGATCGTGGGTGCTGGCATAGGTGGCTTAACGGCGGGAATTGCCTTGCGCCGTATGGGTTATGCTGTCGAAATCTATGACAAAGCCAGCGAGCTAAGACCCGCAGGGGCAGGAATTTCGCTATGGTCAAACGGCGTAAAAGTCATGAATTGGCTGGGACTTGGCGATGCGATGGCATCGATTGGCGGATATATGGAGCGGATGGAATACCGCAGTCATGACGACAAGTTGCTCAGCCATGTTGACTTAAATCCCCTGATTGAGAAAGTCGGTCAGCGTCCCTATCCAGTCTCCCGTACTGATCTCCAGCGAATTTTGCTAGACGCTTTTGGCGAAGAAAATGTGCGGCTTAAGTCCAAATGTATTGGCGTAGAACAAGATGCCAATAGCGTCACCGCTACATTTGAAGATGGACATCAAACCACCGCCGATGTGCTGATTGCTGCTGATGGTGTTCATTCGATTTTACGAACCTATGTGAATGGTTCTGAAGTCGCGCCGCGTTATGCTGATTATGTAAATTGGAACGGCTTAGTCCCAGCCAGCCCCGATATTTCGCCCAATGATGTTTGGGGAATTTATGTTGGTGAAGGTAAACGTGCTTCGATGATGCCGATTGGTGGCGATCGCTTCTATTTCTTTTTTGGTGCGCCCATGCCCAAGGGTACTGTAGTGGAGCCATGCGATCGGCAAGCAGAACTGGCGAATTTGTTTGCAGGTTGGGCTGCTCCCGTCCAAAATCTAATTAAGCAATTGGATCCCCTCGAAACCAATCGTCTCGAAATCAGCGACCTCGATCCTTTAACGCATATTGTCCGCGATCGCGTCGTGTTGTTGGGTGACTCGGCTCATGCTTCTACACCTACGCTCGGACAGGGCGGCTGTCAGGCGATGGAAGATGCTGAGATTCTCTGTCGCTATTTGGTTACAACTAATCTGAGTGTGGCAGATGCACTCAAACGCTATGAAGGCGATCGCAAGGAACGTACAAATTCTCTGGTTTTGAAAGCACGTAAACGCGCTGATACGATTTATGGCAAAGATCCGCAAGCTACGCAGCAGTGGTACGAAAGTTTGGAAGAAGAAGATGAGAAAGATGTTGTTGATGCTCTCGCCAAGGTGATTTTGGGCGGACCATTCCATTAACAATCATAGACCTAGAAAAGGCTTTAAAGTGCCGCTTTGCGGCACTTTAAAGCCTTGATCTGATTATTAACCCCGAAATTGGAGATTTAATGCTTATGTTAGTTACAAAGCAACCCGTATTTCGCAAATTTTGGTATCCCGTAATCCCTATAGCTGATCTTATCGAGGGACCAAAACCCTTCACGCTGCTCGAACAAAAACTAGTATTGTGGCTCGATGCTGAGGGAAAACCTGCGGCAGCTAAAGACCGATGCTGCCATCGTTCTGCTCAACTATCTTTAGGAAAAGTGGTAAATGGCGCGATCGCTTGTGCATATCATGGTTGGCAATATGATTCTACGGGTAGTTGCGTTCACGTTCCCCAACTAAAAGATGTAGGCATTCCTGCAACTTATCATATTGATACTTATCGCTGTGCAGAAGCCTATGGTTATGTGTGGGTCTGTTTAGAAGATCCGATCGCGGATATTCCTCATATTCCTGAAACATTTGAGCCAAACTTCCGCCTCATTCATGAGTTTTATGAACCTTGGAATTGCGCTGGTTTGCGGGTGATGGAAAACGAACTCGATTTGGCTCATCCTACCTTCGTGCATACAACAACCTTTGGCAGTGAAGAGCATCCTACGCCAGAACGACTAGAGATTAGCGAGACCGCAACAGGTTTACACGCTCATGGTGTCTTGGGTGTGGTCAATCCCGAAGAGCAACAGCAAAATCTAAAAATGGATTCTGCAATAACCTATCGCACGTTGGATATGAACTGGTTTGTGCCTTTCACCATCAGGCTGCGAATTAACTATCCCAATGGATTGGTGCATATTGTCGTCAACACCATGACCCCTATAGACGATCGCACTTCGCAGATGGTGCAATTCTGTGTCCGCAATGACACTGAAAATGAAACGCCTAGTCGTGATGTTGTTGCCTTCGATCGCGCTGTCACCCTTGAAGACAAGCGAATTTTAGAAAGCACCGACTACGATGTACCTCTTGTTCCCAACCGCGAACAACATATGTTTACCGATAAGCCGGGGCTGATGATTCGCAAGAAGATCGCCGAGCTATTAAAGGCAAATGGAGAAACGGAGCAGAAATTCTAATAAAGCTGTGATGCACGCTGCGCGTGCATCACAGCTTTATTGGCGATCTAACTTTAGTAATGTATGCAATAACACATTGGCTCCCTGTACACAATGTTCTGGCGATGTGTACTCAGATTCCGAATGACTCAAGCCATTTTGACTGGGTACAAAAATCATTCCCATCTCGGCCAGCTTTGCCATTTCTTGGGCATCATGTCCAGCGCGACTCGGCAAATGTAAGTAAGTTAGTTCTAGCTCTTGACAAGTTTGCGCGATCGCGGTCTGAATCGCCTGACTCGCAAGTGCTGGTTTATTTCGTAGAGCAGGTTGTAGGCTAATTTGGGTCTGGGTTGTGGCGGCGATATTTTTTAGATCGCATTCCAATGACTCGATCAAAGTATCTAAGGTCTGATCAGACAGATCGCGGATATCGAGAGACATCTCCACAAAAGCGGGAATAGTATTCGGAGCATTAGGGCTAACCAGCATTTTGCCTACGGTGGCCACTTGATTACCCGTAAGATTTGCCAATCGATTGACGCTGAGTACCACTTGAGCCGCCGCCACAAGAGCATCTTGGCGCATCGACATCGGCGTTGTCCCTGCATGGCTTGCCCTGCCCTGAACACTAATCGTATAGCGTCGTTGCCCCACTACACCCTCCACCACACCAATCTGGATACTTGCGCTTTCTAATACTGGCCCCTGCTCTACATGAAGTTCTACAAAAGCTGCTAATTCATGGCGATCGCGTTTAGCCTGTGCGAGCTGATGCCAATCTCCCCCAATCTTTTCTAAGCAAGTTTGAATTGTTCCCGCGACAGGATGGTAGGAGTCAGGGTCTGGATTGAGGTTGCCTGTCAAGGCTTTACAGCCGATCATGCTGCCTTCTTCATCTGTAAACACAATCACTTCTAATGGATGTTTGAGTTTTATGTCATTTTCTTTTAGAGTACGCACTACTTCTAGCCCTGCCAGCACACCATAAGCACCATCATAATGTCCAGCATTCGGGACAGTATCTAAATGTGAACCTGTGACGATCGCGGGTTGATCGTCATGACTAGCCCCATAGCGACCGATGATATTCCCCGCAGCGTCAATTTTTACTTGCATATCTGCCTCAAGCATCCATTGCTTTACCAACTGTCGCGCTTGGACATCTTCAGGACTGTAGGCAATTCTCTCTACACCTCCATTAGGGAGTTGACCGATTTTTGCTAATGTGGCAATACTGGTGAGGAAGCGATCGCCATTAATTGAAAGCGTTGAAAGCATGGAAATCGCCATAGTTTTGCGAAAAGTATCGTAGATTTAATCGATATGACATTTAATATGTATACTGTATACATTATATGACTATGCAAGAAAATGAGGAATCCATACCTTGAGCTTGTCTACCATCCAACGCGGTCGATCTTTGCACGAACAGACTTATCAGGTCTTGCGGGCTAATATTTTTTCGGGTGAACTGGCTCCAAATGAGCGTCTGGTTGAGACCCAACTGGCTGAGAACTTGAAGGTGAGCCGCACGCCAGTCCGTGAGGCAATTCGCAAGTTGCAACAAGAAGGTTTAGTGACGACAGATGCAAGTGGGGGATTGCGGGTGGCGACGCTCTCAATCGAGGATGTCATCGAACTCTATGACTGTCGGATTGCCCTAGAGCAACTCTCGGTGGCTGGAGCCTGCGATCGCGCTAGTGATGCTGACATTAAACAGTTAGCTTAACAAGCGGGAAGCCCCGCGCTCTACCCGTTTACAAGGGTGAGCGACGGGATGAAAGCGAGTCCATTGAGGGGTTCGATGCCCCGAAAATGGACAATTATCTTAACTTTAACTGCAAAAACCTATACAAGGTA
>JBDNJN010000069.1:0-8551 GCA_041687725.1 Pseudanabaena sp.
GCTTTTGCTTTAATCAGACCATTTTTCCTGATCTTTGCTCCTTAGTTCAATCTTATTTTCTCTCCCAATATTTATCTCTTGCCTTTTTCTACAATCTTTACCCTCTAACCCTTTCCGAAAATGAAACCACCCTGCTCTCCCTAGAGGATCGGGGGAGCAAGATGCTATCCTCTTGTTCCCCTCTCCTTCAAGAAGAGGGGCTAGGGGTGAGGGTCTTGGAAACTTCTACATAAGATGAGAAAATAAATGATTTTACATAAAACAAAGCAAGCTTCTTCTTGTCCTCCCACTAAGGGAGAAAAGATTAAAATCCCCATACAAAACACAACATATTCAATGGAATCTTACACGCAAAGGTTATTGACTTCACATTTAGATGACCTTGCTCATCCTGTCATTATGATCATTGAAGATAGTGATGAAGACTTTTATACCTTTACGCGAGTTACCCAAAATCTTGATATACTAAAGCGATCGCTTTACAAATTTTTGCGCTTTAAGGATGGCGATGAGTCGTTAGACTATCTATTTCGAGAAGGAGACTACCAATCCTTAAATGCTCCTCTACCAGTAGCAATTTTGCTCGATCTTAACCTTCCCGGCACCGATGGACGCGACATCATCAAAAAGGTTAAGCAAACTCCACATCTGCAAATGATTCCAATTATTGTTTTATCAACTTCTAGTAGTCAACATGATATTCAAACTTGTTATCAATATGGTGCTAATTGCTACATGCTTAAACCGATGGGTGTATTAGAAATGCAAAAGACTGTGCAAATTTTGTTTGAACATTGGTTCCAATTCTCGATCTTACCTAGTTATGGACAATTTATCGTTTGAGGCTATGTCATCTCCCCCTACATTAAGCGAAGTCCAAGTACCGACTACAAAAATTTTGATTGTGGACGATTCAGTTTGCGATCGCAGCACTTATGTGCGTTATCTAAGATCAGAAGCAGACCATTTTTATCAGGTCGTCGAAGCAGAAACGCTAGAAGATGGCTTAGAACTATGGCGATCGCAGCGTCCTGACATTGTGTTGTTAGATGTGAAGCTGCCCGATGGCAATGGATTAGAGTTTTTAGAAGCAATTAGCGAGGAGTACCCAGATCAACGACTGCCAGTAATCGTGTTGACGGGACAGGGAGATGAGGCGACCGCAGTGCGAGCCATGAAATTGGGGGCCTCTGACTATCTGGTAAAAAGGGATGTCACGGCAATTTCTCTCTCGATCAGCATCGATCTAATACGCGATCGGATTGCCCTCACCGCTAAACTGACGAAATCGATCCAACAGAAAGAAGAACTTCATCAGCATCTTCAAAATCGCACCAACGAACTCGAAAAACTAACAGAGCGCCTCGCTTTGGCGCTGAAATCTGGAGGGATCGGCAGTTGGGAATGGGACATTATGGACAACACCATCCATTGGGATGAGCGAATGCACGAGATGTATGCGATCTCAGAACCATCTGATCGCCTATATCTTTACGATGTATGGAAAAATGCACTCCATCCCGATGATCGTCTCACCACTGAAACTTTACTCCACGATGCGATCGCTGAAATGAAACCATTCGAGGCTGAGTTTCGGATCGTTCATCCTGATCAAAGTACCCAATTTATTCGAGCTTATGGAATCGTAATAGGAGGGAATCACGCGGAAAAAATGATCGGTGTTAATTTTAATATTAGCGATCGCAAACAAGTTGAAGAACAACTGTTACGAACTAATCAAGAATTGATCCACGCGACAAGGCTAAAGGACGAATTTCTCGCTAACATGAGCCATGAACTCCGCACCCCTCTCACTGCGATTTTGGGCATGTCAGAAGTATTGCATAAGCAGCTATTAGGCTCGGTAAATGAACGACAACAGAAGGCGCTTGGCGCAATTAGTAGAGGTGGGCGACATCTGCTAGAACTGATCAATGACATTCTTGATCTATCAAAAATTTCATCAGGAATGATGGAACTTGATCTCAACTCCGTATCCGTGCAGAATGTCTGCGATTCAAGTTTGGTCTACGTCAAGCAGCAAGCATTTCAAAAAAATATTAAAATTTATAGCAATATCACCCCGACTGTTAGCAATATTTTTGTCGATGAGCGCCGCATTCGGCAAGTTTTAATTAATCTCCTCATCAATGCCGTAAAATTTACTTCCAATAAGGGACAAGTATCTCTATTAGTTTCCGTTGGCTGTGGTGAAATATGGGAAGGTGAAGCTAAGGTTCCGAGCCAATTTAAAGAGCAGAATTTGCCAATGATCCTTTTTCAAGTAAAGGATACAGGTATTGGCATTGCTCCTAAAGATTTACGCCGACTCTTTCAACCCTTTTTACAGCTTGACAGTGGGCTAAATCGCCAGTATGAAGGCACTGGATTGGGATTGGTAATGGTGAAACAGATTGCCGAACTACATTTTGGTCAGGTTGCCGTCGAGAGTGTGCTGGGAGAAGGAAGTAACTTTACTGTCGCTCTACCCTATCAACTCGCTCAGCCTAATTTGCGATCGCTTGAGCCAATTACGCCATTCTCAATGCCGATCGCAAAATCAAAAGATGCGATCGCTCCTCTGATTCTGCTTGCAGAAGACAATGAAGCCAACATCCAAACTTTGATGGCTTATTTAAGCGCTTACGAATATAATGTGATTTTAGCCAAAAATGGCGTAGAAGCAGTTAAAATGGCTAAAGATCACTATCCAGATATCATTCTTATGGATATTCAAATGCCTGTGATGGACGGGCTAGAAGCTACTCGCTTGATTCGATCTGACAAAAATCTTGCTAAAGTACCGATCATTGCTCTAACCGCTCGCGCCATGCAAGGCGATGAGGAACGTTGCATCGCCGCAGGTGCTAGCGGATATCTCAGTAAACCCGTAGAACTAGAGCAGCTTATGGGAATGATTGGGCGGTTTTTAGATGTTTAAATCTATAAATTTAATTCTTGTCCTAAAAGTTGCGATCGCTCGATGTATAGAGAGATTTGGCTAGCGATCGCCCACAATAATTTTTCATCTAAACCTGAATAAGCGATCGTGATTTCTTGGACATTTTCGAGCGTAACGGAAATATCTTGAACCTTCTGATTGATTAACTGAAAAACGCCGATTACTCTTTGTTGAGAATCAAACAGGGGAGCTGCTAAGACAGAACGGGTGTGGTATTCAATATCATAATCAAAAGTCTTGTGATGCCGATATTCGGCACTATCGGGTAAATCATGGGCATCAGATAAATTCAATATTTCGCCAGTCATCGCCACATAACCGACAATACTATCTCGATTGAGTGGGACTGCAAAATTAACCAGAGAGCGATTGGGCTGTGAGTCATTTTGCGAAACTTCAAAGCAAACTGTATGCACTGCTGTGGAGCGATCGATTAAATAAATGCTACCTGCATCGCTATTTGTCATTTTTCGAGTAGCCGTCAGGGCTGATTCCAAAAAAGCTCTTAGGTTATTAGTACTGGATAAAGACGTTGATAAATCCAGCAAATTGTCAACTAAGCATTTGTAGGAATGCAGTTGCTCTAATAATAACTGAGGATTCAAGCGTATGAGATCTTCAGATATTTCTGTTTGCCAGTCTAAGTCAGGAGCCATGAATGTCGCCAATATCTTTGTAATGTCTTACTAAGACAACGTATGCGAATAATATTAGCAAAATCACCTCACAAAAAGAATAAAAATAAATGGCGGTGCTTTGCGCCGCCATTTATTTTTTGGTTTTATTCTTTTTCGTATTCGTCATCACCATATTGCAGATCGTCGATCGGATAGACATCTGGCCAAGCGGATGCGCCATGCTCGTAAACATCAATACCGATGCGATCGGCTTCGGCATTAACTCGTAATAGCCCTACCGCTTTGAGTGTGCCGAACATCAGAAATGAGAAGGCGACAGTGAACATCGCGATCGCGGCGACTCCACCGATTTGCACTCCCAGCAAGTCAAACCCACCGCCTAAGAATAAGCCTGCTTTTTTATTCATCGTGAGGGCTGGATGTCCAAGTAAGCCAACCGCGATCGTACCCATCATGCCGCAAGAACCATGCACGGCAAATGCGCCTACAGGATCATCAATTTCAAACCACTCAATAATGTCTACTACGATTATGACAAGTACACCAGCGACTAAACCAATCAGCGCTGCCGCCCAAGGCATGACATAGGCACAACCTGCGGTGACGGCTACTAAACCTGCTAATGAGCCATTTAGTGCGCCAAATAAGTGCCACTGACCAAAGCGAAAGTAAATATAAAGCATGGCGGCGATCGCGCCAGTCGAAGCCGCTAAAGTTGTATTGACAACGACTAAGCCCACTAGTCCAGTATTGCTCAAACTTAAAGCTGAACCTGCATTAAAGCCATACCAGCCAAACCACAAAATCATCGTGCCAATCGTGGCATAACCAAGGTTATGGGCGGGGGGCATTTGTCCCCAGACCCGATCCGAGCGTGGCCCTAATAAATATGCCCCGATTAGAGATGTCCATCCGCCGACACTATGCACAACCGCACTGCCTGCAAAATCGTGAAAGTTGAGTTTGTATAGCCAGCCGCCATCGTTCCAGACCCAATGCACGACGACGGGATACATAACTGCACCCATGATAAAGGCATAGATTAAATCCCCTTTAAATTCCGTTCGTTCTGCCATCGCGCCCGTGGTGATCGTACTGGCGGTGGCAGAAAACGCGAACTGAAAAAAGAATAGGGTCAAGGTGTTGACGGGGGCCGTGGAACCGCCTGCGCCCATCGCATATTCGATCGCACCATTATTTAGAGTAAAAGCATTATCTAAAAAAAATCCATCTGTCCCAAAAAAGCCATTACTAGTTGTGCCAAAGGCGATCGCAAAACCTGTAACCCACCATGCGATGAGTGTAACTCCCGCATCAATGAAGTTCTCGGCGAGGGTATTCACCACCCCTGTCTGTCTGACTAGCCCAGCCTCTAGCATGGCAAATCCACATTGCATAAAAAATACTAAAAACCCTGTGATTAGTACCCAACTCGTATCGATTGATAGTCTGAGTTCACTTGTAGTTTTAGTCAAAGATTCCAGAGTGCCTGTCTCGATCGCATGGGCGATCGATGGCGTAAATCCCGCAAATATCGCTGCCCCGATCGAGATCGCCAGAAAACGAACAAAATGACTCTTTCTTTTAGGTATTATTTTTAACAAGTTTATATCCATGCCCCGCTATTGAGATTGACTTAAACACAGGCTTATTATTTATACGTTTAAGCACGATCTGCAAAAGTGTCGATTAGCACAACAGTTTTGGCAGTCAATGTTGGATATATGCGATCAAGATCACCGTAAAAGTGTTTAGCGATCGCCGTCTCAATGTGAGTTGAGTCACCGCTAAAACCAGAATAAAGAAAGATGATATTGGCAACTAGCGACGTATCTACATAATTTTTTCCCGCAAGAATGCCTCCTGCGGGTTTTTTACGTTCAAAATTTAGGAGAGAGTGCTTAGCTAATTTTTGAATGTAAACAATTCGTTACAATATTATGTAAAAGTTACTAACTCAGAAAATTATGTATTTAACATGGCTAGACAGTAATTCATGGCTGATCGAAATTGCGGGCAAACGCATACTGCTCGATCCTTGGCTAGTTGGTGCGCTGATGTTTGGTAATGCGGCGTGGTTTTTTAAATCTGAGCGAGTTACGCCAAGGGAAATCCCTGAAAATATTGATTTGATTTTGCTGTCACAAGGGCTGCCAGATCACGCCCATCCAGCGACACTTAAGCAACTCGATCACCAAATTCCTGTAGTCGGTTCACCCAGCGCTGCAAAAATTGTTAAAGAACTAGGCTATACGCAAGTTACTACCCTTGCTCATGGCGAAGTATTTAGTATGCCCAATCTGTTAGAAATCAGAGCCGTGCTAGGTTCACCGACAGGTCCAACAACCCTTGAGAATGGGTATATTTTGAAGGATTTGGTGGAAGGAACTTCCATTTATTACGAACCTCACGGCTATCACGCTAAGGCAATTCAAGAATTTGCACCTGTTGATGTGGTGATTACGCCCACGATTGATCTGAAGTTGCCTCTAATTGGCACAGTGATCAAAGGTCAACAGGGTGCTGTGCAGGTGGCAAAGTTGCTGAAGCCACAAGTGATGTTGCCAACGGCAGCAGGTGGTGATTTGACCTATAGCGGCTTCTTGTTGAATATTCTGAAGTCGGAAGGAACTGTTGATTCTTTGCGATCGCTATTTACAGCCAATAATATTTCCACGCAAGTAATTGAACCTAAACCTTGGGAAAGATTTGAAGTCAAGTTGCAAAAATTAGTCGGCACATAAAAAAGGGAGCGCTAAGCGCTCCCTTTTTTGTTTAAAACTTCACTGAAACAGGTTTCTTTTCAGGTAATTGCGTGTATTCCGCCACAATCTTGCGAAACTCTTCACCATCTAGGGTTTCGACATCTAAAAGAATATCGACTAGGCGATCGCACAAATCGCGATTTTCTTCGATCAAGCGCTTGGCGGTGTCATAACAGGTTTGGGCAATCTGGCGAATTTGGCGATCAATGCGATCGCCTAACTTCACTGAGTAGTCAGTCTGAGGCATAAAGTTGCGCCCTAAGAAAACCTCACCACTTTCAGATTCGAGCGCACCCAAGCCAAGATCTGACATCCCAAATTGAGTCACCATCATCCGCGTCAATCTCGCGACCTGCTGAAAATCGCTTGATGCACCTGTAGTAATTTCAGCACCACCAAAGACGACTTCTTCAGCAGCTCTACCACCGAGCATCATCGTAATTGTGTCGAGAATCTGCGATCGCGATTCCAGTCCAGATTCCTCATCGGGAACACCCTTCGCAAAACCACCGATACCGCCAGAACGCGGCACAATTGTAATTTTATCAAGCAAAGATGCATTTTTGAGTAAGGTCATCACCAAGGCGTGACCAACTTCGTGATAGGCGACCAGACGTTTTTTGGAGCTATCGAGCATTGGCTTCATGGTCAAGCCGATCGTGACGCGATCGATCGCATCAGCAATTTCGAGTTCACCGATCGCTTCTTTATAACGCCGCGCCGCGAGGATGGCAGCTTCATTTAACAGGTTCGCCAAATCTGCACCCGCGAACCCTGGAGTTAAACGGGCAACTGATTCGAGCGAAACATTTTCTTCAAGTTTTTTATTACGCGCATGGACTTTGAGGATTGCTTGACGACCTTTATAGTCGGGATAGTCCACGGTAATTTGGCGATCGAAACGTCCTGGACGGAGCAAAGCGCTATCGAGGACATCAGGGCGATTGGTAGCCGCTACCACGATCACACCTGAATTACCTTGAAAACCATCCATTTCGGTGAGCATTTGGTTGAGAGTTTGCTCGCGCTCATCGTTGCCGCCACCGATACCAGAGCCACGCTGACGACCAACTGCATCAATTTCATCGATAAAGATAATACAGGGCGCATTATCTTTCGCTTTTTGGAATAAATCGCGAACGCGGGAAGCCCCCACACCGACAAACATTTCCACAAATTCCGAGCCTGACAGCGAGAAGAAAGGAACCCCTGCTTCCCCTGCGATCGCCTTTGCTAATAAAGTTTTACCTGTTCCCGGTGGACCAATTAGCAAAACACCCTTAGGGATTTTTGCGCCCACAGCCGTAAAGCGATCGGGCTGTTTCAGGAATGTAACGACTTCCTGTAATTCTTCCTTTGCTGTATCAATACCAGCGACATCTTCAAACATAATGCCTGTCTTGGCTTCGGGCGAAAATCTCGCTTTTGTTTTGCCAAAACTGAGAGTTTGTCCAGGTCCACCAGGCGAATTGCTGAGACGGCGTAATACGAACAATAATACGAAAATCAGCAGCATGGGTACAAAAAATGTACTTGCCAGTTGCCAAATTAAGGTTGGCTGCTGTGGGGTTTTTACGGCGATATCGACGTTATTTTCGCGTAAAGCCTTGATCAACTCGTTGTTGCCGTCACGAGCAATTAAATCAATCCTGACTTTGCGGCCATCTTTCAACATCGCTTCCGCCGCTAAGCCATTACTTTCAAGATCAATTTTTTGAACTTTATTGTCCTTGACACTTGAGAGCAGTTCGGAATAGCCGATGGTCGCAGTACTTTCACCATCAGCCCGCGCAGATGATGGTGAAAGTACTGCGACACTTTGCAATATTGCTAAACTTACGACTGTCGTTTTGACACGCCGCCAAAAGGTTGCCAAAAAGATTTTTTTCCCAGAAGACATCACGCCCTGTCGCTCCTTATAACCCTAATCAATGAGGTAATTGGTTGACTTTAATATTTATCTAGTTTAGTGCATTCGCGTGAACTACCAGACACTGACCGCTTAGGCGGTACAGTGCTGGCTTCTTGTCTCAACGGGAACAGCATCTAGCAAGACCGAAATCTTACCAGAGCGACTTACATCCCCTCCACAAGCAGAAGCGCTAGTTCCTAACGCCAGAATCCGCAAGGCTTCATTCCTTATATTGATTGCTGCATTTACATCACGGTCATGGTGCGTACCACAA
>JBDNJN010000070.1:0-3892 GCA_041687725.1 Pseudanabaena sp.
CGCTAATCAGGTTCATCAAGCTTTTGATATTCTCTCCTGCTCTTCCTGATTTCTCTCCATTCATTTCCTCTGGCGCAACCTGAAAGTTCTTACCCTCTAACCCTTTCCGAAAATGAAACCACCCTGCTCTCCTTGCAAAGGAGAGGGGAACAAGAAAAAGCTCTGGCTCCCCTTCTCCTTGCAAGGAGAAGGGGTTGGGGGATGTGGTGCATTTTCTTTCCACGTAACACCTTATTACTACTCATATTTGCGCGGTGTATACACTCTCAAGCGATCGCCCCATTGCAACAGCCGAGTTTTACTAGAGCCGATGATAATCACCGTTTGCATATCGGCAAGTTCAGGAGCTAATTCTGCCAAAGTAATCACCCGCACATTTTCGCCTTTGCGTCCCATCTTGTGACCTAAAATCACAGGAGTATCAGGCGATCGCCAATTTAATAAAATCTCTTTAGCGGTAGTAAGTTGCCATCTGCGTTGGGTAGAAATGGGATTATAAATCGCGATTACAAAATCAGCTTGGGCGGCGGCGGCTAGGCGTTGCTCGATAACTTGCCAAGGTTTGAGAATGTCTGATAGTGAAATCATGCAGAAATCATGCCCAATCGGAGCGCCGATCGCTGCCGCCGCCGCTTGAACTGCGGATATTCCGGGGGCAACATGAATATGGATTTGGTTCCATTTGGGATCGGGATCGCGATCGAGAACTTCAAAAACGGCAGAAGCCATGCCATAAATCCCCGCATCACCCGATGACACGATCACCACAGATTTACCCTCAGTCGCCAAATCAAGAGCAAGACGGGCGCGATCTAGCTCCACCCGATTATCGGAAGCGTGAATAGTCTTTCCCCTTGTAAATTCTTTGACTAAGTTCACATAGGTTTTGTAACCGACAAAATCAGTGGCATCTTCGAGAATGGCTTTGACTTCGGGAGACATCCACTTGGCGGCTCCAGGTCCTGTGCCAATGATTGAGAGTTTGCCGTTGATAGGAGCAGTTTGGATAAATTCGGCTTGGTATACCAAATAATTAGAACTTAATTGAGAATAGATCGCTTCTAATCTTAATTCATCAGAAATTACTTCAATCCGATGCGTGGCGAGATCCGCAAAGGGCAGATTGCTTGACCTTAACCAATCGGCTTCACCGATAATTTGGACTGATGCGCCTGCTAATAAATCAGCTAAAAATGTCTTCGTTTGTTGATCATCATTTAGCAAACGGTATCCTTTGGGAGGTGCTAAAAGTGATGTTTGAAATCGCAACTCGCCTGTAGTCGTGATGGCTGGCTGGACTTTGAGCTTGTCAGCGATCGCCCTAGCAAGTTCATTTGCGCCATTGAGTCCGCCCAATAAAGGCACAACCGCACTACCATCTTCCGCGATCGCAATTACGGGCGGTTCGCCGCGTTTGTCTGAGAGTAAAGTTGCTAGCGATCGGATCATAATTCCTGCGGCACAAATACCAATAAGCGGATGTCCTTCGCTAAATAATTCGCTAATGGTTTCGCTAAATTTTGCATATAGGCGATCGGCGGTTTGGGTGCGAGACTCTAATCCATAAATAATGGCATCAGGAATTACGGTTTGAATTTGTCGCGCGATCGCAATACTTTTTTCTCCTAAGATGATGATGGCAGGCGGTTTCATGGATTTCTATGGGAATGGAGGAACTAATTACAGTTTATCGCGATGCTAGCATCCTATTGCCTTCGTAGGGTATGTTAGCGATAGCGTAACGCACTGCTCAACCAATCAAGGTTCGTTACGCTACCGCTAACACACCCTACAGAAAACTTACTTAGCGGTCTTCAGTTTGTCTTTTGTTGGCTAGTTTTATACAAACTTGCTTAGCGATCGCTGTTACCATCAAGGCTAATTTCTAGAGAAGAGTAAACATCTAATGTCTGTCGTTAATCAGCAAGAAGTTTTGGCAAGCTTTAAGATTTTGGTGAGCATGGCAAAAGCCGACGGCAAACTGCTCGATGAAGAGTTTGCCAGTCTTGCCGATACTTTTGAAGAGATCAATTTACCCGAAGGTGTTACCGTCGATCGCCTATTAAATGAAGACGATCAGCCAATCGATGCATTACTGACCCAAATCACCAGCGACATTGCACAGGAAATGGTTTATCAGTCGGCCTATGCAATGGCGAATATCGATGGTGAGTGCAGTTCTGAAGAAAAAGAACTTTTAGCCAAAATTGGTGCAACTTTTACCAGTTCTAAACTCTGGGGCAAACAAGAATGGCTCGCAACCCTAGAGCGTCGCTCTACGCGATCGCCAATTTCTGAGCAAGTCCGACAAATTGACGATCCCGAAAATCGGGCGATCGAAGTCGAAAATGCCACCACCGATGCTTGTTTCCTTAATGCGATTTTAGGTGCTTTTCCTATTCCTGGAATCGCGATCGCCTTCGATATGCTGATCTACTGGAATCAACTCGATCTCGCACAGGCGATCGGGCAGAGCTGGGGCTACGATCGCAATCGTGACGATTTTCGCAAAGCTATATTTGGCAGCTTAGGGATCACGGGAACTCGTATTGCTGTGAGCAATTTAGCTAAACTAGTTCCTGTGTTTGGGATGGTTGTCGGTGCAACAACTGCCTATGCAAGTACATGGGCGATCGGTAAAGTTGCCAACGAATATTTTGCCTCTGGCGGCGAGATGGATGCTTTTAGTATTCGCCAGACTTTCAAGCAAGCCAAGAAAGAGGGTGAAGCCATTTACAAAACTAAAGCCGATGAAATTGCAGCAAAAAAACAAGCGATCGCACCTCAAGTGCAATTGCTCAATGATGAGCTAAAATCAGGAAGTATTACGCCTGAAGAATATCAAGTGAAGCTAAAAGAGCTTCTATAAAAAGCGAATGGCGGGAATCGAACCCGCAAGATCTGCTTGGAAGGCAGGAGTTTTACCACTAAACTACATTCGCAAATGGATGGATGCTATATCCAGTTATTAACTATAGCAGCGATCGCGCTATTGTCAAATTTTTTTTGAACCCCAAATCATCAAAAGCAATTTTAGGGTTTGCCGTAGCACACCCTAAAATTAGTTTTAGAATTCGCAATAGCCTTGTTCCATTTCAATCCGATCTAACACCTTTAAACCGCGTGGATCGCCCAGTTTACGCAATGCATTTCTAGCGTCAGTCTGCACACTGAGATCATCGTCATCGAGGGCATTGACCAACGCATCAACAGCGTCGTGATAAATTTCGTCTTGAGTGTCAGCATCGCGACGCTTTTGGACAATTAATTTACCAAGTGACCATGCACAGTTGCCACGCACAGCAGACATTGGATCTTGCGATAGGGCCTCGGTAAGGGATTCGATCGCTTGAATATCTCCTAACTGTCCCAGCGCACTCGCCGCCCATAGCCGCACCGCCGTAATATCGTATTTGAGCGCAGAAATCAGGGGCTGTAAGCCTAATGTCGCGTGACAAGTTCCTAACGCCCAAACGATACCCTTGCGGACATAGCCATTCCAGTCCTGTTTGAGTTGATCGATGAGGGGCGCGATCGCCTCTTCGCTTTTATTTCGTCCGAGTGCATAAGCGGCACTAACCCGCACTAAAGGACATTCATCTTGCAGTAATTCAATCAACCGAGGAATCGCCCTTTGATCCTCTAATTCACAAAAAGCTCTCGCAGCTTGCATTCTCTCTAAAATTATCTCTGAGTTGAGCAGTGATAACATCTCATCAGGATTGGGAAGAGGGCTTTCCTCTTCGGGGGGCAAATCCAATGGACTGACTGGAGATGCTTCTATGATAGTTAAGTCGTCATTGCCTGTCATGGCGATCGTCATGGCAAAAAATCAGGCACAGTTTAGATGCCCTAATGTGTAGTTGCTATCTTACAGTGCTTTGCCTTGTTA
>JBDNJN010000008.1:0-8511 GCA_041687725.1 Pseudanabaena sp.
CACCAAATATTTTCTCTTTGAAAGTTGGCAGCATTTGATCGACTTTATGCTTGACACTGCACCCATAGCTGTCAATTCATGCTAATTTTAGATCCACTCTAGCTTTGTATTATTTGCTACTTTTTGAATTTGGAATTGCTGCTGAGGGAGGACAAAGAAATTTTTAAAAGTGCCGCTTCGCCGCACTTTTAAAAATTTCTTTAGGTTTTATGAATGTAACTTTGGATTTATTTTTGTCAAGCTTCGTAAAGTAACGTTAAGTAAGCTTGGAGCAGGGGTGTATAGAAATGATATCTTTGCACTTGATATCAAAAGCGCATATGCGATTTGGGAGAACATCTCAATGTCAGAAGAACAAGCAACAGAAGCAACAGCAACAGAAGCAACAGCAACAGCGACCTTTACTGCACCTAAACCAACGGGCAAAACCCCGATCTGGGGCGGTAGCACAGGTGGTCTGCTCAACTCAGCCTTCACCGAAGAAAAGTACCTAATCTCTTGGAACAGCCCCAAAGAGCAAGTATTTGAAATGCCTACAGGCGGTGCTGCAACTATGGTCAAAGGCGATAACTTGCTTTACTTAGCTAAGAAAGAGCAAGCACTCGCTTTGGGTACACAGTTGCGTAAATTTAAGATCACCAATTACAAAATTTGGCGCGAATTTCCTAATGGCGACCAAGTTTATCTCCATCCTCTAGATGGTGTATTCCCTGAGAAGGTGAATGCTGGTCGTGTTGCCGTTAATAGCGTCAGCCGCAAGATTGGTGACAATCCTAATCCTATAAGCGTCAAGTTTACTGGTAAGGAAACTTACGATGTCTAATTAATAGCCTTGGCTATTAATATCGCTCTCATTTATTTTTAATTTTTTACAAAAGACACCGAAGATCTAACCATCACGGTGTCTTTTGTATTTTTGCGACTTATAGCAAATTTCGATAAAAGCCCAAAATAGAGTGGCAGCGCTCCGCGCTGCCACTCTATTTTGGGCTTTCAAAACTGGCGACAGCTATACTTTGTGAGCCATTCAATAACAGCTATAAGTTTCGATAATCATCCTAATAGCTTTACTGAATCTATCTTTAGCGGTATAGCATATTAAAAAATATGAAGTAATATTAAGGAAGTCAAAGATTATTAGCTTTTAGTTAGTAGTTCAACCCCAAGGAGATTATTACAATGGAAAACTCTACAGATCCTAAATTCGGTTTTAACAATTTCGCTGAAACTTGGAACGGTCGTCTTGCAATGCTCGGCTTTGTAATTGGCTTGGCAACCGAATTTATCACTGGACAAGGTATTCTTACTCAGATTGGCTTGATGTAGTCTTAGTTATATAGACAAATAAAAAAGGGCGCTTAGCGCCCTTTTTTATTTGTCTATGTAGGATTTTTTAGATATTTTAAAATCTTTTCAAAAAGCTCCACGATCGCTTCTTCGCCGTTATCGCGAATAAAAATATCAAAGTTTGGGTGAGAATTCGCCTCAATCAACCAATAAATACCGCGATCATCCAAAGCGACATCTAAACCAACATAAGCGATCGCAGGCATCTTCTGGAAAATCGGTTTGATGAATTCGTTAATTGCGTCAATAGTTCGGGAATCATTTACTTGTTTGGCGATCGCCCCTTCCCAATGCAAAGGACTGAGATTTCCTGTAAACTCTGCTTGAGAAAAATCTTTGTCATACAAAATCACCTGCTCTCGATTAAGACATACAGAGCGATATTCTTTAACAATATTGATTGGCTCTTGGGCAAGGGCGATGTAGTCATAGCTTTTAGAGTTTACGTCAAATATATTCTCCAAAGCATTCCACATTTGCGGAGAATCGCAACACTTAAAAACATTATTTCCACCCGATCCCCGATTCCGTTTGAGAATAATTGGCAATTCAAAATTATCCTCAATCTCAGTAATAATTTCATCGATATTCAGAAATTGTAAATACTCCTTATATTTTTCATCACAATAAGGAGAAATAAAAGAGATAGTGCGCGGCATTTTTACGACATCTCGAAATACTTGATAAAAATATTGCTTATCTTTAAAGATTCCCGCAATAGATTGCGAAATTAAAGGTGTTGAATAATTAGTAAAGTAATATTCGCGATCGCTAATTTTAACTTTGACTAAATTCTGATTAGGATGCAAAATCTCATAGTCAATGGATAAACTCTTGCAAGCTTCCAATAACATTTTGATATTTGTCAGCATGGATAATGAACTCTATTGAATTTGAATCTATTGTTACAGAAATCCTAAACCACCCAAGAATTGATGGTGCCGCACCATCAATTCTTGGGTTTTAACGTCTATTTTTCACGTAAAAAGGGAGTAAGACAGCTAAAATGTAAATAATATTTCGTTGATGAATTCACTGGCGTAACTGCTAAAAACTAAGTTGAAGACTTTAATATGCTAGACAAGATTATGCAATTATTGGAAACCAATGGTTTCATTCCTCATGGTCACTGCTATCTCTGGCAGACCAATCTGGTTGGATTACATGTTATAGCCGATGGACTGATTGCTTTAGCATACTTCTCTATTCCAATTATGCTAATCTACTTTATGCGACAGCGTCAAGATGTCAAATTCTTTAATAAAGTAGCCTTACTATTTGGAGCATTTATCATCGCCTGTGGTATCACCCATGTCATGGAGATCTGGACTCTTTGGTATCCATTGTATTGGTTGTCAGGATTACTCAAGGCGATTACGGCGATTATTTCTTTGTATACTGTATTTGAACTGTTTGCCATAATCCCTGCGGCGTTGATGCTTCCTAGTGCTGAGCAGCTAATGGAAGCAAATCAAGCTTTAGAAAAGCAAATCTTAGATATCATAGGGGTGGCGCATCTTTTCTAGCCTTAAGGGACATGCAGCTTAATAAAGTACCGATTATTTGAGGGTGGCGCAGTCGTTTAGCCTTAGCTAATTGGTACTTTATTAAGCTGCATGTCCCTAAATCTGTTTCTTCATAAATATTTATACCCGTTTTAGGTGCGCTTTTGATTTCTTAAATAGGTTCTTAGACCAATATTTTAAACTCTCCGATCTCGCTAGCGATGACGAACAAGCCTTTAATGAACTGGTAGAATTGTTTGCAGAACAAGCTGAGGTTCATCCATCGGGGGCGAAAAAAGTAGTTGGCAAAGATGCGATCGCGCAACTATATCGCCAATTTTTTCAAGCTTATTCGGGAATGCAACGCGTTTGGACGACCAGAAAGACGGAGAATGGACTGGAAGCTATTTGGGCGATCGCTGGCAAGCGTGATAGTGGTGAACTATTCGCGATGCAAGGCAGACATATTACCGAAGTCGATGCCCATGGCAAAATTTACGCCTTAGAAGTTCATGTCTCCAAAGCCAACTAACCAATCTTCCGAAGAATATCTTGCCAGTTTTGATAAATTTGGCATTCATCTCGGTTTAGAGCGCATTCAGCAACTACTCGAATCTTTGGGAGATCCTCATCAACAGGTTCCCATAATCCATGTTGCAGGCACAAACGGCAAAGGTTCTGTTTGTGCCTTTTTGCTGTCGATTTTGCAAGCGGCTGGTTATCGAGTTGGGCGCTACACGTCTCCACACCTGATCGATTGGCGCGAACGGATTACGATTAATGGTGAATGGATTAGCGATCGCGATTTGTTAAATGCTTTAAATAAAGTAGAACAAGCGATCGCGCCAGAATTTCCACCAACTCAGTTTGAAGTAATTACGGCGGCGATGTGGTGGTATTTTGCTGATCAAAAAGTTGATATTGCCATCATCGAAACAGGCTTAGGCGGCAGATTAGACGCGACGAATGTATGCGATCGCCCCTTAGTTTGTGCGATTACTTCCATCGGACTCGATCATTGTCAGCAATTGGGAAATACATTAGTGGCGATCGCTTCCGAAAAAGCAGGAATTATCAAACCTCAATGTCCTGTCGTGATTGCTGAAAATCATTCTGATGCGATCGCTGCTTTCCAAACCAAAGTAATAGCCTGTACCGCGAGCGTAACTTGGGTAAGTGCTGCTGAATGCACAGCGACAGGTGCTACTTGGCAAGGCTTCGAGTATTCGCTGCCATTATTGGGTAAGCATCAATTAATAAATTCCGCGATCGCGATCGCCACGATTCAATCTTTACAAACTCAAGGCTGGCAAATTAGCAATGATGCTATGTGTGCAGGCTTGGCAAATACTAAATGGGCGGGAAGATTGCAATGGATAGAATTTAACTTAAATGGGAAGCTGTCCAAAATCCTAATTGATGGAGCGCACAATGTGGCGGCAGCAGAATATCTCAGACAATTTGTTGATGAGTCTTTTCCCAATCAACGAAAACGCTGGATAATTGGGATTCTTAATACTAAAGACCAAGCAGGAATTCTCAAAGCACTTTTGCATCCTGATGATTTATTTTATGCAGTGCCTGTTCCTAGTCCTGCAACAACATCTCCACAGGATTTAGCTAAAATCGCATCTTCAATGCTGAAGACAAATCCGCAACCTTATGACAGCTTAGAGTTAGGACTAGAGGCTGCTTTTGATGATCTGCGATCGCCTGATATTGTGATTCTTTGCGGTTCTTTATATCTAGTAGGCGAGTTTCTTGGGCAATGGTTCCGTTGAATAGGAAAAATCGATAAAACATCCTTAGGGCAAGGATCTTAAGGGTTTACCTGCAAAATGGCTATAATCCTTGCGTATCAAGTAAGTAGGGCTTGCTAAAAAAGTGAGAAAGAGTTACGAGGAGTGTTTTTCAAGGCAATAAGAAAGTGATAAAATGGAAAGAAAAGCAGACAAAAGCCCTGCACGACGAAGAAAATATGTACCGACTTTCGCCCCAAGGACAACTATCGTTCGAGAACTTCTGTCTACCCTTCGGCGGGAACCTCGCAGGCGATAATCGATGGCTAAAATTAGCAGAAATTATCCCATGGGAAAAGTTTGAGATAGAATATGTGGAACAATTTAGTCAAGGGCAAGGAGCGCCAGCCAACCCCTTTCGGATCGCCTTGGGAGCGTTAATCATTAAAGAGAAGTTAGGAACCAGTGACGAAGAGACAGTTGAACAGATTCGAGAGAATCCATACTTGTAATACTTTTTAGGGCTATCAGAATACAGTAACAAGGCTCCATTAAGAACCAGAAATTGCCCAAGGGAAAGAGCCAAGAGAAGAAGGCTCAATCGAGTCAACAAATAAAGGGAAATTAATCCTTGATGCGACGGCTGCGCCAGCCGATATCCGTTATTCCACCGATGTTAACCTATTGAATGCAGCAAGGGAACAAACTGAAATCATCATTGATATTCTCTATGAACAAGTGAAATCTCAATTACCGCAGAAACCACGCACTTATCGCCGTGAAGCCAGACAAGCATATCTCCAAATTGCCAAGCAACGTAAGGCTAGCCACAGGAAAATACACCAAGCCGTTCGAGAACAGTTGGGATATGTGAAGCGCAATCTTACCCATATTCGGTCGCTTGTTGATGCAGGTGCTTCGCTAACGTTATTGAGCAAGCATCTCTATCGTAATTTGGTGGTGGTTAATGAGGTGTTTCAGCAACAGCTACTGATGTATCAGCAACGTTCTCATTGCATTGACCATCGCATCGTCAGTATTACCCAACCCCATGTCCGTCCAATTGTTAGAGGTAAGGCTGGTACACCTGTGGAGTTTGGTGCAAAACTATCGGTTAGTTGTGTCGATGGTAATGTATTTCTCGACCGTCTCAGTTGGGATAACTTCTGGGCAAAGCCGCGACTGATCAGGATGCGGCTCGGAAACAAATGTACGCAACCGCATTGAAGGTAAGTTTGGACAAGCCAAGCGTCGCTTCTCTTTAGACTGTGTGAAGCCTAAGTTGGCGAATACTTCCGAAACGGCGATCGCACTTACCTTCTTAGTGACTGATGTTACAACCCATTCCCGATCGCAAAAAATGCCGACCAATAAAATGGATGGTTAAATTTATCTGATTTAATCAAAGTCACTTGCGCTCTATGCAAGGCCTCAGTAGGCGAGACATCACCTTTCTGGAGTTCTTTGTAAAATGCTTCCATTAGGGCTTGTGTACCTACATCGTCCACATTCCAGAGTGATGCGATCGCACTTTTTGCACCAATTTTCTGAACTTGATAACCAAAGCCCAAAATCTCTACACCAGTTCCTAATTTACCAAACCCAGTCTGACAAGCACTAAGCACAATCAATTCGACATTAGGGATTTGCCAATCTGTAAGTTCACTCAAACGGATTTTGTCGCCATTACCAAAGATGATAAATGAGTTATCAGGCGTACCAGTATTAAACTTGGCATGGGTGGCGAAGTGGAGAATGTTGTAGTTTTTGAATTTGGCTTCAATACCTTGGCGGCTGAAGTTGTCTTCTAGTAAAGTTGATGAATTTGGGAATGCATTTGCGATCGCAAGGACTTCTTTGAGTGTGGCTGGTAAACCCTGCTGTCCAAATTTGCGCTCATCAGCTTTGCCACCAAAGGCTCCTGCTAGGATTTTGGGCTGGAATTTGGGTCTGGGTGAAAAGTCTGAGAGCGTATAGGCGATCAGGTTGCTAATGCGATATTTTTCACTGAGCCATTGTTTGCCATCATTTAGCGCGGCGAGAGGGATATAGCGCAAGATGCCATCGGGTGCGTAGAGAATTGTTTGGGCTTTGGCTTGAATGAGTTCGGCTTCGATGGGTTTAATTAGCGCGTTGTAAAGAGCAACAGCAGATTCTTTGTAGTCTTCGGAGCCAGAGTCAATTAGGGCTGCTCTAAATTCTTTAACTAGTTCTTCTAGTTTGTCTTTGGAGATGTTGACGGTGCGGCTGATGGGGAGGGTGTTGGGTGAGAAGAGGATGATTTCTAATCGATCGCCTAAAATTAATGGATAAAGCAGTACTGATCCCTGTGGGATTTGTTGGAGATAGTCGGGGACTTTGTTGATTTCCGATTTTGGGATTTGTTGGAGTTGGCTAGCAAGTTGGCGATTGATGTCTGCGCTATTCTCAAAGCTGATAGTTGATAGCTGAGCGCTAATCGCTTTTTCTGGTTCTAAGATTCTGACTCCCTGTGCAGTGCGATCGCTACCTTTGACATTCTTGAGATAGTCTTCGAGTTCTTGCACTTTGAGGAGATCAAGGATTTGTAGAGCTTCCATAACTCGTCCTTGTTTGAGGAGTAAGTCGGCGAGGTTGCGATAGGTCTTTTCAACGGTGTCTAGAAATGATTTTTGTTCGTCTTTGTTGAGCTTTTTGATGTCTTGGCGGATGGATTCAATGACATTGACGGATTGTTTGTAAAAGAGGATCGCTAGTTCAGGTTGTTTGAGATTCTTAAAAGTAACTCCTAAATTATTAAGCGAAATTCGCTCTCCATTTCGATCTTTGATTTCCCTTGCGATCGCTAATGCTTGCAAATAAAACTCAATCGCCTTGTCATATTTGCCGAAAGAATAGTAAGCATTTCCCAGATTTCCGAGCGCATTTCCTTCACCACGTCGATCTTTGATTTCCCTTGCGATCGCTAAGCCTTGCAAATGAAACTCAATCGCCTTTTCATATTTGCCGAGAGAATGGTAAGCATTTCCCAGATTTCCGAGCGACTGTCCCTCAGCAGTACGATCTTTGATTTCCCTTGCGATCGCTAATGCTTGCAAATGAAACTCAATTGCCTTTTCATATTTGCCGAGATAACCGTAAGCATTTCCCAGATTTCCGAGCGCCTTTCCCTCACCACTGCGATCTTTGATTTCCCTTGCGATCGCTAAGCTTTGCAACTGAAACTCAATCGCCTTTTCATATTTGCCGAGAGAATGGTAAGCATTTCCCAGATTTCCGAGCGATTGTCCCTCAGCAGTACGATCTTTGATTTCCCTTGCGATCGCTAACGCTTGCAAATTAAACTCAATCGCCTTGTCATATTTGCCGAGAGCACCGTAAGCACCTCCCAGATTTCCGAGCGACTGTCCCTCACCCAGTCGATCTTTGATTTCCCTTGCGATCGCTAATCTTTGCAAATGAAACTCAATTGCCTTGTCATATTGACCTAAATAGTGGTGTCCAATTCCTAATCCGTTATAAGCACGACCTTCACATTTACGATCTTTAATTTCACGGCAAATAGCAAGTGCATTCAGATCGAACTGAATTGCATTTTGATATTGACTAGACCGTCTTGCTTTAATTCCTTGATCTAATAGCCGATCTACCTCTGCTTTCTGATCTGACGCAGTTTGAGCAGACACAGGTTCACTCACCATCATCATCTGCATAGGCAAGCAAGCCAACATCAACGCAATTCCAAGCCCTTTGTGCATAGCCAAAACCTCATCCTAATTAGAATATAAAACTATTGAAAGAGTGACATCCTCCCGACGCTCAACTGAGTACAGTTAGAGCGCGGGCTTCCCGAAGAAAGCTCTTTTACAGGAGACTCGTACTTTGAGCTTTACGTCCGAAGATACAGGTCATCGTCTTTTGGACTCACTGCACCAGTTTCA
>JBDNJN010000071.1:0-6474 GCA_041687725.1 Pseudanabaena sp.
AATCTGCACCGCCCCATCCGCCAGATTTTGCAAAACCTGTTTGCGCTCCTTCGCAGGGCGAAACCGATTAACTACTTCCACAGCAAAAGGATAAGCCTCACACCGAGCTTTGCGCGTATAAAAATGCTGCTGCACCAGAATCGTCGTCGGAGCTAGCAGCGCTACTTGTTTACCCGCACAAACCGCTTTAAAAATTGCCCGCACCGCCACTTCAGTCTTACCAAAGCCCACATCACCGCACACCAACCGATCCATCGGGCGATCGCTTTCCATATCTTGCTTAACATCTTGGACAGCTTTGACCTGATCGGGAGTCAATTGATAGGGAAAAGAATCCTCCATCTCCTGTTGCCATTCTGTATCAGGTGGAAAAGCATAACCAACTAAATTAGCGCGTCTGACATAGAGTTGCAGTAAATCCCCCGCTAACTTGTGAATTTCTCTTTGACACTTACTGAGGGCGGTATCCCATACCTTCGTATTAGCAATACTGTTTAACTTAGGTGCAGTATTAGCAGCACTACGATAGCGAGTGAGAATATTTTCCTGTGATACCGCTACACCAGTCTTACCATCAGCAAATTCAACAATATAATGAGGCTGTGCTGCTCCCTTAACTATAATAACTTCAAACTTGGCAAGCTTACCGACCCCATATTTACGATGAACGACATAATCGCCAATATTTAACTCATTCGGATTAATTGCCTTCGCCGCGTGAAGTCGGGATGGATGCACAAAGGATGGAGCTGCCAGCAACTGTTGCCCGAACATTTCGCGGTCTGTCAAGATCGCAAGTTTGCAACTGCTCAAGACCAAGCCTTGCATCTCCGTTAGTCCAGAATATTTCAAAATCACAGGCTTACCAGCTTGCTGAATGCGCGTAATTGACTGCATATCATCAGCATCACTGACAAAATTAGCAACGCAGTCATGTTCCTTCAGCAAGGTCGCAACCCGTAGAGGTTGAGCCGAAATTAAGGTGACTTGATATCCAGAGTCCAGATATTCACGAATCAGCGCTGTAATCTCATGGAACTGATGGGGAATCACAGAAATAGTAGAGCTAGCAAAATCAAAAATATTTGCTTTCGGTTTGAGCGATTGTTCGCTAAGTTGAACTGTTTTAAAATGTTTAACCTCAGTCAAGCATTGAGCAAAGCTCTGATGCAGTTTAGGGGCATTGCCTTGGGGAAATTGATTCTGATAAAGTTCTTCTGCCAACTCATACCAGCGATCGCCATAACTCTGACATTGCTCTGGCTCATCAATTACCAATATAAAATCCTTGGGTAAGTAGTCCAGTAACGAAGCACTATGGGATTTAGCAAACGCACTCAAATCTACAGGGGCGATCGCTACGTTGGCTAGGTCAGTCTGACTTTTAAGATTAGCGGGGTCAAACTCTCTGATTTTCTCAATAGTAGAACGATTAAGGTTAATGCGAATGGGTAATGCTCGATTGACTGGAAAAATCTCTATGCAAAATCCTTTGCGACTCCATTGTTTTTCTTCTTTTACTTCTTTGACTTCTAGATATCCCAACTTCGTGAAAGTAATAGTTAGAGGCTTCACTGATTGAGAATCTCCTACATTCAGATAAAGACTGTGGTTTTTGAAGATTTTTACCGATGGCAGATGTGGTTGTAAAGCGTTAACGGTTGTAGCGATCGCTAAGTTATGCTGTGGTTGCGATCGCAACTCTGCCAAAATCTCGATCTGTGTCCAAGTTGTTTCTAAATCTATGGGGACTGATTCGTAGGGAAGATTATCAATGGGTGGATATAGATAGACGTTTTCCCAGTCCATTGCTTGTAACTGCAAAGCCCATCGGGTTGCTTCTTCGACAGTGGCGGCAACGATGAGTAATGGTTTGCTTTGCTGTTGGCAGAGATGGGAGCTAATTAGTCCTTTGCCTAGACGCGATAATCCTGATAGGGAGATGCTTTTGGCTGTTTTTAGCTTCTCTCCGATTTTGATGCTTAATGGTGCTTGAGCAATTTTCTCGATGACCGATCTAAATGGCATGGGTACGGACTAACCTTAATCCTTTCACTAAAATCATTCTATCTTCTTTGCGATCGGCTATTGGTATGAATCACTATATCTACGTTTTGTATCGTAGTTAATTAATTCATGCAATTCATGCAGGAAATAAACCTTAAGTTTATCAGGATAATTGTAAAATAGAATTTTTCATTGTGATCGCCCTCTAAAACACATTAAATCATTCGAGGATGTTTGTTGTTAGATGGAATAGCGATCGCCAACTCACCTTTCAGCCAATAGGTCAACATTTCGCCCCTGCCTTTGATTGCAATCATACCGCGATCTTCTAAGTGATATTTATCTTTTAATCTGAGGTATGTAGTCTCCGTTACCTGAATGCAGCCGGGGATGCCGTGGGACTCCATGCGACTGGCTATGTTGACCGTATCGCCCCATAAATCGTAAATAAACTTATTTACTCCAATTACCCCAGCTACGACCGCTCCAGTATTAACGCCAATTCGCATTGAGAGGCTACTCGAAAGTTCAGGAAAGCTTGCCTTCAAGTTAAAATTCTCGATTTCTCGCAACATGTCTAGAGCCATCGCTGCGATCGCCTCAGCGTGATCGTCTCTAGGCATGGGCAGTCCGCCCACCACCATATATGCATCACCGATGGTTTTAATCTTCTCAAGTCCGTGCTTATTCGCCAGACGATCAAATGCTGAAAAAATCTGATTGAGCACTCCTACCAATGCGATCGGCGAAATACGCGAACTCATGTCCGTAAATCCGACTATATCCGCAAACAAAATTGTCACTCCCGCAAAGCTGTCGGCGATGGAAGTTGGATCGGTTTTCAGACGATTGGCGATCGCTTCGGGCAAAATATTCAATAGTAATTGTTCGGAACGTTCCTTCTCATGCTTCAATTCCGCAGTACGCTCGTCAACCTTCTGTTCTAGGGAACGATACAATTCCGTCAGTTCAGAAGACATATGATTGAAGGTCGTTGCCAGCACTCCTAATTCGTTTTGGGACTGAATTGCGACATGAGTATCAAGATTGCCAGCGCGAATGCGATCAGCGGCGGTGGTGAGTTGCTGCAGGGGCTTCACGATCTTTCTTGCAAATATAAAGCCAACCCCTACGGTCACTCCAGTCGCGACGATCAAGGCGATCGCCATCGTTCCAATAAGATTGCGAATTGGCGCGTAGGCTTCATCGGTGGGAAGTTCGACAATTACCGCCCAGCCAACACTTCGCACTGGCGCGATCGCGCCTAAAACTTCGACATTCTTAAGCCCTTGATAGACGGTGACTGGCTGCATATCTGCATCAAGGTCTGTGAGCGATTTAATAAAAGCTCGATCCGCTAGATCCTGCAAGGCGATCGCTTCTTTCGCTGATCTTTGTTTGGCAATCAAGACATTACGATTGTCGATGACATAAGTATATCCAGTGGTGCCGACTTCAGTTTGCGAAAGGACAAAATCTAAAAATCTCAGGTTGACTTTAGCGAGTAGGACTCCATCCACTTCATCTTTTTCATTACGAATGGGAACAGAGATCGTTGTGACTAAACGATTAATCTTAGGATCAATGGAGACAATATCCACTGCATCTTCATTGTCTTTGAAAGCACGAATAAAGATTGGAGAACTTGCCAAATTTTCCATTTTTAGCTCGCCATAGGGAGATGAGATCGCGACTGGATCGCCTTGGCGATTAACGATCACCACAACTTCGTAGGCATCATTATGCCGAGTTAAACCTTCGATCAAAGTCTGCTGCGTTTCTACTGGCAAGGTGCTCAATCCTCTCACTCTTGCCAAATAACCGAGTTTTCGCTCCAGATCGTCCATATAGGCATTTATCTGTTCTGCCGCAGTTTGAGATCGGGCTTGCTGCAATCGGTCTGACTGCTTGAGCTGCGTGCGAAAACTAGAATAAATCAAGATACTTCCCGAACCGAGCAAGCTAATTAGTACTAGAAATACCAACCCAAAACGGAGTTGATTAGCTATAGAAACTCGGAGTAAGCTGAAAGGGTTTTTCCAGATTGCCATAGATTTTAACTATTAAAAATCACTATTGCCTAAATCCAAGGTAGGCTAAGTATGCACGACAGCCTACCTTGGGTTAATTTTCTTATTGCAAGATATTAAGCTTACCAGTCAAAATGTCGCTACGAACTTTGTTAAACCGATCTTCTTGCTCTGGAGTCAAAGATCCACGAAATGGCGCAAATGTGATCGCTTTTTCTTTTAAACCGAATTTGTATAATTTTCCTTCCCACCGCCCGCGCTGAGCAAGATCAGCAATATTGCT
Organism: Pseudanabaena sp.; assembly: GCA_041687725.1. Classification (GTDB taxonomy): domain Bacteria; phylum Cyanobacteriota; class Cyanobacteriia; order Pseudanabaenales; family Pseudanabaenaceae; genus Pseudanabaena. Next base: position 4,321 of record JBDNJN010000071.1, read on the forward strand.
TACTAGTGTTGATACATTGGAAAGTACGCTCGTTAAGACTCGCTCTGGTGCGACATAGTAATGATCCTTCGTCCATGCTATCGCATATACGTTCGCCTGACTGGCAACTGTTTTAATCGTTTCCTCATTGTGGTCGAGATTGATCATCACCACATCAGCACCATTAGCTATTTGCTTCAGCGCAGCTTTGGCAGCCTTATCTGTATCTGTCCATGTATAAAGGTATTCTACAATCACTTTTGCTTGGGGATTTGCAGATTGGGCTCCCTGTTCGATATATCCTGCTTCTTTTTTGTTTATCGGATAAGGAAATCCAGTTATATAGCCAATACGATTCGTTTTGGTCTTTAAGCCTGCTGCAAAGCCTGATAAATAGCCAGATTCGCTTACCCTGAAAGCAGCAGCACCTAGATTGCGGTTATTACCTGGATGTCCAGAAATAACTGCAAATTTGGTTCGTGGAAATTCTTTCGCGATCGCTTCAGCCGCCGCAATAAACTCGCCTCCATGAAAAATTATAAAGTCAAAGTCCTGCTTGACAAATTTTCTGCCCACAATTAGCGCATCTTGTTCGGATGTCTGAGGTGCATAGGCAACAGTAGCCCTATAGCGCTTTTCAAGCGACTTTAAGCCTTCGTAACCCTCTTGGCTCCAGCCGCGATCGTCGATCACACCAGGCAAAACAATAGCAGCACGAAATTGATTACCTGTTTCCAAATTAATCTTTTCAGTATTGTCACTATCCAGCCACATGCAATTAGTCAGCAATACAGAGATAAGAGCGGCTAGTGCGATGATGATTGTAGAAATTCGATTACCCACGATTCCTCTATTCCTATAAAAGAAATACGTACTTAAGAGATGTGCACTGAATTAATGAGAGTGTAAAGATTACAATCCCAAAAAACTTAGGATATATAGGTGTAGTAGCAAGATAAACATACCATCTACGACTTTCTTGCAATAAGCTAGTTTAAAAATCAGGAGTTTTCAAGTTAACACAATAAAAACATGCTACTTCAAATTTGAGGGATATTTTGCTGGACATAGCGCAAATTAGGAGTGAGCATCTCAGATATGCACCGAGTATAAATGCTCAGGACGATTAATTAGGGCTTACTGAAAGAGCAACTAAAGTATATGGTAGAAGACTTCTTGGTAGTCAAGATAGGAAATTGCGATGAGAGGGCAGGAAAGGTAAAGAATACATTTCCAAATGGAAGAAAACAACATTTTCTGCAAAACATAGTTTACAAAAAAATAAAAAAGCAAGCTGATTGAGCAGTGCCGCCAAATTCTTCACCAAGAAGGTGATAACGATCAGTAGAATTAATTACGCAAGCAGCTCTGCCGATGATGCAAGCTCAAAACTGTGGTCGTATAGCGATTTTCACATGAGCATAGGCAAAATCAGGCTTCTGAAATGATTGAAAAACTTAGATTTGATTGCATATGGTCAACTGAAAACCGCTATATCGTCAATGTTTCTACAGAAATGACTTCTCTAAATTCCATGTCTAGCGATTATTATCCATTAGCCTCTTCCTATTGACTCTCTAAAGTTGGACTAAATGGATTGACTGCGATCTTGATAAAGGAACTTCAAGGGGGGGGCGACCTTTAACTCATAACACCTTGCTGAGTAAGCGTTCTGGCATTCCCTATACATTACATAATTTTCTAGAGGGGATTAGATGAAGGGTCTACTGGACAATGATTTGATTGCCCTTAAGAAAGCATTTAAGAATTCAAAAGCGCATCAAAACAGGTATAAATACTATAGAACACTAGACTTAGCCTGAATTGATGCGTAAACTATATAATACCGATTTGTCAGACCAAGAATGGAAAATAATTGCACCGATGCTACCCAAGCCATCAAAATTGGGGAGACCGCCAAAGACCGATTTCGGAGAGGTGATGAATGCCATTTTTTACATAACGAAAAATGGCTGTACATGGGAAAACTTACCGCATGATTTTCCAGCATATTCAGCAGTCTATTTCTACATGCAAAGATGGATAAGAACAGGATTTATAATGGAAATAAACCGTAAATTAAGCGAGTAAGTACGTTTAGAAGCGAATCGAGAGGCAACACCAAGTTTGGTAAGTCTTGATAGTCAGAGCGTTAAGACGGCGGAAAGTGCAGGT
>JBDNJN010000072.1:0-14133 GCA_041687725.1 Pseudanabaena sp.
CGCAGTAGCTTTTTATCTGTTGACCATTTGCGTCAGAAAATTATCGCTTTTATCAACTATTTCAATGAGCTTTTATCCAAACCTTTTAAATGGAAGTTCCGTGGTTAGCGTCTTGTTACTTCAGCCAGCGTGTACTAGTCAAAAATCGAGGATTTAAAGATCACGAGTTAAACGATATTGCTCAACTGGTAGAGGAAAACAATCGGACATTATTGGAGGCTTGGCATGACTACTTTGATACTTGATACAGAACCGCTTGCAGTACAAGTGAATGTGAAAGACGAGAAATTAGTTATAGAAATGATAGACGGGCGCAGTTTGAGCGTTCCTTTATCTTGGTATCCGCGTTTACTACACGCATCTCCCCAAGAATTACAAAACTGGCAAATTTTAGGAGATGGCTATGCGATCGAGTGGGTTGATTTAGATGAGCATATTGGTATTGAAGGATTGCTTGCTGGTAAATGTAGCGGTGAAAGCTCTAAATCTTTTGAGCGTTGGTTAGGAACAAGAAATATACGATGATATTCATTTAAGTGGCGACACGAGTCTCGGAAGCTAACCTGCGATCGCTTCGATCTAAACGATCTGAGATATCCACAAGAGGACTCGATTTGAGCCACAAGGCTTTTTGGGCTTAATAAAGGCTTACATCCGCCAGCTAGTGATCCAAGTGAAATTTAACTAATAACGTAGAGAATATTGCTATCAGTGCGATCGCTGAATACACGAAGACTTTCTTGGCTTCTGTGTAATTTCGCAAATCAAGCAAGGGGCTTAAGCCCCTTGTTTTAATAGATTAAAAAAGAGGGCGATCGCCCTCTTTTTTATTAATCTAATATGGGCTAATTCTTTAATTTGGCTTAATGGTATCGAAAAATTGCGAATTTTACGAGCCAATAGTTCATAACGTCTGAATCGAGGATTAGGCAGATTAAGGGATTACGCTGATTTTTAACATAAAGCGATCGCCATATCTCTCGATTTCTAACAAAATAGGCGATCGCCTGTTCCCAAATTACTGAATGTGGCGATTAGGCAATAGGACAATAATTTGCTAATATTTGATTTAAGTGAATTTTTTGCAAAACAAGGTCTGATTCATGGCTGATCGCGTTGATAATCTCGTTGATTTTGTGGCTTTTGTCACGGCGAATATTAAGGGAAGCGAGAAGAGTGAGGCGCAAACTTTTTTAGATCGCTTTTTTCAGGCGTTTGGACATGGCGGTGTGATTTCGGCGGGGGCTAGGTTTGAGAATCCCCTGAGTAGTAGCAGCAAGAAGGGGAAAATGGGTTTTGCGGATTTGGTTTGGGATGGGCGGATTTTGATTGAGATGAAGAGTCGAGGTGTGAATTTGCGCGATCGCCAAATTTGGGAACAGGCAGGGCGGTATTATTTGCGCTTAAAAAAGGAGAATCGTCCGCGCTATGTGATGTTTTGCAATTTTGATGAGTTTCACATTTACGATTTTGATAATCAGTCCGATGAACCTGTTGATATTATTCAATTAGAAGAATTGCCAAAATGTGAACCTGCGTTTGCGTTTATGCGTGGTAGCAAGACTACGCCTTTATTTCGGAATAACCAAACATTGCTGACGGAGAAGGCGGCGCGGCGGTTGGGGGATTTGTATAATGCTTTGATTGAGAGGGGGCGCGATCGCAAATGGCGCGATTATTCAGAGTTGCAGGCGCAGCGTTTTGTGTTGCAATGCGTGTTGGCGATGTTTGCGGAAGATTTGGATTTGTTGCCTGATGCGATGTTTACTCGATGTGTGAAGGATTGCATTGACAATAAGTTAAGTTCGTTTGATCTGTTGGGCGGTCTGTTTCAGGCGATGAATACGGTGGGAGTCACGCCTGCGGGTCGCTATCAGGATGTGAAATATTTTAATGGTGGTTTGTTTAAGGAAATCCATCCGATTGATTTGGAGATTGGTGAGTTACGGATTTTGGATGCGGCGGCGGGTGCGGATTGGGCGAAGGTGCGTCCTTCGATCTTTGGGAATATTTTTGAGGGTGCGTTTCAGTCTGAGGAGGGCAAAAAGAAGCGTCACGCGCATGGGATTCATTTCACGTCTGAGGGTGATATTAAGCGGATTGTGTTGCCGACGATTGTTGATTATTGGGGCGATCGCATTGCGGCGGTGCATAGTCTGCATGATTTACAAGTTTTGCATCGGGAGTTAAGTGAATACAAGATTCTCGATCCTGCTTGTGGTTCGGGCAATTTCTTGTATGTGGCTTATCAGGATCTTAAGGCGGTGGAGTTTGATTTGTTGCAACGTTTGCAAGCGATCGATCCTTCGCGTTCCTATGAGTCTTTGGTTACGCCGCAGCAATTTTTTGGAATGGATATTAATTCGTTTGCGGTGGAGTTGGCGAAGGTGACGCTGATGATCGGGCGGACTGTGGCGATTAGGAAGTTAGATTTGCCTGAAGATTCTTTGCCTTTGGATACGTTGGATAAAAATATTGTTTGTGCGGATGCTTTGTTTACGGATTGGGTGAAGGCTGATGCAATTATTGGTAATCCGCCGTTTTTGGGTGGGAAGAGAATGCGCTTAAGTTTAGGCGATGATTACATAGATCGGGTCTTTGCGAAATTCTCTGATGTGAAAGATTCAGTTGATTTTTGCTCCTATTGGTTTAGGCTCGCTCACGATAATTTAGGTGATAAGGGTAGGGCTGGTTTAGTTGCGACAAATTCTATTTCTCAAGGAAAAAGTCGAGCTGCGTCACTTGATTATATTTTTCAGAATGGCGGCTATATCCATGATGCTGTCTCTACGCAAGTATGGTCTGGCGAAGCGAAAGTTCATGTAAGTATTGCGAATTGGAGTAAAGCAGAACCTAAGATTTATCGTCTTGATGGGAAAGATGTTTCAAGAATCAATTCTTCTTTGCAAGCAGAAATAGATGTAACTCATGCTGTGAGGCTAAAAGCAAATCTAGATATTGGTTTTCAAGGTGTAATTCCTGTAGGCAAAGGTTTTTATGTTGATTTTGCTAAGGTTGAAGAATGGATTAAAGCCGATCCTAAAAATAAAAATGTTCTAAAATTGTCTTGTTCGGCTGGAGATTTAACGGATGTTCCGAATGGCTTGCCAAGTCGTTGGATTATAGATTTTAACGATATGAGTTTTGAAGATGCTAATTGTTACAAGCTTCCTTTTGCTCATATTAAATCTACTGTGAAGCCTGAAAGAGACTCTAATAGAGATAGCAAAGCTAAGGAATACTGGTGGCGTTTTTTACGCGCTCGACCAGAAATGAGACTAATTCTCTCTAGTTTATCCTTGTATTTTATTGCACCAAGACATTCTAAATGGATTATCTTTTTACCAGCTCAAACTAATTGCCTACCTGCCGACTCAACAACTGTTATTGCTTCAGATGATTTCTATGTATTGGGACTTCTGACATCAAAAGTACATCGAATTTGGGTAAAAGCGCAAAGTTCTACATTAAAAGGCGATACTCGCTATACTCACAACTCCTGCTTTGAAACCTTTCCATTCCCACAATTCGACCCCAACACCAAAAACAAGGGGCTTAAGCCCCTTGCCCTCCCCCAACAGATCCGCGCCACCATGCAAGAACTCCATCAATATCGCAGTCAACAAATGGAAACCAAACAATGGGGTATCACCAAACTCTACAACGAATACTTCCACGAACCCGCCAGCCAACTCTATAAACTTCATGCCAAACTCGACAAACTCGTAATGGAAGCCTACGGCTTTAGCGAAAATGACGACCTGCTCAGCAAACTCCTAGAGCTAAATCTCGAACTCGCAGAACGAGAAAAGCAAGGCTTACCCGTCATTGGCGCGAGAAAAATCTAGAATCAGATATAAACTATTTCCCCAATTTGGATACTCGCGATCGCTGTTTAGCGATATTCTCAACTGGCAACCCATAACACAAGTGACGTATGTGGGCATAAAAAACTAAAGCTGAAAAAGCTGTGGCTTTTAAGACTTGAAGCAGGCATATAACAACGGCGAAATGCACCTGCTTTACTCGCTACTTGATGGTAACTGACTTTTTTTAAGAATATTGATTACCGCAGCATGGCGCTTGAGATCATTTTGAACTTGTTCGTAAATCTGGCGATCGCTACCTTTTAGACCAACCACACCATAGAGCCGCACATTGCCAACCCTACCCTTGAGCGCATGTTCGCCAAAATCCACAACATCAATCTCATCTTTGACAATTTCGTAAAGAGCGCCTGTAATCACAATATCTGTGCCAAGTTCTTTCGTCATGCCCTCGACTCGACTGGCAACGTTGACCGTATCACCGATTACTGCATATTCAAGACGGCGGGCGGAGCCAATATTACCGACCGTAACTTCTCCGTAGTTAATCCCAATTCCATTTGAGAAAGGAATTTTATTCTCAGTCTGCCATACTTTACGAAGTTCTATTAACACTGATCGCATACTTAGAGCGGCATGGATCGCATTCATCGCATCATCTTTTTCCCCACGCGACACAGGTGAGCCGAACTCCGCCATAATCGCATCGCCGATAAATTTATCAATTGTGCCTTGACATTCCAAAATTGCATCTACCATCCCGCCCAGATAGGTATTCAGTTGTTGGATGAGTAATTTAGCAGGAAGACGACTAGAGAGAGTCGTAAAACCGCGAATATCTGAAAAGAGAACCGCAGCTTTGATGGTGCGACCCTCCAAAAGATTGAGAAAATTTTCTGGTTGGTTAATGATTTCTTCGACAATTGGTGCAGCGACATAACGCTCTAGGGTGCGCCGCAGCAGGATTTTATCGATTTGGGCGGCGATCGAGCCTGTGGTTAAAAGTGCGATTCCATTTAAGCCGATCGCGATCGCCGAAATCGCCACGGGCAAGATTGTACTGGTATAAATAAAGCAAATATAACCAATGCCAAACCAAGCGATCGCCATCCCAAATGCCGTTAATATCTGAGTAGTTGGACGTTTGAATAGACAAAGAATACCGCCTGAGATACCAACTAATAGAAGTGTAAAGATGGCTTGCTGTGTTGGATTTGCAAAAAATTCTGCCATAGTTTTGCCCTGCATGAGCGAGGCGATCGCATTGGCATGAATTTTCACTCCCGCCATTCTCCCCATCGCTGAGTTCTGAATATCTTGTTTTGATGCCGCCGTTGCCCCGACTAAGACAATCTTATCTTTAAAAAATTTACCACCCTGAAGTTGTTCGCTATTCCAATTTTCTGGATCGACCACATAATAAAATGGAATCTGTTGTTGAGCATTTGCCCATGTGTCAAATCCACCAAAAAAATAAATTCCATCGCCTTTTGCTTTGGGATAGCTAATTTTCGCTACATTGAGAATCGAAGCGGCAAAGGTTGGTACAATCGGTAAACCACTAGCTGCTGATGGCTGCACTCCCAAACGATGAATATTACCTGTAACTTCTGTTTGGAAATTAATTAGTCCTAATGTATTTGGTTTGATCTTAAAAATTGCTTCAGGCGAAGCAAGCTGAATAATATTTGCTTCGCCGATTTGGGTAAATTCATAACTAGCCGCGAATACAGCGCGATCGCCATATTTCGTGATCGCTGATTGAAGTTTGTCATCATCGACAGCCCCATGATCGCCAGGAGTTACGAACAAAATATCAAAAGCAACTACTTTTGCACCAGCTTTAACCAGCTTTTCTAATACTTGGGCATAGACGGCCCGCTTCCATGTGGTTGTCCGAAATGGTTCTAAAAAGGGGCGAGTTTTCGGATCGTAAAATTCACCTTGGCGCAGGGAGAGATCGTCGATCGCTAAAATCACAATATCTTTGGGAGGAGCGATCGGGCCACGCCAGTTAAAAAATGCTGATTGCGTTTGCCGCTCAAGGTTTTGGACTTCCTTTAATTCTAAGCCAGTGGCGATCGCGCTAAGAGTAGCGATCGCGCCAATTATTGCGTAGCCGATGAATTTTGGACTGGATAAGGCTTTCAATTTTTTCTTGAAATTAGTTAGTGTCATTAATTTTTCGCCGCCAGCAAAATTTCACTTTGTTAAGCCTTACAGCGAAAGCATTTCAAAATTTCAAAATACAGGTGGCGAAAAATTAATGACACTAACGAAATTAGCTAGCATGATAGTCTTTTGAATCTAATTGGTTCGCTTATACTAAGAGTCTATACCGTGACAGAGTGGAGAATTTAGATTTAAAAAAAGTTGTAAAGGGGAGAAAGAGAATAGATAAGGGATGAAAAGATGCTGAAACTAAGTTTTAACGCGGACGAAGTAGAAAACTTGCACCGTAAAAGGTTTTATCACCCGCACCCAAGAGTACAGAGAAAAATGGAGACGTTGTATCTGAAAAGTCAGGGATACAGCCACGGGGAAATCTGCAAATTGATGCGAATTACCGAACCCACCTTGTTGAAATACCTGTGGGACTACCAAGCAGGCGGTATCGAAAAACTCAAAGAATTGACATTTAGCAGACCAGAAAGCGCATTAAAGCCGCATCAAACCAGCATAGAAGCGTACTTTTGAGAGCATCCAGCGCAAACGAGGGCTTCACTTTCCTAAGTCTGCAAGCTTTATGTAATATCCATCTACTCCTCATCTTGCCCTCATTTTTCTCATCTTTAATAGGCTCAGTCTTGAATTCAGCCCAATATTTCACCTGAGCAATTCCTATGAAAGTTAAGTATTTGATAACATTGGTTTCGATCACCTTACTAAGCGTTGGCACGGCGATCGCTTTAGTAAAGCCAGAATCGCTCCAACAATATCTATCTGATGCGATCGCAGGTGAAGCCGCCCATGCTCAATCAGTTGGGAAGCTTGCTCAAAAACTGCAAGGTAAGCCAGTAGTTGTCGATATTTATGCGAGTTGGTGTCCTGCTTGCCAAAATATCGCCCCAACCGTCTCTCAGTTGAAGCAGCAATATGCAGGCAAGGTGAATTTTGTGGTTTTGGATGTATCAAATAGAGCCTCTACAGCCAAATCTGAAGCGATCGCCCGTGAGCTAGGGCTGAGTGATTTCTTTGCTGCCAACAAAACTCAAACAGGTTCTCTCACAATTATTGAGCCATCTACAGGCAAAATCTTGGCACAACATCGCAATAACTCGAACAAGTCAGCCTATACCAGAGTGCTAGACGCTGCGATCGCGAAAAAGTAGCTGCCCAAGCTAAGCATTGCTAACGAATGCCTAGCCAAATTTTTAACATATTCTTAACAGAGGAAATCCAGTGAAAATCAAATATCTTGCTACATTTGCCGCTATCTCGTTGTTAACCATTGGCTTTGCAACTGCTTGTTCAAGCCCTTCCGCAACCACTCCTGACACAGCCAAAGTTGCTGAAGTCAAAGCAAATCCCTGCGCTGCAAAAGATAAGAATCCTTGCGCTGCGAAAGACAAAAATCCATGTGCAGCAAAAGATAAGAATCCCTGCGCCGCAAAAGCCGATCCTTGTGCTGGTAAATCTGCTGCCTCAGTTGGTGGACCACTTGCTCAAAAATTACAAGGTAAACCTGTTGTTGTTGATGTCTATGCTAGCTGGTGTCCCGCTTGCAAAAACATTGCACCGACTCTCTCACAACTCAAGGAAGAGTATGCAGGAAAAGTGGAATTTGTGGTGCTAGATGTATCGGACAAATCCACCACAGCAGCAGCCGAAGCCATAGCTCAAGAGCTAGGACTGAGTAAGTTTTTATCGGAAAACAAAACTCAAACAGGTTCACTCACGATTGTCGATCCAGCTACAGGCAAAATCTTGGCACAGTATCGCAACAATCCTGACAAAGCCGCTTACAGCAAAGTATTGAATGCTGCGTTAACTAAATAATTTTAGAGGTTTCAATTTGTCTAAGACAAATTGAAACCTTAGTGTTAATCATTCAGGACAATTTTATGAACCATCTTCAGAAACCAGACCAAGAAACTGAACCTATTGTGCGAATCACTAAGCCCAAAAAGAATAATTCCAAAATCCCAAAAAAATGGCTAGTGTTTGGCGGATTAGCGCTACTAGGTTTAGCGATCGCACTGTTAGCTACTGGACCAGTATCACAAGCGCTAGAACGACTTATTTCCACAGTGGAAAATCGCTATCAGGAATGGTTCTCGCAACAGGATACAGCCAATCCATTAGTGCTAATGTCCCTTGCATTTATCGGCGGTTTAGTATCTAGTGTCTCTCCTTGCATTTTAGCAATGCTTCCACTCAATCTCAGCTACATCGGTACACGCAACATTACCTCACGACTAGATGCCTTCATCAAGGCTGGGTTATTTGTGTTAGGTAATGTGATCATTTTGAGTCTATTTGGATTAGTTTCTTCCTTTGCAGGTGCGGTGATGGTGGAATATCGCGGTCACATCAATGTTGTGGTCGGGGCAATTATTCTCGTGATGGGATTCGGCTTATTGGGATTAATCAAAATTCCCTTACCCGAAATTAATGTTGATGGCTCCAATTTTGGTCCCTTTGGCGTGGGCTTGACCTACGCATTGGTTAGTTCTCCTTGCGCTAGTCCTGTATTGTTTGCAGTTCTTGCCGCAGCCGCAGCGAGTGGTTCTCAGCCTCTTGCCGTGATGACGATGGCAAGCTATGCCTTTGGCTACACAATCATTATATTTCTAGCGAGTTTACTGACTGGATTTGCCAAACAAGCGAATCTATTGCTGAAATACTCCGATGGAATTACTAAATTTGGAAGTGTGGCGCTGATTTTGGCAGGAATTTACTATCTAGTTACGGGCGTAAGGTGGTTTTTGGGATGAATTCAGATAGGTGTTTTCCTACATTAAATTAATTGGTAGTGGAATAGAACTATGGTAGAACAACTTGTAATTATTGGCTCGGGACCCGCAGGCTATACGGCGGCGATCTATGCAGGTCGCGCTCAACTGCAACCAATTCTCTTTGAAGGTTTTGAGGCTGGAGGATTGCCAGGCGGTCAATTAATGACGACTACGGAAGTAGAAAACTTTCCAGGATTTTCGGAAGGAATTCAAGGACCGAAGTTGATGAAGGAAATGCGTCAACAAGCAATCCGTTGGGGAGCGAAGTTAATTACTGATGATGTGATTACTGTGGATTTTAGCCAAAGTCCTTTTACGATCGCAACTTCAGATCTAGAAGTGAAATCCCATGCGGTGATCATTTGTACTGGAGCAACAGCAAAGCGGTTGCATATCGCAGGTGAAGAAGAATTCTGGAATAATGGTATTTCGGCATGTGCAGTTTGTGACGGTACAAATCCATTATTTCAAAATGTGGAAATTGCGGTGGTTGGTGGTGGCGACTCGGCTGCTGAAGAAGCGCTGTATATGACAAAATATGCGAGTAAGGTACATTTGTTAGTGCGTAGCGATCGCCTACGCGCTTCTAAAGTCATGCAAGAACGGATTTTAAATCACGATAAAATTCAGGTGCATTGGCGAGTATTGCCGATTAGCGCTCATGGCAGTGATATTCTACAGATGATTCAACTTCAAGATCAAAAAGATAATTCGATTATGGAATTAAAAGTTAGCGGTTTGTTTTATGCGATCGGGCATACACCGAATACGCAGCTTTTTGCAGGGCAGTTGGATTTGGATGAGAAGGGTTATATTAAGACCTACGGCAAAACTACAGCAACAAATATTGCTGGGGTTTGGGCAGCAGGAGATGTCCAAGATCATATTTATCGCCAAGCAATCACTGCCGCAGGTACTGGCTGTATGGCGGCTCTAGAAGCAGAGCGTTGGTTAGTTGAGAAGTAGACTTTTTGCTTCGCAAAGACTCATTATTCAAAATCTATAAAGTAAATTTAAAAAGGTAAATTACAATGTCAGAACAAAATTTTTTCCAAGGTCGGGCGGCTCTTGAGAAGTTGCAGAGTGAATCGGATAAGTTGATTCTCCTTGAGATTAGCGCCCCCCATTGCGGCGCTTGCGACACGCTCAGACCTGTGTTGCATCAACTTGCCACAGAGCAAAATGGTAACTTTCATCTTGTGGAAGTTGATATGACTGAGGAGCCAGATTTGGCGATCGCATTAGGGATTCGCAGTGTGCCAACTGTAGTTTTGTTTAAAGGCGATCGCCAACTTGAGAAAATTGTGGGACTTAAGCCTAAAAAGTTCTATGTAGAAACAATTCAAAAATCTCTTTGAATTCGACTACGAGGCGTGGCGATCGCTCTTACGATTAGGAGCATTATATTCATTGAGTTAGAATGGAAATAGAGCAGATAAGTTCAGTATACTTATTGAGCAACTCCATTGAGAATTATCCGAGACATAAGACGACTTACACACTAAATCCTCAAATGACTCTAAGAAGTAAATATGAATACTAAAATTCTGCCCATATTTCGTGCGTTCAAATCTCGATTGTCACGCAAGATCGCTTTTGGAGTGTTTACCAGCCTTGTTATTATTGAAGCAGTGCTTTTAGTACCTTCAATTCAAAAAAAGGAATTGGAAATTCTAGAACGGTCGAGAGCGATTACCCAAGGGAAAGTAGAATGGATTGCTAATAATTTTCGTCAAGCATCTGGTACAGAGCTTTTGGCTCAGGTTCAGCAACTCCAAAAAGATGTCATGCTCAAACAGATTGTGGGAGGAATTGTCTATGAAATTGATGGCAAAGAAGTAGGTGAGTTTGGGGAATCTCCGACTCTGAACTATGCTGATATCAAAAGTCGCGAATTTTCTGGTTTAAATAGACCTAGTTTAAATAGACGCAATGACGATCGCTACGATGCAGCTTGGATCGTCCCTACAGCCAAAAACATCTATGTAGTCGTCATTAGACATAACATTGACAGCATCAATCTAGAGCTAGCAATGTATGTATGGGGGATAGTCGGCTTAGTTGTGATTATAGCTACCTTCTTAACTCTCACGACCATGTTGATTGTTGGGAAAAATGTGATCACTCCTATTTTGAGATTGCGCGAAGATCTCAATGCGGCAGCCAATGCCGTCTCTCAAGATTCGTCTAATCATGATTTTTACGCTCTTTCGGAGCGCCGTCAAGATGAACTAGGCGATGTGATGGCTAGCTTCAATCAGATGTTTGAGCAAATTCGTCAAGAAATGCGCGATCGCAAAGCTGCTGAGGCTAGTTTAAAAGTTGAGCAAGAAAAAGCCGAACAGCTACTACTCAACATTTTACCTGAAGCAATTGTGGCGCAGTTAAAAGAATCCTCAGATGCGATCGCTGATCGGTTTGATGAAGTGACGATTCTGTTTGCGGATATAGTTGGATTTACGGAACTATCAGCAAAGATTTCACCAACGGAATTAGTAATCTTTCTCAATGAGATTTTTAGTAAATTCGATCTTCTTGCCCAAAAACATGGTTTGGAGAAGATTAAAACCATTGGTGATGCCTATATGGTAGTGGGTGGGCTTCCCACTCCCCGCACTGATCATGCTGAAGCAGTAGCAAATATGGCTTTGGAAATGAATGAGGTAATTAAGCAATTCAAAATTGAGGGACATAGAGATCTGCAACTGCGGGTTGGGATTAATACTGGGGTTGTTGTTGCTGGTGTAATCGGATTGCGGAAGTTTATCTACGACCTATGGGGAGATGCGGTCAATCTTGCTAGCAGGATGGAATCGCATAGTATTCCAGGGGAAATTCAAGTTTCCGAAGATACCTACCTAAGAATCAAGGATAAGTATGTTTTTGAAGATCGCGGTTTGATTAATGTTAAGGGGAAAGGCGAAATGAGAACTTATTTTCTGCGATCGCATTTCACTACAATAAATATTAACGATCCCACAAACTTAAGGCGATCGACTAACCACAAACTTGAGAAGATGACTGTTGATGCGATCGCTGAAATTGAAATTACTAGCGATCGAGCGGACTAATCACACCTTTACCGCCGCGATTGAGAACATGAGTGTAAACCATCGTAGTCTGAACATCCTTATGCCCTAACAACTCCTACACCGTGCGAATATCATAGCCATTTTCTAATAAATGTGTAGCAAAACTATGACGTAAAGTATGTGGGCTGGCATTTTTATTCATCTCCGTTTGTCTCAAAGCTCGTTTCATGGCTCTTTGAATCCGATCTTCTGAAAGATGATGCCTGCCTTTCCGACCAGTACGCGGATCGACTGAGCGAGTCGGTGATGGAAAAGCATATTGCCAACGCCAATCTGTTGCCGCATTTGGATATTTATGAGCTAACGCATAAGGTAACTCCACAGATCCCAAACCCATTGATAGATCGATCTGGTGTAGTGACTTGGCATAAACTAATTGCTGCTGTATTGGATTTATCAATTTCTCTGGCAGCATGGTAAGGGACATGCGGCTTAATAAAGTACCAATTTGCTGATATTAAACGGCTGTGCCGTTGTCTAATAATTGGTACTTTATTTTCGCGCTCGTCCCTAATCCGATCTTGCGCCCCCTTTCCATCACGAATAATAATTTCCTTCTGCTCAAAATCAATATCTTTTACCCGTAGCCTCAATCTTTCCATTAGGCGCATTCCTGTCCCATAGAGCAATTGCAAAACTATTCCTTCAACTCCATCGACAATATCTAAAACCTGTTGTACTTCTTTGCGAGTCAAGACCACGGACAATCGCTTAGGACGTTTTGCCCTCTCGACATTATCGATATCGGGTAAATTCAGTTTTAAAACCTGACGATATAAAAATAGAAGTGCCGAGAGTCCAATATTTTGAGTAGATGCAGCCACATTTTTGTGAACTGCAAGATGAGTCAAATATGCTCGAATCTCATCTACTCCCATCTCTTGTGGATGGCGCTTATTATGAAAATAAATGTAGTCCAAAATGTAATACAAGTAACTTTTCTCCGTGCTACGACTCATGTGCTTGAGACGCATCATCTGGCGTACTTGCGTGAGAAAGGGGGATTCGGATGGCTTGTAAAAATTTGCAACTTCAGTCATACAAACAGATGGTTAACACAAATAAAATTATCAAATATCTTGACAAAATATACGGTTACGCAGTAATGTAAGCTTGTAAACATAATTGTACCGCAACTGCTGCGATAGAACTATAAGTCAGGCTGTTTTCAGTCATATATGAGAGCGGTTCATATAAATCCTTCAGAGTACCCTCAAAGGGAATATCAAGATAAATTACGTTCCGACTTTGTTATTGTAAATTTGAATTTCAATATAAGTAGGTAAATTATGGAACCCTTAACCACAGCAGCGATCGCATCAGCTCTACTCTTTAAGGCATTTGAGAAGAGTGGTGAAAAGCTAGGAGAAGCCGTTTCCGCTAAGATTGGTCAACTTCTGAAGCTAATTCGGGAGAAATTCAAAGCAGAGGGTATTGAAGGGAAACTCACAAAAGCCCAAGAAGAACCTTCCGAGAAGAATAAGAGCAGATTGGAACAGGAATTGGCAGCGCAAATGGAAGATGATGAAGCATTTGCCAAAAAGCTGAAGGATCTGCTAGGGGAGATAAAATCAGATCAGCATGTTCAGATATTTTTCAAGGGTGTGGATGTCAAAGGTGGGGTTGAAGTCGGTGATGTAGTGCAAACCGCAACATCAGGTGGGACAGTTCAGCAGGAAGCGGTCACTGATTTTAAGGGTGGTGGCGATTTAAAAATTGGTAATTTAAAGCAGCAGGGCTAACACCATGAGCGACACACCAGACTCAAAATCTGATTCAACCGAGCAAATAGCCGTACAAGGGGTTAACGCTGGTAGAGATATTAAGATTGGAAATATTACTCAAATTCGAGACCATGTAGTTAAAATTATCAAAAAGCCAGTTAGTATTGCTGTTGGAGTTTTAATGGCATCGGTTGGTACAGTCGGTATCATCTTTGCGAATAAACATCAATCTGTGATCATTAATGGAAATGTTCACGATTCTAATGTTGCGAATGAATTAACTATCTATCAAGGAGATCCTCCAGAGGTTCGGCAAAAGAAACTAGAACAAGCCAAAAGCTTAATTGTCGAGGAGGTCTTCACAAACATTAGCAATATGGATGCCCGATTAAGAGTTTACCAAAAAGTAAATGATCCCATTACTTAAGAAAATTGCTGCTATAGGAGTGGGCGATCCCAGTGATTTCTAAGGTAAATAAAGGATCGATTATTTTTTGACTGTCTCTTAGTTGTTCTTGTACATTCCACAAAA
>JBDNJN010000073.1:0-7962 GCA_041687725.1 Pseudanabaena sp.
GATCTAATTCGGGCTAAAGCGGCTAAGAAGGTTCCCGCTCCCACCTAGCCTTTTTTGGGAAAATATCTTGATGCGTATATTCATTGACGGGCTTTGTCATAGCCATATTTTTTGCTCTCAGCGTTTATTGAGGTCTTACCTAAACTATTACGTGTATTATGTGGTCGGTTATGAGATTTTCCTTTGATCCAGTAGGCTTGGTCGAGATCGATTCTTTCTAACAGAGGTTTCTCATTATGCCTTGAACAAAAATCATAAAAAGCTTCTCTGCAACCTTCCCAGTAGCCAAAATCATCTAAAACAATGCATCCACCTTCTACTACCAATGGATAAAATGTTTCTAGAACTAGGGATACTGATTCATACCAGTCGGCATCACAGTGTAAAAGGGCTATTTGCTTTGGTAAAGGGTCTAAGAAGGTCTGATTAAACCACCCTTTTTTGATTGTGTATTTCTCGCTATTAGTTGAGACTAAATTCATTACTTCTTTGACATCTTCAACAGACGCTAAGCATTTACCAATCCACTCTTTGGCATCATCTCCATCTTTTTCCGTTGTTTCAGGCATCCCTTCATAACTGTCATATAGCCAGAGATGTTTATGATCTTCTAAAAATGTAGAAATCAATGCGGCAGATCCGCCTTTAGCAGTTCCACACTCAACAAAATCACCGTCAACTTTTGAACTCTTAATGTACTGACAAATTCTGATCAGGTTGTTTAATTTGTTAGCACTACACAAGGTGTGACTGCTGACCTGCTGTAGGAGTTTCTCAATCTGTAGCATTGTTTTTAATATAGTTAAGTTTCTCCATAGTATTTTTCTCTATGGAAACAGTAGGCAAAAGATTGACCAGACCAAACCAAATTGAGGAGTCGTGATTTTGGGTTACTTTTAAAATGCACACGTTGTATATTCGCAAAATGGCTTCCTCAAAACTCCATTGACCAACTCCTTTGTTGGCGACACCAAGGGTGATCGTATATTCCCCATCAGATAAGGGAACTGAGAAGTTAAAGTATACCTCTACTAATGTATTTGGGGTCACTTCACCTATCGCTTGTCCCATCATAAATGTATTGGTCTGAAAAATAATTAGCCCAGTACGATCACGAAGTTGAAAACCAATTAATGGATCATCAAATGATTGGAAGAACAAGACACCAATGTGTAACTTGATCAATTGCTCACTAATAATCAGGGGAATCTCTTGATTATTAGTGTCTAAAATTTTAGTAAATAAGACTTTGGCACTAGCTGATTCTAGAGCGGTCAATTCAGTATTTACGGTTAAGGGATTATAAATACTAGAACTGTCAGTAGTTACACCATCTTGATTAACACTTAAATCATTGTCTTGCTTAATTTCATAGCTAGAGTGCTTTGACTTATCTGATAGTTCATTATTAAAGTTTTGGTTGAGATCTTGGATTAAATTAATTTCATATAGGTCGATGACCTTTCGCGTTTTTGCTATTAAATCAATTCTGCCTGAGTCAATTAATACGCCCAAGCTGCACAGTCGATGGACTGCGGATGTGTCATGAGAGACAAGTAAAAAGGTTGTTCCATTGTCTCTAAGTTTCATCAGACGATGAAAACACTTTTGTTGAAAGTAGATATCTCCAACCGCTAATGCTTCATCAACGATTAAAATATCTGGATTGACATTAACAGCTACAGCAAATGCTAGCCGAACAAACATCCCACTGGAGTAAGTCTTAACAGGTTGATCGATAAAGTCGCCTATATCTGCAAATCCTGCGATCTCATCAAATTTGTCTTCAACTTCTTTTTGATTTAAACCTAATAAACTGCCATTAAAAAATACATTCTGCCTTCCAGTGAACTCTGGATTAAACCCACTTCCAAGTTCTAATAAAGCCGAAACCCTTCCTTGAACATTTACTTCACCAGTAGTAGCTGTTAAAGTCTTGGCTATTATTTGTAATAATGTACTCTTCCCAGAGCCGTTACGCCCTATAACTCCTACGGTTTGTCCTTTTGGAATTTCTAAGTTAATATCCCTTAATGCCCAAAAATCATCAGAGTAGTTGAATGTTGGGAACAACACCTCTTTCAATCGATCTATAGGCTTAGCGTAACGTTTAAAGCATTTCGATACATTGTTCAAGGAAATCACTACTTCGTCTGCCATAAATACCATTATCTCTTAAAAACTATCTATATACTTTGTATCAGAATTTATAAAACATCTGCAAAAGCTGGCCGTAAACGTTTATAAACTGACAGCCCTAAATAAAATGCCAATGCTGATATGGCTGAAGCCACACCCCACTCACTCCAATGCTTAACCTCTCCAACCAGAATTATATCTCGATAAACCTCAGATATAGCTGCGATCGGATTTAACCAAAACACCCAACCACGAAAAGTCTCAGGTATTGCCGAAGCAGGATAAATAATTGGGGTCATATAAAACCAGATATTTAAAACTACACCCAAGGTTTGAGGGATGTCTCTCAGAAACACAGTTAGTCCTGCGGTGAGATAACCTAATCCAGCCGTTAGCAACAATTGCGTCAACCAAACCAACGGTAACAGCGCTAGGGTCATATGTAAAGTATGCGTAGTTAAAGCCACGAAAAATATCAAAGCTATTAGCCCAAATGAACTTTCAATAAATGCTGATAAAACTGGCACTAGTGGCAACAAAGCTAGGGGAAATACTACTTTTTTAACTAGATTAGGTTGAGAAATAACCGAATTAGCAGCTTGTGTCAATCCACCCGTAAATGCAATCCAAGGCAACAAACCCGCAAATAGCCATAAGCCAAAAGTAAAGTTATTATCTGGTACACCTTGCAGACTAAGTTTTACCTTAAGCACGATCGCAAATACATAGGTATAAATCAGTAACTGCGATAACTGATTAACCAACGGCCAGAGGTTGCCAAGCACCGAACCCTTATAACGAGCTTCCAAATCTCGCCTAACCAAAGTCCTGAGTAAATCAAACTTAGCCCACTGGCGATCGCTAACAGGTATAAATCTTCTTAATTTTTCAGTCTTGTGTAAAACTACACGCAGCGATCGCAACAATTATCGTCTCCAATATTTTTCAGTCTGTATAGTATCACAATCTCCTCAAAAAGTTACTTACCTGTAAGCTTCGCAGAAAAAGGACACTGATGGGAAAAAGCTGCGATCGGTAATTGGGGCTGAAGACTGGCGTTGCTAATTGCTTTGAATTAGCAATCATAAAAAATTTCTAAGTATTAAAATTACCGTTTTTCGTACTCCACCAACCAAACCTCCAAATCATCCAAACTCACAAAATCCAAGATCGCCTCACTCAAATCTTCAAGCACACCCAAAGGCAACCCAGAAATCCTAGAACGCACATCTACCGATACCACACCAAAACGCTTAGTCAGCAGCCTCAAAATAAGACTAGCCGCTTCTTGCTCTCGTCCCTTAACCAACCATTCAGCCTTAATCTCACGATAAACCCTTGTTTCCTGCAATGTAATACCCAGCATAACTTCTACCTCCTTTTGACTTAAATTTTCAAATTAGTTAAACAGGTAAATTATCAGGATCGAGACCCTGCGATCGCAAATATGCCGCCAACTTATCGGCACGCTGTCTTTCAGCCTCAGCACGTTGTCTTTCAGACTCAGCCTTTTGTCTTTCAGACTCAGCACGTTGACTCTCAGCCTCAGCACGTTGACTCTCAGCCTCAGCACGTTGTCTTTCAGCCTCAGCCATCTCAGCTAAAGTCTGCACCCAACCAGTTTGGTCGTACCACCGCAGCCATAGCCCCTCAGTTCCTTGATAAACTCCCTGCCATAGTCCTAACCCTAGTCCTAGACTTTGGATCCAGAAACGCTGTTCAGATAGTGGGATTGGCTTGTAACCGCTAACGGAAATTTCAAATGCTCTTAGATTATTTTCGTAGCGATCATAGATGACATAGTAAGGAACTCGCAGAATGCGCTCATAGACCTCCCACTTAGTCGGCGGTTTATTGATTTCCCTCAGCCTTTGTCCTAAATCTTCATCTTCAGTTCCAGGAGACAGTAATTCTACAATTAAAAAAGGTGTCACCCCCTCTTGCCAAATTAAATAGCTCAGCCTTAGCTCCTCTTGCTGATTTGCCTTTGGCACACCCAAGACCATATACCAATCGGGGCGCTTGTACCATTGCGTATGTCTAGGATCGTAATAAAGATTGAGATCACTAGCCAATAAAATTTCCGATGGCAAATAGCCAACAGGCTTACAAGTCTCAGTGAGTAAATCTGCTTGGATACAATGAAACTCGTCAGGCAAACCAGACTCTCCTACCAACTCACTCGGCAAATCATACATTGTTGGCATCGTTTCAAGAGGCGATCGCGGTGGGATTGGCTCATACATAGCGCGAACCTTACTTAACAGCATCAATTACGATTTTACTACTTTCTCAGAATCACCTGCTAACTTATATCTGTCGCTTAGTTAGCCACATTCAGCGCCAATTATGAGGATCGAGACCTTGAGATCGCCCCAAATAAAACCCAAATAAAAAATCCTATTCAGGACTATCCTCAGCAAACTGATCGATCGCCTTCACCAAACCTTCTGAATACGGCTCAATCACAGTCGCACAAACATGAAGATCGGCGATCGCTTGAGAAAACTCATCAGAATTAGCATCAGAATTTTTAATTACCGCAATTGCGGCAAGAGCTTCTTCTAACCTAGATTGATACTCATTTAAAAATATACTTAACCTATCGAATGGATGCTTATATCCAGAAATCATTTTTGTTCTAGTTTACCCAAAACAACCAAACTATCCAAATCCTCCACAGCACTAGGTAAATACTGATTGATGACACTGCGTACTTTTTGCAACCGTAAATCTTCAGCACATCCTAGCATCCGACTAATATCAGCGATATCCTGACTACGCCCCGCCATAAGTTTCATTAAAACCAAGTAAGGTAAATCAATTATTGGCAGTCCATCACTTGCATAATTAGGACTATTAAGAGCCTCATTCACCCAATTACCCTCAAACTCTAATACATCCAAAGATGTCTCATCGTCTAATTTCCATTGGCTACCCGCGATACTCAACTCCCCAATTTTTTGCCCATTGGCTTGCCTCAGATCCTCATAAATTAATTCTGCATCTCCAGCCCTGACCAAAATATCTAAATCAAGAGTCATTCTTTCAGGCATATAGAGCCTCGTTGCCACACCACCCACAACCACAAAAGGCGCTTGTTTAATAACATTATTGAGACTAGTCACAGGATAATTCCAAGTACGGTTCATTAAAAAATCCACGCCACTCCCCGAACCTGGCTTAATATACTTCATTACCAGAGCAATAAATTGTTTGCGTTTGCCAGCATAGCGATCGGCTATAGGCGAAAAGGCTAGCTCATGCATGGCTTGAACCACTAAGTAACAATGAAAATCTAAACAGGTAAATTATCAGGATCGAGACCCTGCGATCGCAAATATCCTGACAATCTATCAGCACGTTGCTTTTCGACCTCAGCTCGCTGCCTCTCAGATTTCGCAATTTGTCTTTCAGACCCCGCGATTTGCCTCTCAGATATGGCAATCAACTGCTGTTGTAGGGCCGACTCTTCAGGTGTGTTGATCAACTCCCCTTTTTCACTAAAGTAACGTAACTTGTTTTCCAAAATCCCTAAATATAAGCCCAACTCCCGACTCCAGAGCCAACCTGTCATAGATGGCGCGATCGCCTTATATTCACTGTCAATCAGTCGAAAGCCTTCTAGCTCCATCGTATTCGGTGAAAACCAAAAATACTCAGCCGTATGAAATCGACTTTGGTATAGCTCTTTCTTTAGCTCCCTGTCGATCTTCGCCGTACTTTCAGAAAGTAACTCAATAATCAAATCTGGATATTGTCCATCCTCCTCCCATACCACCCAAGAATTACGTGGTCTTTTTTCAGTATTCTTAACTAAAAAAAAGTCTGGCCCTCTAAAATCGCGATTGCGGAGTTGCTGACGGCTAAAATAAATCGTTAAATTTGCCCCAATAAAAAAATCATCGCGATCGCGCCAAAACCACTCAAGACTAGTCACCAGCATTAATAGCTGCATGTAATGCAAAGAACTTTCCATCTCTGGCTCATCACTCATTAATTCAGTTGCATCGGGCATAAAAGCCTCGATTTGTTTTGCTGTATAGCCCATAAAATTTGATTTCTCCCGCTCAAAATATAGTAATGTTGATCGTTTTAAATCTTGTCTGGGTCGTAGCCCTGCGATCGCAAATATGCCGCTAACCTGTCAGCACGTTGTCTTTCAGTCTCAGCCTTTTCTGTAAGAGTTGGCAACCAACCTGATTGGTCATACCAGCGCAGCCATAGCCCCGCAGCACCCTGATAAATTCCTTGCCACAAACCTAAACCTAAACCCACCTCATCAAGCCAAAAACGACTATCTGTTAGGGCGATCGCCTCATAACGTCCCGCCGTAAGCTGAAAAGCTCGTAAATTATTTTCGTAACGATCGTAAACGGCATAGTAAGGAATTCGCAGAATCTGCTCATAAACTTGCCATTTAGTCGGCGGCTGATTAATTTCACGCAACCTTTTGCCCAAATCCTCTGATTCAGTACCAGGCGATAGCAACTCCACCACCAAAAAAGGAGAAATACCCTCCTGCCAAATTAGATAACTAAGCCTTAAATCTTCCTGTTCGGTTGCCCTTGGTACGCCCAACACCATGTACCAGTCTGGACGCTTGTACCACTGCGGATGTCGCGGGTCGTAATATAGGTTTAAGTCACTAGCCAATAATACTTCTTTAGGATCGCAGCCGATTGGTTGACAGGTTTCGCTCAGTAGATCTGCCTGTATACAATGAAATTCGTCAGGCAAGCCAGACTCTCCTACCAATTCGCTAGGTAAATCGTGCATCGTGGGCATGGTTTCGAGAGGCGATCGCGGTGGAATTGGTTCATACATAGCGCAAACCCCTTGAGTAACACTATCAAGATTCGATTTTACTACCTTGGTTGAACAAATGCTCGATCGCGCAAACTCGGCACATTTGCCAACGGGACATTTCGCCAGTTAGGGCTGGGCGATCGCATCGTGGACATTTCGGCATTTGATTTGTTCTTAACTTCATTACGTCTTGCCAACGCTGAAATGCTTCACTGGCGGTTTCAGGTGGTTTAGGAGTTTCTAATTTATTGATTTTGAGATTAGGCTTACGCTGATTTTTTGTTTGTTCTGTGGCGATCGCAGGTAAGTAACTGGGATGATCTTCGGCGACAACTCTACGCTCTTTTAGGTCTTGCTGTTGTGTCGCCCACTTTGCTGTCGAAAAATGAATATCGGCGATCGCTAAAGTCCCAGAATTACCGAATAGCGCATTAACCTTTGCTAAAATTCGCACTCGTTCAAACGAAAGTGCTTGCGACCAAATTGAATTTGATACTGCCACTTGCAAAGCTTTTTGATAAACCCCCATCGGGCAACTTTGTTTAGCGACTGACTCACCGACAATATCCGACCATTTTTCGACAATCAGCAAATATTGACAGCGTTGCTGCCAACTGCTGCGTGACTGAATGCCATGCAAAATATTTGGTAATCCTGTTAGGGACATTTTCTTGTCAGTCAAATGTATTTTTATTTTAGGTTACAGCGCCTTGCGCTGTCATAAAACCCAGATGATTTTTTGAAAGTGCCGCTTTGCGGCACTTTCAATAGAAGCTTTAAAACCGAAAAAGCTGTGGCGCACGCTGCGCGTGCGCCACAGCTTTTTCGGTTCATGCTTACTTAGCTTAACAAGCGGGAAGCCCCGCGCTCTAACCGTTTACAAGGGTGAGCGACGGGATGAAAGCGAGTCCATTGAGGGGTTCGATGCCCCGAAAATGGACAATTGTCTTAACTTTAACTGCAAAAACCTATACAGGGTATAAGTTTCATGCTATAATTAATCTTGGATATGTA
>JBDNJN010000074.1:0-4993 GCA_041687725.1 Pseudanabaena sp.
TAACACCCGTCCGTGCCTAGGTCATGAGGAACGTGAAACTGGTGCAGTGAGTCCAAAAGACGATGACCTGTATCTTCGGACGTAAAGCTCAAAGTACGAGTCTCCTGTAAAAGAGCTTTCTTCGGGAAGCCCGCGCTCTAAGAGACAGTCAAAAAATAATCGATCCTTTATTTACCTTAGAAATCACTGGGATCGCCCACTCCTATAGCAGCAATTTTCTTAAGTAATGGGATCATTTACTTTTTGGTAAACTCTAACTGTACTCAGTTGAGCGTCGGGAGGATGTCACATGTTAACTTAGAGGATATTTCAAAAAAGTCTAAAATTTGAATTTCCCTAACGCTTAGCGTGTGAAAAAGCATTTTTTAGATATTCTTTAGAGGCGATTAGTGCGGGTAGTCATATGACTGTTAATGTTAGTGAATCTTTGTTTGAGCAGATTCTGGAGTATCTTCGAGTAAGGACAGAAGCAAGCGATCGCGTTGCTCAAAACTTGCTCAAAACACTGGAAACTCTGTCATCTGAAAGTGCATCTAAAGATTCTGTCACTAAGTCAAACCGCGATCGCGCCGACGATCTAGTATCTCAATTTGGGCAAAAACTATTTGACGCATGGAAGGAGCTAGCTGATTTACAGGTGGGCGAAAATTATTGGAGCTATCCTGTCATGTTTGAAGATCTTGCTGAAGAAATGGAAATATCTGTCGATAGTTTTGTGCAACATTTAGCAAATATTCAGATTGGCAGTTTGCAACTCATTCAAGGACGGGGTTACAACTATCAAGTAAGTGGACAGCAATCGGCTTCTTTGACTTTTCACTCCGCCCCAACTCTTAAAAAAGCGGCAATTCCCAATTTTGCGGGCGAAAAGCAAGGGGCGGGGACGGATGTCAAACCGCCGAGTAAAGTTTTCAAAGTTGGCGATCGCGTGGCTGTAAATGCCAATCGCCAACAATATGCCAATCACCAAGGTGTCGTCGAGCAGGTAATTAGTGTTAGTTGCCGTGTCAAATTAGATAATGGCTGGACAGCTTTCTTGCCAAATCATTGTTTAGATCACATTTAAAATCCTTGGTAAAAAGTACGTGCTTCGCACGTACTTTTTACGCTACTTGTAAACACAATCAAAAATATGACCTTTGAAGAAGCGATCGCCTATACAGAAAATTTACTTTCGCGCAAAGACTTAGAAAATTCAAAACTAGAATCAGAAATTACTGAACTTGTGCAAACCTCAAATGGAGCGAGAGGATTTTTTGTATGCTTTTTGACTGGTGAATGGCAACTAGCGGACGCTCCTAGCGCTACTGTCATTCGCGCATTGCAAGCTGATCCTAACGAGATCGCCGAACTACTCGTCAAAAATCTTGCGATGTCCACCGCAATGGCTATTTCCCATCGCCGCGCCGCAAATGAAGAACAAGCCCAAGGTTCCGATCGCGTAGCTAGACGAACCGCACTTTTAATTGAAAAAGTCGATCTTGCAGAAGTTCGTAAAATCTCTGTACAGATGCAAAATTCTGCAAACACAAACACTGGAGAATATGCCACTTTTCTCGAAAAATGGGGATACGATGCCGAACAAAAACAGGCGATCGCCAATGCCCTAAATCACGTAAATAGCTAATGGCTGATTCAGAAATTGATCCAGAATTTGAAAAGGCGATCGCTCTATTTAATAATGGAAATTATTATGCCTGTCACGATGTCCTAGAAGAAATTTGGCATAACGCATGGCAAAGCGATCGCGCTTTCTATCAAGGGATTTTACAAATTGCTGTTGGGCTATATCACCTAAAAAGTTTAAATTGGCATGGAGCCACAATTCTCTTGGGAGAAGGTACGAGCCGATTGCCAGCATATCTTTCTGATTATCAATCCATTAATGTCGAAAGCTTGTTAGAAGAGAGTTTGCTTATATTGCGAACTGTGCAACTAAATGGGAAAGAAGGTCTAAATGAGGTTCTAAACGCTATCGAAAATGGCGATTTAAAAATCCCAAAACTCAATAGACTTTAATCCACTGATCAACAAATTGTTAAACGATGGAGTCGGCGCTTCGCGCCGCCCTTTTTATTTGGTTTTTACTTATGACTTGGGAACTTTCCGATTTACTAAGGGAGATCGCGCCTCTCGAAATAGTTGGCGGCATTTTATTCGTTCCTTTAGCAGCGATTTGCTCTTGGCTAATAGGAATCATAATTTGGAAGTTTATCCAAATGTAGGGGCAACGGTAAATGCAAATGTAGGGGCAATTCATGAATTGCCCCTACATTTGCATTTACCGTCTATATTTTTTTAAAACCTCAGCAAGATGTTCGATCCGCACAGGTTTACTAATAAAATTATCCATACCGATCGCAAAACAATTTTCGCGATCTTCAGCCATTACATTCGCTGTCATCGCCACGATCACCACCCTACTACTAGAATCTGACGCTTTCTCTAGTAAACGAATTCGGCGCGTTGCCTCCAATCCATCCATTTCAGGCATTTGAACATCCATCAAAATCAAATCATAAGATTTAATCTCTAATGCTTTCAACACCTCAAACCCATTCATCGCACAATCCGCTTTGTAACCAAGTTTGGCTAATAACCGTAGCGCAATCATCTGATTAAATTGATTATCTTCAACCAATAAAATTCGTAAAGTAGAAATCTCTTTGTTAATACTTGCGTCAGGCTGAGTCTGTGTTTTTGTAAATACTGGCGATAATATTTCGGGGACTGTCTTCTGAGGCGCTTTCATCGCATCATTAGGCGCTTTTTCAGCAATAATATTAAATTGAAAGATTGAACCTTTACCTAAATTACTGGTAACTGCGATCGCCCCTCCCATAAAATGGACAAATTGCTGACTAATCACCAATCCTAAACCTGTTCCTGTTTGAGACTCACGCCCTGAAGCAGTTTGTACAAAAGCCTTAAATAATTTGTCTATCTCTTCAGGTGCAATG
The DNA here is from genome assembly GCA_041687725.1 of Pseudanabaena sp. GTDB lineage: Bacteria > Cyanobacteriota > Cyanobacteriia > Pseudanabaenales > Pseudanabaenaceae > Pseudanabaena. The sequence goes on from JBDNJN010000074.1 coordinate 2,961, forward strand.
CCTTTGCCAGTATCTTCCACCTCAAAATGGATGGCAACTTTGGGAGATTCTAATTCAGTTACTCCCGATGAAATGCGAACCATGATGTAACCATTGTCGGTGAATTTAATCGCATTACCAATTAGATTCATCAACACCTGACGGATTTTGCGCTCATCAGATTTGACATATTGAGGTAAGCTCGGATGGATGACAAAGATCAACTGTAAACTCTTTGCTTTTGCTTTAACCTCCATAATCTCTTGCATCCGCTTTAGAGACAACCCTAAATCAAATATTGATTCTTCAAGAACAATTTTCCCTAATTCAATCTTTGACATTTCTAATACATCATCAATTAAGCTAAGCAGATGTTCGCTGCTATTACTAATGATATTAACGTATTCGTTAAACTCATGATTTTGAGGATCTTGAGAGTCATCGTAATGCATCAATTGCGTACATCCTAAGATTGCATTCAGAGGAGTTCGCAATTCATGACTCATTCTTGCCAAAAAACTGCTTTTAGCTTGGCTGGCAATTTGCGATCGCTCTGCTTCCTGCTTCAATGATTGTTGCGAAAACTCCAATGCGGCAAGCATCAGCGTACTTCTCAATTCCACAGCGGCTTCGATTTCCACATCAATCCAAGGCAAAGATTTTGCTTTGACCGTTTCTTTCCATAACGCGAATGATCGCTTTAGTGATGGCTCATTCTCATCAATGACATCGAATAAATTATTGGGATCTCCTGCCCAGTTAACGGTTTGAATCAACTCTTGTCGAAACCAAATAATATGATAAGTGCTGTAGTTGAGAGCTATAGAGATCGATAATGCTCCACTTGCCTGATCTTTAACCGCGATCGCATCGGGATATACCTTGTTCAAACAATTGCTATGGAAAACTTCGCAAGCTTCACGCTCTAGCCAGATCAGAAATGAATTGATAAAAGACTGCGGAGGGCATACGCCAATTGTGGAAATGCGATCACCTAGACAAATTACTGCACCTTGAGCATTAACCAAATCCAATAAATTCTGTTCATCTTCAACAAATGTATTGCTAAGCGATTGATAACCTGCCAGAACATGTTTCTTCAAGCTGCTTTGGCTATCTTTGATTTTATCTTGGGCTTTTTTAAGATACTTGTCATGTTTGTTAACTATCTCTACCGACATAATCTGTCCTAAAAACTCACAAATTTTCCGAGTCTCATAGTTGATGTGTTTAGGTGAATAGTGGTGACAGACAATCATCCCCCACAAATTATCTGAATTAATTAGCGAGATTGCTAAAGATGCAGTAACCCCCATGTTTTGTAAATATCTCACATGGTATTGAGAGACGCTTCTCAGTACACTAAAACTGAGATCGAGTGGTTTCTCTTCGATCGCATTAGCAGAAGCGATGATCGGCACAGGTTCAGCATTTAAATCAACAATGATCCGTAGCCAGTTCTTATAATAAAGTTTGCGAGCAATCTCAGAGATATCGGTGTCTGGATAATGCAATCCCAATAAGGATTCTAAATGTTCTTCTTTACTCTCGGCGATTACCTCTCCACTGTAGTCCAAATCAAATCTATAAATGAGTACGCGATCGTATCCTGTTAACTTCCGAATCTCATTAACCAACAATCCTAACAGCTCGTCAAAATCTTTGGCTTTCCTGATATTTATCGCCGCCGACTTGGCTAGATGATAAAATCTCATAGTAGGATCAGGTTCTTGAGATAACGGTTCTAACTCTAAAATCAATAATCCATCAGAACGATGCATTATCCCTTGGAAGAAGTACTTCTTCCGTTTGATCTGCGTGGTTATTTTGATCGGATTAAATATTTCTATATCTTCTTGAGAAGCAAAAGAGATTAAAATATCGATTTGAACTTTCGGGAATAGAACGCTTAAAGCTAGTTCTACTTTAGTTTGTGTTTGATAGATTTATCCATACTTCTTCCATTGAGAGAAGAAGCAATGAGAAGATTTCGCAGCCAGTGGTTATGATAGGAAAAGCCATTAAGGTCTCTAAAGGGTGATCGAGTGAAAAGA
>JBDNJN010000075.1:0-5907 GCA_041687725.1 Pseudanabaena sp.
ATACTCAACATTTGGTGGCATCGGTAGACAGATCGTTTTATCTCCTGATGTTGTTCGGGCTTTGCGTTTTTCCATAGGACTTTTTCTCTCAATTCGTCCACTTCTCCTATTTTATCAAACACAAACTAATTTAGAACCAGTAATATTCAAAATTCCCTTCCAAAATCTGAAATGAGATTGGTGAGATTTTGCGTAATAGAATTGGGCGAACAGTGTCGCCAGCTTGCAAGAATAAATTAGCAAGCTGCTCAATTTGACTTGGTTGGAATTGAGATAATTCTGGTGGTGTGATCGTATCAAGATCAATCGAAGATGTTAATAAACTCATGAACGTAATCCTATTTTTTCAAGAATTTCATTAGCTAATTCTTCAAACTCGGCGGCTGACATCGAATCAGGCTTAAAGTCAAAGATTGACTTAGGATCGGGAATTTGCCGATCGCCTTCCATCACAAAATTATCGATCGCCCGCGACAAATCTTCGCGCTGAAAAATTCGAGTTTCTAATACAGGAAAACCATAACGATCTTGTACTACCTTCTCTTGTTTGGGTAGAGTTGCCTTAATGTAATTCGCATTAGTTAAGATTTTGGAAGGCAAAACTCCAAGGATGTTGATCGGCGATCGGCTGATGAAACCACGAAACTCATCAATCTCTTCAATAAAATTTTTGACATTGCGTAAACCCTCATTGGCAAAAGGTTTAAGATCAGAGGGAATGATTAAATAATCACAGGCAATCAGCGCGATTTTGGCATATAGATTGAGGGATGGCGGCGTATCAATTAAAACCACATCATAACTATCTTTCACGAGTTCTAATTTCTTGACTAATTGAAGTTTAGAACTTTCTTTGTCGATCAAGTTTGCTTCTTGCCAAATCAGATTGATATGAGCAGGAACAACATCTACTTCAGGATAAGTAAAACTTCCTTTTAAGGCAACCTCAGGGATATAATTAGATTTAGGATAGAAGACAACATTATAGATATTGCTATCTTTCAGTGTGTCATCTTCTTCAGTGTCAAACTTCATTAACCCTGCGGCATAGGTGGTATTTGCCTGACTATCGAGATCGATAATCAAAACTTTTAAACCCTTACGACTCATCGCAGCAGCAAGATTAATTGTCGTTGTCGTTTTGCCGACACCGCCTTTGTTGTGATAGATGGCGATCGTTTTCATAGTTTTAGATGGTGGAGTTAGAGGCGATAATTTTTTAGAAGTTGGATCGATAACATCAACCTGAATAGGAAGATTAATCAAAGGGATAGATTTATTTGTTTCAAGCCCTGCTAATTTATCTCTGCCAATAATATCGCTAATTTTCTCGATTTTGTCAGTAATTTCTGAACCTTGGCATTGAAAAGTCAGATTCAGGCGATCGCCCATCAGTTCATAAATCCGAAAATCCTTGCCATTAGTCAAAACTCCATATATAACTTGCAGCTTGGTTAAATAACGAGTCAGCCGCCGCACATGAAAATTGAGATTTTGTTGAGGATGTTTCGCCTCGATCACCACACAAGTTTTTGGTGCCGAATCTCTATTGGTCGAAAAAATTGGGCTAGTAAGGGCTAAAAAATCTAAACGGATGCTACCAAAGGCAACTTCTTGATGCCATTTACTCGCATCGTAACCGAGTGTAGGCAGGAGATACTGCACAATTAATTTACTTTCAACTTCGCTCTCATTACGACAAAGCTTAGGATCGAATTTCATTAGCCTCCCCATTTAATCTTCATTATATTCTAAGACTAAATGAAGCCAATTTCTAGAAAAAACAAAAACTAAAAAGCTGTGGCGATCGCTATAGCTTTTTAGCTTTTGTTTTTAAAGCAACAAGCCCATATCCCAAAAAAAATCAAATGTTGATCGATCGCATTAATCCCCAATCCCCACGCTCTTAGCCGATCGCCATCGCCGCCTGTCAAAATCACCTGACTATCAGGAAACTGCGATCGCCAATCATTTGTATAAGATTGCAAACCCGCTAAAAGCATATGCGCGACTCCGCCCTGAATGGCGCTAGCCGTATCATTTGCCCATCGCTCTGGCAAAGTTTCAGGAATTGGCAGATCTGGCAAAGCTGCCGTGTTTTGATGTAAACAAGCAAACTGCGATCGCAAACCTGCCACGATCGCGCCACCAACCAAATTTTTATTCGCGTCAATGCCTGTCAAAGTTAACGCCGTCCCCGCATCAATCACTAATACTGGATAACCATAGATTTCTCCTGCGCCAAATACTGCCAAAGCGCGATCGACTCCCATCGTGGCATATAAGCCCTGTAATGGCACATCAGGCGTTGTGATGATTTGAGTTTGCGCGAGACTATGCCAAGAGGTGATGATATGGGGAACGACTGAGGCGATCGCAATATGCTCAAAATGTCTCGTCGCAAGTTTTGTTTCTAAAATTTGTAGTTGCTTGTGCGTACATGCATATTTCTCAAGTATTTGGCGATCGCGCCCAAAAATAACCGCTTTAATTCTGGTATTGCCGATCGCGATCGCCAGTTGTGTTTGAGACTTGTCCACAATATGCCTTGCTGCTTCTCTGAATTAATGCTGTTATAAGACTAGAATAAGACGAGCGATCGAGAAATAATCTCAAATTATCGCCCTCTCCGCCTATTTTTAAAGTCTCTTCACAACTTCTTCCAATGGACTTCGAGCCAGCTTACAACCGCTATTCTCTTGCTACGGTCAACCAACGCCTCGGAGCGCTAATCGTAGATTTTTTAAGTTGTTGGTTTATCGCAGAACTAGTATTGTCTCTGCTGTCGATCGACGCATCTAACCCTGTGAACCTTTTCATATTTATCGTGACTTGGTTTGTATTTCGGGTGTTTATCCCCGCACGTAGTCAAGGTCAAAGCTTTGGCAGATGGTTAATGAGCATTCGTGTCGTTGATGCTGATTTTGGCAAAACCGCAGGATTTACGGCATTCTTTAAACGCGAGATTTTTGTATTTGTTTGCTCTCTTTTTCTGATTAAGACCATCACCTCAACATTAATCGTGTTTGCGTGGATTCCCTTTGCTGCCGATGCTGCCTTTGCGATCGTTGACAACGAAAAGCGCCAAGCCTTTCACGATCGCATTAGTAGCACAATCTCCATCCAAAGTCGTAAAGGATTTGAGATCGATCAAAAGTTAGGCAAGCTCTTTAATAAAGCAGGACAACAAGCCACCAAGCTCTATCAAAGTCGTCAAGATCGCGATCTATATTCAGATGAAAATAGCGCTCCACGTTCCAAACCCAAGCGCCGACCGCGCACTAAATCTCGACCACCTCAAGATTTTGACCGTGATTATGATCGCGATTATGCCAGCCCCTACGCAGATCCTTACGCCGAACCCTTAGAAGATCTCTACAATTCAAATACTTCTAAGAGCGCTTACAAAGGTGATGTTGACAACTTTGATAATTGGAACAAAGATGATGACCGTGATGATTATGGCGATCGCGTAAATCAAGATTCATATCAAGAGCCAGATCAAAATGAACCACCCGCTAGGCGATCGTCGGGTCGTCGTCCAAGGCGCAAATAAAAAAAGCTTGTAGCGTGCGCTACAAGCTTTTTTGTATAGCTTAAGATTCTCCTTGTCGATAACGATCAATCAAATTTGGCAAATGGTCAAATCCATCCACGCCAATTAGAGCGATTAAAGGCGATCGCAGTTGTTGCAATAGATTCGTGAATCCCTCTGCGCCTAATTTACCTTGCAAAATCACCACCAAAGCCGCCGACTGTTGCCACAACTTACTCTGACGCTGTTCTAGTAGATACATTCCCAAACAGGCATGGTAGGTTGCCATTTCCAATTGATTAAGTTGATAGAAAGCTTCACCGAGATAGGCGTGACTGAGCGCTTGTAAATCGCGATCGCCGATTTGTTGCGTGATTGCTAAACCTTTCTCTAAGGCGATTTGGGCTTGACTTGGCTGCTCGATCGCCACATAAGCCGTCCCCAGACCGACCCAACAAAGCGCTTGATTTTGGAAATCATTCAGCTTCTCAGATAGCTTCTGTCCGCGTTCCAAATGAGCGATCGGAATCTCTAATTCTTCAGGCGAAATCGATTCCTGTTGTCGGACGATCATCACTTCGCTATAGCCCAAATTCGCCAGAGCATTGGCTTCTCCTTGGCGATCGCCACCTTGTCGCGCCAAAATCAATCCTCTCTGAGCTTGAGATTCACTGGTGCTAAAATCTTTTTGAATGAGACTAATCCGACTGAGATGATTGAGATTGGCAATTTCGCAGCGTTGATCGCTGACTTCACGGGCAAGGTTGAGCGCTTCTTGATGCAGGGCGATCGCCTCTTGGTGATATCCCATCCAAGCTTTGGAATAGCCTAAAACCGTGAGGATTCGAGCCTTTTCGCCTGTGTTCTCAGCTTCCTTGAGCGGTTGATCGAGGTAGCTAATTGTTTCTCGAAAACTCTCACCTGAAAAGGAGGCAAATACACCACCATAAAGCGGAAAATTTTCGCGCTGGGCAAAGGTTCGCAAGGTTTGTAAACTAATCCGAAAACAAATTTTCGCTAGAGATTGGCGATCGCGTTCTGATAGTTGCGGCGCATTTTGGAAGCCACTACTAAGTTCACCCCAAATCATCGCAAAGGCGACAAAGGTAGTCCCCGTCATATGCAGCCCTGCTTTTGCGTCATATAGCTGCTGATCGAACCAGCGCACTAATCCATTTTGTAAATATCTCAATAGAATCGACAGTTCCACCCAAGCACTAATATCGATGCGACCTTGTGATTGCGCGATCGCGGCTGCTGATTGGTTGCTCGCCTGTGCTGCAAATAGATCGCGTGGTAAAGGACTGGTCATCTGTTGCGCCCAACTATGCCATGGCCCAGTCACCTTAGAACGTTCAAATCCCACCTGTCGCTGTGGTGCATATAGCCAACTAACGAGGGAACCTTCCAAAAGGTCAAAGTCTGCTAAGCCGCGAGTGAGTCCGATCGCAAATTGACGCAGCATAAAAGCTTCCGAATCATCGGCTAAAGTCTCGGCGGATTTTTGCAACAATTCAGCTAGTAATTGAAGATGTTGCCGTTCAAAAACGGGTGAATGATTGGGGTCAAGAACTTGGATTAAATTCGAGAAACGCTCTTGAGGTTCTGCCTTGAGAATAGTTTGCAATCCTCTATTACAAGTATCTTGAAGTTGATAGTTGTTTTGCCACTGTTCCCATGCATCATTGAGAATCTTCATGGCGCGGAGTTTCTGATTCGCTTTTGCCTGTTTCATTTCATCGGTTTGGGCAGCAAAATTTGCTTGCAGTAGTTGAGAATGTTCTTCTAAAGCTCGTTCAAATATTTCCCCTGTCCCTGTCTCTAAACTCTCACTGAGAATGCGATAGACATGTTCCTTTGATAGCAATTTGCCATTTTCGATATTGATAATTAGGCGATCGACAAAAATATTGTAGCGATCGCGAGTTGAGAGTGGTTTGCTGGCAGGATCTGACATATCGGTTTATGGGGTGGACATCTAAATGTATTGTATGGGTTTGCTAAGTCAGAATTAAATATAAAGCAGCAAAGCTGTGGCGATCGCTACAGCTTTAGGACTTTTTGAGTTTAAGCATTCTTGTTTGTGCTAAAATCTCCTTGAAAATTCATGAAAAAGTAGATGGCTGTCTCCATCCATAATACTCTCGACCAATAGGGCGATCGCTACATCAGAATATTGCTTTAAAGCTTCTAATTTCAAAGCTTTGTGTACTTCATTAATGTATAATCTTAAGGTAAGACCTCAATAAACGCTGAGAGCAAAAAATATGGCTATGACAAAGCCCGTCAATGAATATACGCATCAAGATATTTTCCCAAAAAAGGCTAGGTGGGAGCGGGAACCTTCTTAGCCGCTTTAGCCCGAATTAGAT
>JBDNJN010000076.1:0-11818 GCA_041687725.1 Pseudanabaena sp.
ACAAGAGAAAACAAGCCATTTAAAATTCTTGATCAAGATTTTACAAAGATATTTTCGAGCTTCAATCGCTGGAATCCAGAAAACTCGTTCCCGAAAATGAGCTAAATTAAAATGTTAAGAAACGTGTGCGGTTGCCCTGATCGATAAATGCTTGCGCTTGCGCTTTATCTTCTTTGCCAATATTGTTATAAATCTGGTTATAGTTGCGCTTTGAGTTAAACGGCGGATCGATATAGCACAAATCCACCGACTCATCCTTAATATGTCGGCGCAAAACTTCGAGATTATCTCCGTAGAATAATTGATTTTTAGATTGATTGCGAGATTGGTCAGGCATGGACTTTTAGCCAATAGTCATGTTTGATTTACCTTATCATAGCCACTGTGCATTTGAAACGAGATCGCATAATCAGCATCCCCAAGTGAAAGGCGATCGCTATATCATCTCCGCTTTGCGATGAACCCAACCCCAGATTTTTTGTAAGACAATCATCTGGGTTTGCTATGAATTAAATTGATAGCGCAAAAATAACTCAGATTCATGTTGATATAGCGATCGCAACTTCAGCTTTGGTAAGTCGCCGCCACCTAAGCCATAGCCAGCACCACTAACAACAGTCATATTATCGACACCACCAACTATGTGAGGAGATAAAGTCAAAAATAATTCATCAGCTAAGCCCTGAGAAATGAGCGAATAATTTAAGGTGGAACCACCTTCAACTAAGAGTCGCTTAATGCCAAGTTGCTGAAACAGCATTGGTAATACTTGTTTTAAATCAATTTGGTTGTCTTGAGTTGGGAATCGGAAAACTTGAGCTTGATCATTTACCCATGCCGCGATCGCCGTATTCTCGCCTGTCAAGACAACTCGCAAATCTTTTCCCGCCTCCCAAAATCGATCTTCGCTTGGCAAATTGCCTGAATTAGTAATTACAATACCCAATGGTTGCGGCTGCAAAAAGTTTTTTTGGCGCTCTTCACCTAATTCGGGAGGTAAGGTGGGGATAAAATCATCTTGGCGCAGAGTTGTTCCACCAACTAAGATGGCATCAAATTGCGATCGCAGTCGTTTCATTAATAGGCGATCGGGGCGCGATCCTAAGCCTGTAAGTTGTCCAGCATGAGTTGTTGCTTTCCCATCAACACTAGACACCATATTGAAGGCAATATATGGGCGTTTCGCGATATCGCCCAAATCATTTAAATCAATTTCTACACCTTCGGTGGGAAAGGCTAATTCTTCAAAGTTATAGATGCGATCGTGAGACGAATATAAGCTGTTATACATAAAAATAAAAAGGGTAAGAATCGCAAACCAAATAACTAGTAAAGCCCAAACATAGCTCGGCGGGCGAAGCCCGCCGAGCTATGTTTGGGTTGCGATCCTTACCTAAAACATAGGTAAAAGCTATTGTTTGACCAATTTTACTGGCTGACCATCAGCTTGTAGCTCTTTGCCATCTGCGGACAGAGTATAGGGCTGTTTAGGCGGAGCTTGGGGTGGTTTCTCACCATTCACTGTTTCGACTTGAGAGACAACCTTGCCATCTTCGATGGTAATTTTGCCAGCAGTTTTGATTTCCTGCACTTCATCTTTAGTAGAGACCGCCTTGAGAGTTGCTTCAAAAGTGCCTTCTTGTTTAATTGACCATTTGCCAGTTACAGACTTCACACCTTCTTTTTCAGCATCAGCCAAAACTTTAGGATCTAAAACAACTGTATACTCACCTGCAACCTTGTCAAGACTAGCATTGCCTTTAGTTGAAGCGGTTTCGGTAGGCTTTGCTGAGGGAGAAGCTGATGCACTAGGACTCGCAGTTGTCGTAGCTTTTGCTGTAGATGTAGCCGCAGTCTCTGTGGTTGCAGGTGGTTGCTGACAAGCTGACACAACTGCAATACAACTAACAGCGATCGCGGCGAGGATACTTTGCTTTAGGGAATAGTTGAGTGATTTTTTCACGATTAATTCAGAAATATAATTGACAGTGCGTAACGAGTTAAAATTAGTCTTGAGCTACTTGATATACGCAAGATTACTCTACGGGTCATTTTTAGGATATCTGTTGCATCATACCCTATAGATATCTGTTCAAAGCTTTAAAAACATAGGAATAGCTATACAGCCTAGTGATACAGATAATTTTTTATGGTAAGATTCGCCTTTAAGTTGCAAGATGATTGTGCCGCGCGAAGCGCGGCACAATCATCTTCTGGTTTTTGATATGCATTCTAAATGCCGATCAGCTTAGCGCAAGGCGCTGTAGCAAAAATAGAGACGGGGGATTCATTCTTGCTGTAATATGTTGGCAAGTTCTACGAGTAGGCTTACGAGAATGGGTCAAGCGATCGCAAAATTAGGCGGCGGGGAATCAGTCTGGAAGCGTTTGCGTCACGGTAACATTGCTTCTTGTGAAGAAGCGTTACAGGTTTTAGTCGACATTAATGGCAATGTGGATTTGAGTTGCTTAGATCAAGATTTAACTCATCGATTTTTTCGTGAATTTGAAGATCGTAGAATTTTACCGCCTGTAATTCCATTATTGTTGTGGCGCAATTGCTTTTATATAGGTAGTCCTCAAGCTTTGACGGATGAACATATTAAACTGATCGCCGATCGCACTTTGACGGAAATCAAAGTAATTAAGATTAGTTCCGCTAGCTATCGCGCATGGTTTCGCCGCCAAAATATTCCTAATCCTAATCAAATTCATTCGGCACAGTCGATCAATCCGCTCACGGGTGAAACCGAGCAAGTAGATATTGGCGAAGTTACCGAAATGTATCTTTCTCAAGCGGTCGATCAGACTCGGCGGATCAATGCCCTAATCTCGATCGCCTTACAACACCGTGCTAGTGACATTCACCTAGAGCCAACGCCCACAGGTTTACGAGTCCGCTATCGCATTGATGGCATCTTGCGCGATATCAAAACGCTGCCTCTTGAAATCAGCCGCAAAATGATTGTGGCGCTGAAAGTAATGTCCGATATGGATATTGCTGATAGTCGCCGACCCCAAGATGGACGGATCGGCAAGGAGTATACCAGCAAAGAAAGTCTGCAACTGAATCTGGATATGCGTGTGAGTACATTGCCTTGTGTCTGCGGAGAAAAAGCGGTAATTCGCTTACTCCCTCGCGACAATCCTTTCTCTAATCATTTGGAATCTTTAGGCTTTAGCGATCGCGCTTTAAAAATTTATGACAGTTGGCTGCGACAACCCCAAGGGCTGATCATCTTGACAGGCCCAACAGGCTCAGGCAAAACTAGCACTCTCTACACCAGCTTGCAGGCGATCGCCCAAGAACATGTCAACGTGATCACCGTTGAAGATCCCGTTGAATATATCTTGCCAAATATCACGCAAACTCAGGTTTGTGAACCCGCAGGCATGACTTTTGCGGCAGGGCTACGCGCAATCCTCAGACAAGATCCTGATATCGTGATGGTAGGCGAAGTTCGTGATCCCGAAACTGCGGAAACCGTGGTACGGGCGGCGCTTACGGGGCATTTGGTTTTGTCAACTATGCAACTAACGATGCGGTTAGCGCCATCCCTCGACTTAAGGATTTGGGCCCAGATCCCGGATTAATTAGTGATGCCCTGCTTGGTGTGGTCGCCCAACGCCTTGTTCGCAAAAATTGCCCCCATTGTTCAGCCCCTTATCAGCCGAACTCGGCAGAGCTAATATCCCTAAGACTTGATCGCGAAGATATCGATCCCAGCCGATGGCGGAAAGGTAAAGGCTGCGAAAAATGCTTCTTTACTGGCTATATCGGACGTGAGGCGATCGTTGAACTAATCGATATCGATGATGCTTTTCGGCAAATGATTTATGAAGGCACGATTACCCAAATGAATCGTTATCTCAATGAAATTGATTTTAATTCGTTCCGACTAGCCGCGATCGACAAGCTAAACTCTGGCATAACTACAACGGAAGAAGTTTTGCGAGTCCTACCGCGTAGCGCCTTACATCGCGTTAACTCTCCCGCATCTCGCCATGCTCAGATCAAAGCAATGAACGCATAAAAGAATTCCGCGCAAAGAAGTTAATGCTTAACGCGGGTTTCTTTTATGATGCCTGTACTTTTACGCCGCGCCAAAAGGCGATATGACCTTTGATTTGTTTAGCAGCATCCTTTGGCTCAGGGTAATACCAAGCTGCATCTTTATTAGTTTCCCCATTAACCTCAACACTGTAATAACTGGCTACTCCTTTCCAGCCACAAGTTGTATTGGTATTACTGGGCTTGAAGTATTCCATATTCAAAGAATCAGCAGGAAAATACTGGTTGCCATCCACAACTTCGCAGCGATCGCTCTCCGCAAGTACAACACCATTCCAAATAGCTTTAATCATAAGTTTGAGTTTCTAACAATTATGTCATCTGATATTGTAGTGTTTGATATCATTAGCTAGTCAGTTTTAGGGGTATTATTATATCATCTGTATAAAATGACAGAGAAATCAGAGATTATTTTGTTCTGATATAGTAAATCTTAAAAATATGCTTTTAGTCACAGTTGGTACAGAACAATATCAATTTAATGCACTCCTACGTTGGGTAGAACTTTTAATCAAATATCGACTAATTAGCGAAGAAGTATTAGTCCAATATGGTGCATCAACCTATTTTCCTGATGGTTCTAAAGTTTATCGAAATTTATCTGAGCAAGAACTTTTACGCTTTGTTGATGAAGCCAGTCTGATCATTAGTCATTGTGATGAAGGTATTGCTCAGTTCCTAGAAGATAAAGACACGCCTTATGTTCTGGTTCCACGCTTACAGCGCTTTCGAGAGTATATTGATAATTATCAAATAGAAGTTGCAGAGGAATTTGAGCAACGAGGAATTGCGATCGCCCGATCGCCAGGTGATCTCGTCAAATTTATTAAGTTACAACAAACATCTACGGTGATTCCCATAGTTGATGAGACGCAATTGTGTAAATATCTAAAGGAGAGATATCGATCCCAAAAATTGATGCTTGTTAGTGCCTCAGGGGGATATTTTCGATATACGCAAAGTTTGCAACCTTTTTGGCATAACTTTAGCGATCGCCTATGGATCTCATTACGGACTAGTACCACTGAGCGTGAAATAGAAGATAGTCAGAGATACTGGGGATATGCTCCAAGCAACACACTAAATATTATTCGCAATTTAATCTTGGCATTCAAAGTAATTCCTCGCCAGAAGCCAGATTTAGTCGTTTCAACGGGATCAGCATTTTCCATTCCCTACCTGATAGTTGCTAGATATTTCTGTCGCAGTAAAATTGTTTATATAGAATCTAAAACGCGCTTTCAAGATATAGGTCTAGCAGCATGGATATTAATGAAGTTGGATGTACTCGATCTACTCGTAGTTAGAAGTGAAGCGATCGCGAGTCTTTATCCTCAATCTGTTTATGTTCCTGTTGGCAAAAATATTAATGGTAATCGAGCCAGTCAAAACAGGGATTATAAACAAGCCTCAATAGTCACCTTCGATGAGATAGCGTTTATATTTACCCCTGAAAAATTTATTTTTTCTAACGCCCGCGAATTTCTGCTGGATTTCCAAGCTATCTGCAATGAAGATGAAGCTTATAAAAGGATTGTTGTTGACATGAGCCATACTACTGTGATGGATAGTGCAGGATTAGGAGCGTTAACTAACTGCCTCAAAATAGCGATAGTAAATGAGACAGAATTAACTTTGTGGAGTGTAAGTGAAGCTGTCAATGCTTTAATTAGACTTTCTTCTCTTAGCAACGTATTTGTGATTGAGCAGGTTACCAATACTTTTCGGGTTACTAATTCAATTCAGAAGACTAAAGTTAGTAACATTACTAAGTCTGGGCTGTTCCTATTTCGCACTCAGCAATTATTCAAAAGAATTCTTTTGCTCAGAGTCTTTTACTCAATATTAAAGTTTTTATTCCCCTTCATTGATATTGATCCCAGCGTGCCAGTACATCCTTCAGTACGCAGTCCAATCAAAAGATTAATTGATATCGTTGGCTCATTAATTGGCTTAAGCTTTACAGCTATTTTATCAATCCCGATCGCGATCGCCATTGTGTCAGAAAGCAAAGGTAATATTTTGTTTGGACAAATTCGTTGTGGACTATTGAGTAAGCCATTTCGGATTTGGAAATTCCGATCAATGGTAAAAAATGCCGAACAATGAAAAATCAAGGTTGAAAATCAGATTCAGATAAGTCCACAAGAAAAAGGTTCAACCGAAGATGATACTGCTAGTGGTAAATTTTTTAAAAATGCCAAAGATCCGCGTGTAACTAAAGTTGGTAAGTTTTTGAGAAAGACCAGTCTTGATGAACTTCCACAATTTTGGAATATCTTAATTGGTGACATGAGTTTAGTCGGGACTCGCCCCCCCACATTTAACGAAATTAATTCCTATGAGTTAGACGTTGAATATCATAATGAGCGTTATAGCGAATGGAATCGACTAGATGTAAAGCCAGGAATTACAGGCGTGTGGCAAGTAAATGGAAGATCTAGTGTGAGGACTTTTGCGGAAGTAGTTAACTATGATATTGAATATCGTAAGAACTGGAGTATTTGGTACGATTTGAAATTAATTGTTCAAACTGTTTTAGTTCTATTTGATAAAAAGAATAAAGCGGTGTAACTGAGTTTTGTATTGTTTAATGCGATCGCAAAGAGTTGTATCCTTTTAAGCAATACAAATCAAGCAATACAAAGCACCATCTTAAAGGGAATCATGGAACAAAATTGGTCTCAACTATTAAAGCAGCTTATTGATCGGCAATCTCTAGCCACTGAGCAAGCGACATCGCTCATGCAAGGTTGGCTAGAAGGGGCGATCGCGCCAGAGCTATCGGGGGCAATTTTAACGGCTTTGCAATTTAAAGGAATTGAAGCTTCAGAATTAGCTGCAATGGCGAAAGTGCTGCAATCTCAAAGTGAAGGTCAGAAATTTAAGCAGCAATTTGGTGATATTGTTGATCGCTCCAAACCTTTGATTGACACCTGTGGTACGGGCGGCGATGGTGCTTCGACTTTTAATATTTCTACTTCCGTTGCTTTTGTGGTGGCGGCGGCGGGAATACCTGTGGCGAAACATGGTAATCGGGCGGTGTCGAGTAAGTCTGGTTCGGCAGATGTCTTGGAAGCGATCGGGCTTCATCTAGCAACATCAACAGAAAAGATTTACGAAGCTTTACCTGCTGTGGGAATTACTTTTCTATTTGCTCCTAATTGGCATCCAGCCATGAAAGCTGTCGGCGCAATCCGCAAGAGTTTAGGAATCCGCACTATTTTTAATTTGATTGGTCCCCTTGTTAATCCTCTAAATCCCACGGCTCAAGTTTTAGGTGTTTATAACAAGCAATTAACGCATACTCTAGCGGAAGCTTTGCGCTTGCTCGATCTTCAGCAAGCAGTAGTTTTACATAGCCGTGAAGGTATTGATGAAGCAGGTTTGGGCGATTTGACGGATATCTCATTTTTGAGAAATGGAATTGTCACAGAAGAGGCGATCGCCCCTCAAGAATTAGGACTAACTCATGCACCGATTGAGAGTCTTAAGGGTGGCAATGTCCAAGAAAATGCTGAGATTTTGCGATCAGTTTTGCAAGGAAAAGGAACCCAAGCTCAAATTGATTGTGTGGCTCTCAATAGCGGCTTAGCTCTGCGAATTGGTGGTGCAGCTAGTAATTGGGCAGAAGGTGTCAAACTTGCTTCTGAAATCTTGAAAAATGGTGCAGCTTGGGATAAAGCCGAAGCTTTAGTTAAGTTTTTATCTTAAAGAAACCCAAAAAGCTGTGGCGCACGCGCAGCGTGCGCCACAGCTTTCTGGGTTTCTTTGTGATTGCCTACTTAAGAAACTTTGGACATTTGCGCCAAAATCCTCTGCACAATCTCCAGCCCAGTCACAGCTTGCCACGCGAATACACCAATCAATAATGTATTCACAGCAATATGCGTAACTCGCGCCCATTCTTTGCCCCGTTGCAGCAAAGGAGCTAGAGCCGCCGACAATGCTGCTAAGAAGGCTAAGCCCAAACCTGCGATGAGATGCGCCCCCACAAACAGTTTGCCATTATTGTTGTAAGTTACAGCCACGCCACCGACCATACCCGCCACCATCAACACCAAGAATATAGATCCAAGGTTGTGATGTAAAAGGTTATAACGTTTGGCAATTAGGGCTTTTTTCTCTTCGCCTTCGGTACTGCGAATTCTCCGATATTGCCAGCCGACATAACCTGCATAAATCGCCAAGATCAGCGTAAGCGTCATCAAAATAGGATGAGCAAAAGTCGTGATAGTTTTGAGTGGTTCTGGGATCGCAATAATCATAAAGTTTTTGAGGTATTTATTAGAGCCAATTTTGCAGTAAATCTTATCAATCTTTAATGATTTTAATATACTAAGTAGATAGTCGTAATAAAAATCAAAACCCAAAAAGCTGTGGCGATCGCCACAGCTTTTTGGGTTTTAAGTTTTTTTGCTTACTTACTAAATCGCTTGCCAGTTATGAAATGTGGCGGCTTGTCCCCAAACTTTGCCTTGCCGATCTACGACATTCCAAATGATCGCCTGATTTATATAAAAGCGATCGCCTGTACTTGCAATCCGAATTCCGCGATAATTGCTAATATAGCCTTGAGATTTTGCTTGTGCTAAAAGTTGCTCTCTTTCACTACGCTCCATCGGTTCAGCCGTATAGCGCGATGCCGTTGATGTAAAAGTTTGCCAATCCATCTTCCATAAGTCGAGAGCTTTTTGATTGCCATAGTTCAGGATTGGGTCGGCTTGAGTTCCGTGAGAAACAATCACAAAATCAGCATTAAATAGTAAGCTAGCAGTTTCTAATAGTGATTGACGATCGCGGATTGAAATTAAATCATTCCCAGTCCAATGATGAAAGCTATACAGTAATAACTGGATGTGCTGTAATAGGCTTTCTTGCAGCCAAGGCTGAGATTTATCTGGATTCATGTATTTACAATATGGAATTATTTGATTTGATGAGTGTTAGCAGCGATCGCCCTAATCATCGCTATGTTAGCGTCTCAGTTGATTGCATTGGGCTTGACGATTTGCTGACTTATCGCATCCCTGAAGATGTAATTATTCAAGTTGGGGATATTCTGAGTATTCCATTGGGTACTCGTCATGTGGGGGCGATCGCTTTACAAATTTCTGAGACTTCTCAAGTTGCGGATAGTGAAATAGAAATTAAAACGGTAAGTTCGGTAATTAGTTCAGGGATTTTTCCTCAAACCTATTGGCAAATGCTGATCCGCACTGCGGACTATTATCGGACACCTCTAATTCAGACGGTCAAAACTGCACTTCCGCCTAAGTTATTGGATCAATCGCATTATCGAATTAAAATTAAGACCCTCACCCCCCAGCCCCCTCTCCCTAGGGGAGAGGGGGAGGGAGATTCTGGTTCCCCTCTCTCTCAGGGAGAGGGGCTAGGGGTGAGGGCGATCTCAAAAGCGGCGCAGATGGTTTGGGATTTTTTACAGGAACATAAGACTAATACTAAGGGAATTAGTCGGCGTTATATTTATCAAAAGTTGGGAAGATATACAAGTTTAGGCTTAAAAGAATTACAAAAATTAGAATGGATAGAAACTGTTTTAGAACTGCCCCATCGACCACAACCAAAATATGAAGATATTGTTATTTTGCTTAAAGAGCCTGATAGTGAATTAACAGAAAGACAAGTAGAAATCCTCACGATTTTGCAACATCAAAGTGGTGAATGTTTAAAGACACAATTATTTAAACTCGCAAAGACATCAGCGACAACGATCCAAACTTTAGCAAATAAGGGATATTTGGCGATATCTAAACAAGAATCGCTGCGTTTAGGTGGTAAGAGCCATACAGTTACACGCGATCGCCCCAAAGATTTAACTCCCGATCAAGATGCGGCTTTACAACAAATTTTGCAAGCGATCGCCGATCAAACTGCATTGCATTTTCTCTTGCATGGGGTTACAGGTTCAGGAAAAACCGAAGTATATTTGCAAGCGATCGCCCCAGTTCTCGCGGCAGGTAAATCGGCGTTGGTTCTCGTTCCTGAAATTGGTTTAACTCCACAGCTTACCGATCGCTTTCGAGCGCGGTTTGGCGATGCGAAAGTGAATGTTTATCATAGTCATTTATCGGATGGTGAGCGCTTTGATACATGGCGATTGATGCTGACGGGTGAGGCACAAATTGTGATTGGGACGCGATCGGCGGTATTTGCGCCGCTTGCTAACTTGGGTTTAATCGTGATGGACGAAGAGCATGACAGTTGCTTTAAACAAGATCAACCGCAGCCCTGTTACCATGCCCGCACGATCGCTGAGTGGCGATCGCAGTTAGAGAATATTCCCTTAGTGCTTGGCTCGGCGACTCCTTCAGCAGAAGCGATTTATGCTCATCAAGAGGGTAAATCTATTTATCTGGAACTTCCTAATCGCATTGGCAATAAAGCCATGCCACCGATTGAAGTTGTGGATATGCGCCATGAATTTAAGGCGGGTAACTATTCGATTTTGAGTCGAAAATTGCAAGAGGCGATCGCTGAAATGTTGGCAGCAAAGCAGCAAGGGATTCTATTTATCCATCGGCGTGGATTTAGCACCTTTGTTTCCTGTCGTTCCTGTGGCTATGTTGCGGAATGTCCTAATTGTGATGTGTCGCTTTCTTATCACGATCCGATCGCCCCAACCGCCCATCAGCCTAAATTCGCCCATCTACGCTGCCACTATTGCAACTACACCCTGATCCAGCCCAAAGTTTGTCCCCAATGCAGTTCTCCCTATTTCAAATACTTTGGCAGTGGTACACAAAAAGTGGAACAGGAACTCGCAAAACTATTTCCAGATATTCGCTTGATTCGCTTTGATAGTGATACGACCCGCAACAAAGATCAGCATCGACTTCTCATTGATCAATTTCGTTCGGGAGAAGCAGATTTATTAGTGGGTACGCAGATGTTAACTAAGGGTTTAGATATTCCTCAAGTAACTTTAGTTGGGGTTGTTTCTGCGGATGGATTATTAAATTTTTCTGATTATCGTGCAGGCGAACGAGCCGCGCAAACCTTGCTACAGGTAGCAGGTCGAGCGGGGCGTGGTGAAGAAGATGGCAAAGTAATCATGCAAACTTACACGCCTGAACATCCCGCCATGCAAGCAGTGCAAAGCTATCAACTAGAAGCATTTATGCAGACAGAGTTAGAAATGCGTGAGGCGCTGCGTTATCCACCAATGGGACAGATGGTATTGATTCATCTCAATAGTGAGAGCGAAACAGCCGTAGAGAAGGCTGCCAATGAGCTAGCGGAATATTTGCGGCAATTAGAGAATGATTGGGATATTTTAGGCGCAACTCCCGCGACGATCGCAAAAGTCGCCAATCGTTATCGCTGGCAAATTTTGCTGAAGTTTATGCCTGAAGTTTTGCCAAATGTACCAAGCTTAGAAAAGTTGCGAATGTTGGTTAATTCTAAAATAGTCAGAGTGGCGATCGATGTCGATCCGCTCACGATTTTGTGATCACAAAGCAAATGGCGACGCAAAGCGTCGCCATTTGCTTTGTGTGTTTTGGAACGTAGAAATCAACTTTCTTGTAAGGTTGATTGCAATTTACCTCCAAGTTTTGCCTTGCATCAATCCTCCTCCTGCTTGTGCCTCGTTCTAAATTAGTTTGTGTTTGATAAAATAGGAGAAGTGGACGAATTGAGAGAAAAAGTCCTATGGAAAAACGCAAAGCCCGAACAACATCAGGAGATAAAACGATCTGTCTACCGATGCCACCAAATGTTGAGT
>JBDNJN010000077.1:0-3919 GCA_041687725.1 Pseudanabaena sp.
GAAACTGGTGCAGTGAGTCCAAAAGACGATGACCTGTATCTTCGGACGTAAAGCTCAAAGTACGAGTCTCCTGTAAAAGAGCTTTCTTCGGGAAGCCCGCGCTCTAACTGTACTCAGTTGAGCGTCGGGAGGATGTCACTAATCGTTCTTTATAAATAGGCGATAGCGAAGATGCATTGATATCAAAACGTAAATGAATCGCCGTCGAGACTTTATTCACGTTTTGACCACCAGCACCTTGCGATCGGATGGCAGTAATGCTAATTTCATTGATCGCGATCGATGCGTATTTTGTAATTTGAAGCATGGATATTATCTAAACCAAATCAATCTGTCCATATCGTTTATTTTATAGCGAAACAGCCAAAAATAGAGTGGACGCAAAGCGTCCACTCTATTTTTGGGATTTTAGCAAAATAATAATTCTTCGCGATCGCGTTGATCGATTTGCTCAACCGATGCACCGTAAGCACTTTGAATATTCGCAGGCGTTAATACTTGGCGCGGTGTGCCACTGGCGACCAAATAGCGATTGAGTAGTAATAACTGATCATAGCGATCGAGGGTATCGCCCCATTCATGACAGCTAATCAGTAAAGTTTTACCTTCTTGCCTTAGCTCATGATAAATATTCCACATTAACGCCTCAGTTTTTTTGTCAACCGCAGTCAATGGCTCATCTAGCAACAAAATATCCGCTTGTTGCGCCAAAGCTCTCGCCAAGAATACACGCTGCTGCTGTCCACCTGAAAGCTGTTTAATCGGGCGATCGCGTAATTCGTAAAGTTCAACCCGCTCTAATACTTCCCGCACAATTTCTGTGGACTGTCGGCTGATTTGTCCAAACCAACCACTGTGCAAAGTGCGCGACATCATTACCACATTCCAGACAGTTACAGGGTAGTCCCAATCAATCTGCGATCGCTGTGGGAGATAAGCGACTTTTTGACGTTGCTGCTTGAGTGGTCTTCTGTTATAAAAAACTTGACCTGTTTGAGCAGGAATCAGATCCAACATGGCTTTGAGCAAAGTGCTTTTGCCTGCGCCATTAGCGCCAATTAAGCCCACTAGTGAGCCAGATTTGATGCTAAAAGAAATATCCGAGAGTGCGGCGACCTCGCGATATCTAACTGACAGGTTTTTTACTTCAAGCATAGACGCTTAAAAAATGATAATCGTTTTCAAAATTATACTCATAAATTTAGTAGTTGGCGATTATATTTTTTGTTTTTGGCGATCGCTACAGCGCTTTGCGCTTTCATAAACCCCAGAGAAATTTTTGAAAGTGCCGCAAAGCGGCACTTTCAAAAATTTCTCTGCACCCTTTACAGCCTATTGAGGCTTTAAAGGGTGCAGAGTTTGTATTCAAAACAACTCTCCGAAACACCTATTGAGCCTTATTAAAAATACTGACAATTTAATGATAAATATTTTTTTGAACTTTCAATAATTGTTAAGTTAATATGTAGGATGTTGTTGTAAGATGTGGCAGACAGATAAGTTTTAGGTGAAGAGAATGAAGTCTCTGGCTAATAGCATTTCAATGTTTACGATCGCCTGTTTAATATGTGTGAGTCGAGCTATGGCTGCTAATGCTGAGGTTAGCAATAAAGAGATCGAATCAAAAGGCAATCTTCCGATTTCCACGAAGGTGACACAGAAATCTTCAGTTACTAAATTAGTCACAAAAAAGTTGACTGAGCTTTCACCAATCAATCAAGCTAAATATTTAAAATTAAATACTCCAAATGTTTCTAATCAGGCGATCGTAATTGCTCAAGAAGCAAAAACTGATGTTGAAAAGCAAAATTTACTGATCGAACCATTGCCTAAAATCATCGCCGCGTCCGTGGGTTATTCACCTAACTTGAATTTTGGTATCCCTAGCGGATTTGGGGCTGGTTGGGGTGATGCTTTTATTGGAGCATCAGCGGCAACTGCTGGTAAAGCAAGATCCAATGTCGATGGCAGTATCAGTACTGGTTTTGGTCTAGGTGACCCTATAAATGCTGTCGGTCTAGAACTTTCTTTTAACATGGGCAGCATTAAAAACTTTGGTTCTAACGGTACATTTGATGCCAAATTGCACCGCGTTATCTATGCTGAAGGTACAAATCAAGTGGCCGTGGCGGCAGGATGGAATTCCTTTGCTCAATATGGTACTGAGGGCGTAATTCCTTCATCTGTCTATGGCGCTGTATCCACTTACTCGCTGCTACAAGCTGGCGATACATTTAATGAGATGCCGATTTCGTTTACATTTGGTGTTGGTGGTGGCAATTTTCGCCAAGGAAATGCTAGTACAGGCGTTTTTACAGGCGTTGGCTTGCAGGTGCATCCCCAAGTTGGGCTTGGCGCAGCTTGGAGTGGTATCGGTGTAAATGTGGGTGTTTCCTATCTTCCCTTTCCCAAAGTTCCCCTCACGATTGGACTTACTGGTGGCGATCTAACTAACAACTCGGTTGGTGGGACGGTCTTAGTCTTGAATGTCAGCTATGGCTTTAATTTCCTGCCTAAATAACCTAATTTTTTGAAAGATCACTATGTTAAAGATCAAGTCTTTTTTGCTTTCTTTGAGTTTGAGTCCTTTGTTTTTGAACTCCCTGCAATTGCCTAGTCAGGCCCAAACGACAACGCTAACAGCTCCTAGTAAAGGTGGGGCTGGTTTTGCGAGTGGTGTTAATCCCACTGTCGTACTACCAACAGGGAGTGGGCTTAGTAGTACATTACAGGAGCTTACAACACAACAAATCTCCCGAAGTCGGGAAACCGCATTGTCTAGACTGCAAGTTTTGAAAGGCGTTTCTAGGAATTTTCTAACCGAGCCTAGGATGAGTATCGACAGTCGCGATAGGGCGATCGCTTCGCTGGGTAATATAACAATCGCTGTCCTAGGAGCAGGTGGAACTCAAGCACAAGCTACAATTGCTGCCTCTCTTGTTAATTCAGGCGCAAATCCAACAAAGGTTTTATTTCTAATTCAGGCTATGAGTGGTCTTTTTAGTTCGAGAAGTATAGAGCGTGTGAAGTCAATAGACTCAGCCAAGGAATTTACTATTGCTCAAGCCAGTGATCAGGAGTTGGTGGATATTGATACTGTTCAACTGAATGAATCGATTCAGGCTTATAACGATTTGGTAAATACCAGTAGTCCCGAGGTTGTTTCCGCGCTGATTAAAAATGAAGAATTTATATCAATTGGCAAAACTCTTCGCCAATTCAGAGATTCTATCCGTTAGTTTTTAATCTAACTCTTAAAGTTTTATTCCTCAACGTAGCTTATATATGATACAATAATGACATGTCAACACGCCGCACTACTTTTCGCCTGTATCCAACCGCCAAGCAAGAGAAAACTCTTTGTGCATGGCGGCGAATGCATTGCTATCTTTACAATTCCGCACTTGCGGATCGTCGAGATAGCTATCAGCGTGAAGGTGTGTCGGTTAACTATTTTGACCAACAGAACCGCTTGCCAGAATTTAAAAAGGTGTGGACTGAGTACAAAGAACTTGGCTCTCAAGCACTGCAAGCAACCTTGAAGCGGGTTGATTTTGCATATCAACGCTTCTTTACTGGTAAAGGTGGTTATCCCAAATTCAAGTCAATTCGCCATTATTCAGGCTGGACTTATCCTGCGAAATCAGGATGGGCAGCCTTAACCGATGGAGTAAACGGCTATTTAGATCTGTCTAACCTTGGCAAGATTCAGATGCGTGGCAAAGCAAGACAGTGGGGACTTCCTACTACTTGCACCATTGTTTTGCGTCATGGTAAATGGTACGCATCAATCACTGTAAATTGTGAGGTGGTGCGTGAAACTGGTGACGGTGCGATTGGCTTAGATTTTGGTGTTACTCACGCTGTTGCGATGAGTGACGGGACAATTATTGACGCTCCTAAATTCTTGGCAAAAGCA